>NZ_VJWX01000180.1 GCF_007713715.1 Amycolatopsis rhizosphaerae
CGCTCGGACATCGGCGGCGGTGCCCCCGGTGCCGGTCGCGAGGCCGTCCCGGGTGCCGGTGCCGGTGGCGGGCCCGACGGCGACGGCGAGGGCCCCGAGCCCGTGAGCTCGTTCGGCGACCGCGTCCACCCCGTGTCGCGGTGCTCGTCGAGCTGTCCCGAAACGGGCTCGTTGTCCGGCGCGGCGTGCCGGGGGCGACGAGGCTCTTCGGACATCACTTAACCCCCACTGTAGGAAACGGTCGGCGGGGACGCGTGCCCGAGCACGGGCGCGATCCACTGGTCGTAGTTCGTCTGCCAGGTTCCGTTGCTCTTCACCGACTCCAGCACCGAGTTGACGAACCGGACCATGTCCTCCTGGCCCTTCGGGATCCCCACCCCGTACAGCTCCTTGGTGAACGGGCTGCCGACCACGGCGACGTTCGGGTCCTGCTTGGCCATCCCGGCCAGGATGACGTCATCGGTGGAAATGGCGTCCACCTGTCCCTGCTGCAGCATCACCAGGCAGTCGGACCAGTTGCTCACCGACACCGGGATCGGCTTCGAAGCGGCCTTGGCGATGGTGCTCAGCGAGGTGGACGTCTTGGCGGCGCAGACCTTCTTGCCCCCGAGATCGTCGAGTCCCTTGACGGCGGAGTCCTTCGGCACGAGCACCCGCTGGCCCGCCTGGTAGTAGGCGGCCGAGAAGTTCACGTCCTTCAACCGGGCACAGGTGATGCTGTAGGTCCGCACCACGATGTCCACGGCATTGGACTTGAGGACGTTCTCCCGCTCCGAGGAGGGAATCGTGATCCACTGGACGTGCCCCTGCCAGCTCCCGAAGAGCGCGGTCGCGATGGCCTTGACGATCTCGATGTCGAACCCTTCGAGATTGCCGTTGGCGGGGTTGAGGAACCCGAACAGGTAAGTGGTCTGGTCGACCCCGGCGATCAGGCGGCCGCGGCGCTGGATCTTCGCCATCGTGGAGCCGGACGTGATGGACGAGCTCGGCGGCAGGCTGTCGGTGTTGCAACCACCCGAGTTCGGCCCGCTGCTCGTCGGGTCCGCACCGCCGACGTTCGCGGGCTGCGGCTGCCCGACGGTGCCGACCGGCGCCGGATCGACCGGGATACCCGCTCCCGCACAGCCGGTGGCCAGCAGGGCGAGCGCCGCGACCAGGGCGCCGAACCTTCTTCGTGTGCTCACCGGTACTCCCTCAGCCGGTCACGGATACCTATCGTCACGCCCGCGGCGGCGACGACGGACAGCACCGCCACACCCGGGGCCAGCAGGGTCAGGGCCCGACCCCCGCTCGAGGTCTCGTCCAGGAAGTTCTGCCGTCCGATGTTGATCGCCTTGACCAGCGCGTCGTCCAGTTTGGCGAAGGAAGCGGCGGGGCCGTTCACCTGCGAGGCGTCCATCGCCTGCTTCACCGCGGTGGCGTAGTCACCGCCGTTGTCCTTGGCACGGACGTCCTTGTGCGCGGTCTGCCAGTCGTTCACGGCGGCCAGCGCCACATCGATCTGTTTGGCCGCGTCCCCGGTCATCACGTCCTTGGCCTGCTTCAACAGCGAACCGACGACCGGCGAAAGGTACTTGTAATCCTGCTCGTAGCCTGCCCCGTCACCCCGGGCGACCAGCGTGAGCAGTTCGTCGGCACGCGCCTGCACGGCACCGCTGCGCGCCTGGACGAGCACGTCCACCGGATGACTGCCGTCGTCCCTGCCGCCGCCGACCAGCACGCTCTGCACGATCAGCGCGACCGAACCCCACAGCAGCGCGATCACCATCGCGCAGGTGCCGACCACCAGTCCGATGTTGAGCAACCGGTTGGTGCGCCGGGTCAGGTACACCTGCGTCGCGATCAGCGCGGCGAGCAGGACCACCAGCAGCGCCATGGTGAACCACGGGAAGCCCCGGGCGTCGTCCTGCTCGGCGACCAGCCTCGCGGTGTCGATGCGGTAGAGATCCGCCGCGGCGGGCAGGATCGTCGTCCGCATCAGGTTCGACGCTTCGCGCAGGTAGGAGGCGCCGACCGGGAAGCCCAGCCGGTTGTTGGTGCGCGCCGTCTCGATCTTGCCGGTGTAGACGGGCAGGTTGCGGCTGATCACGTCGACCTTCGCCGCGGCGTCGGCGACGCCCTCCGCGTCCGACGCGGCCTTGGCCAGTGCCGCGCCCGCGCGGGCGATGTCCACGTCGTACCGGTTGCGCAGGTCCTGCGGTTCCGTCCCGGTCACCAGGAAAGCGCTTGCGGCGGTGGCATCGGCGTCCGAAAGCGAGCGGTACACCTCCTGGGAGGCGGCCGTCAGCGGTTCGCGATGCTCGGTCAGGTCGCTGAGGGTGCTCTGCTTGCCCTGCACCATGACGGTGCCGACCAGGCCGGTGAGCAGCGTCAGCAGTACCAGTGCGCTGCCGATCACGGTCAGCCTGCCCGGGCTCGTGCGCACCGAGCGCATCAGGCCGCGGGCCGCGGCGACCGGCAACTCGATCAGCCCGGCGAAACCGGTACGAGTAGCCTCAGGCGAGCCGACGGGCGCCGGCGCCGGAGGCTGCTCCGTCACGGGTGCGCCCGGCCCCCCAGGCCGCGTCGCGGTGCTCGTCATCAAATCCACCCCTCGCCCGGAGACCACCCGCATGAAGGTATCCGAGGCGCCGCGAGCACCGCCATCGACTCCTGCGCTTTCCCTGCCGGAACAGGGAAGATGGACCGGCGCCGGACAAAGGCGTTATTGATATGTGTCTTGTCCGATGCCGTCGGCGAGCCGGGATTGCGTTGGGGGAAAAACACCGACAGGCATGCTGTGCGCCACCTCACACCTACCGGGTACGGCAGGAGCCCCCGCCTCGTCGAGGCGGGGGCTCCTTGTCGAAAGCTTGTGTCAGATGATGCTGACCGAGGTCGCCTGCGGGCCCTTCTGGCCCTGGCCGATCTCGAACTGCACGCGCGCGTTCTCCTCCAGGCTACGGAACCCGTTGCCCTGGATCTCGGAGTAGTGCACGAACACGTCGCCACCACCGTTGTCGGGAGTGATGAAGCCGAACCCCTTCTCGGAGTTGAACCACTTCACAGTGCCCTGAACCATAAAAGATATCTCCAAATACAGCAAACAAAACGAGAACACCGTGCCGATGCCCCGGGTCACTACGAGACGGTTTGCTCTCCCAAAGGGGGAACCACTACGCCCGCTAAGTCTTGCGAGCGTGGGTAAACACGAACACAAAAGCTTGAGACCACCATCAGTACATCACAGATCCGGCCGGAACGCCAACCGTCGAAGCCGATCGGGTGTCGGCCAGCGCACCTGGCGGACCCAGCCGAGCCTTTCGAAGATCCAGATCAGCCGGGCGGTGATGTCGATCTGCCCGCGCCCCACCCCGTGCCGGGCGCAGGTGGGGTCCGCGTGGTGCAGGTTGTGCCAGGCCTCGCCGAAGGAGAAGATCGCCAGCGGCCAGAAGTTCGCCGCCCGGTCCCGGCTCGCGTAGGGGCGCTCCCCGATCATGTGGCAGATCGAGTTGACCGACCAGGTCACGTGGTGCAGCAGCGCGACCCGCACGAACCCGGCCCAGAAGAAGGCCGTCACCCCGCCCCAGACCGACCAGGTCAGCAGGCCGCCGAGCACGCCGGGGAGCAGGAAGGTCAGCGCCACCCACAGCGGGAACAGGCGGTCGACGGCGCGGATGTCGCGGTCGGCGAGCAGGTCCGGCGCGAACCGTTCGGCGTTGGTCACGTCGCGTTCGAACAGCCAGCCCATGTGGGCGTGCCAGAAGCCCCGTGCCAGCGCCTTCGGACCGGTACCGAACAGCCACGGAGAGTGCGGATCGCCCACGCGGTCGGAGAAGGCGTGGTGGCGCCGGTGGTCGGCCACCCAGGTGGTGACCGGCCCCTGGGCGGAGAGGTTCCCGGCGATCGCGAGCGCGACGCGCAGCGCCCGGCCGGTCTTGAACGAGCCGTGCGTGAAGTAGCGGTGGTATCCGGCCGTGACACCGAGCCCGGACACGACGAAGAAGAACGCGCCGAGGCCGATGTCCAGCCAGCTCAACCCCCAACCCCAGGCGAAGGGCACCGCCGCGGCCAGGGCCAGCAGCGGCAGCAGCACGAAAACCTTGACCGTGACGTGCTCGGACAACGACCTCGTGCCGGAAATGATCGGTTTTGGTTTCCGTACCGGAGTTTCCAGAGACATATGAAGAGACCAGTTTTCACGTTTCGATACGCAGCAAGGAAATTTCAACGTACGTGAGCGGCGGGGAAAACGCGAGCGGACCCCGCCCCCGCCTCGCGGAAATGGTTCAGTTCGGGCGAGTCCGCGGGAACAGCGCACTGAGCCGGATGTCGGGCGCGACCACGTCCGGGTCGGTGCGCACGTCGATCACCGTCGGCCGCTGGTGGTGCAGTGCCCTGCTCACCGTGGGTTCGAGTTGTTCGGGCGATTCGACCGTGTAGCCCACCGCGCCGAAGGAACGCGCCCACGACGCGAAGTCGATGATGCCGAGCGAAACGCCCGACAGCCGCCCGTGGGTACGGGCCTGGTGCATCGCGATCTCGCCGTAGATACCGCTCTGGATCACCACGACGATTATCGGCACCCGGTACCGCACCGCGGTCTCCAGCTCCTGGCCGGTCATCATCGCGCTGGCGTCCCCCACCATGGCGACCACCGTGCGCTGGGGCGCGGCGAGCTTCGCGGCGACCGCGGCGGGTACCGCGTACCCCATCGCACGGGCCGAGGGCCCGAGCTGGGTGTGCGGGGCGGTGAAGCACCAGTACCGGTGCACGAAACCGGCGAAGTTGCTGGAGTCGGCGGCCACGATGGTGTCCTCGGGCACCACCTTGCGCACCGCGCGCACCACCTCGGCCGGGTGCACCAACGCGTTGCCGCGGGTGTCCGGCGGGGTCATGAACGTGTGGGTCCCCGCGTTGGCCGCGGAACTGCGCCGTGTCCTCGGCTCCGCGACCGCGCACAGCTCGCGGAGGAACGGGCCGATCTCGCAGTCGATCCGGACGGTCAGGCCGCGGCGGCGGGTCGGCAGCGGGTTGGGCCCGATGACCACGAGGGTCTGGCTGGGACCCGGGTACCGGTAGTTCTGGGTGGTGACCTCGTCGAGCCGGGCGCCGAGGGAAAGCACCAGGTCCGCCCGCGCGAGCGCGTCCAACTGCCGGGGCGGGATGCCGATCCCGAGGTGCCCCGCGTACCGGGCGTGGTTCTCGGGGAAGGCGTCCTGCCGCCGGTAGGCGTTGTACACGGACAGGCCGAGCTTGTCGGCCGCGACGATCAGCTCGTCGCGGGCCTGGCGCGCACGGCTGCCCGCGATCACCACCGGGTAGCGGGAGTCCGCCAGCAGCCCGGCGACCTCGTCGGCCGAGCGCAGCAACGCACCCGACCGCTCCGGTGGCGGTTCGGGTGCGGGCAGGGGGGCATCGAACGGGGCGCCCCAGACGTCGGCCGGGACGGCGAGCACGGCGGGTCCGCGCCGGCCTCGCTGGACCTCCGTGAGCGCCTGGGCGAGCAGCACCGGCACTTCGCCGGGGGTGGTGGCCCTGGCGAGCCACTTCGCAAAAGGGCGAAAGAAGGCCAACTGGTCCAGCTCGTCGTCACCGCCGCCGACGAGGTTCATCGACGGCGGGTCGGCGAGCAGCACGATCAGCGGGGTCTCGTCCTCGCACGCGGTGTGCAGTCCGGTGGCGAAGTGGTACACGCCCGGTCCCCGGCTGCCGAGCAGCAGGGCCGGCCGGTCGCGCAGCTTGCCCTCGGCCTCGGCCATGAAGGCCACCGCGGACTCGTGCCGCGCGGCGACCAGCCGCATGAGGGGTTCGAGCTGGATCGCGTCGAGGAGCTCCAGAAAGGAGTCAGCGGGCACGGTGTACGCGTTCCGCACACCGGCATCGACCATAACCCGGACCGCGGCCTGGGCGACGGTCCATCCTCGCTGATACGTGATGACACAAGGTAATCAAGCGCGCGTACTCCGGTCAAGTGAACGTGATGTCATCCGATCGGTTGGTAAACACCCCTGAGTAGAACGGGATCGCGGTCCTTTGTGGACATCGGGCGCGAGGGCCTCGCGCCGGTCCGGACGGAGCCCGGGCTAAGCTACCGTCCGTGATTTCAGGTTTCGGGGTGGCGGTGGCGGTCTGCGCCCTCGTCGTCGCGGCCTGGAGCTTCCTGCTCGCCGCCCGCGACCGCGAGCCCGGACGGCCCCTGCTCGCCGCGCTCGGCCTGGTCGAGCTGCTGCTGGTCGTCCAACTGGTGATCGGCGTGGTGCTGCTGATCGGCGGCCACCACCCCGGCAGCCTGGTGACGTTCCTGGCCTATCTGATCGGCTCGCTCGTGATCATCCCCGCCGGTGCCGCCTGGGCGCTGGCCGAACGCAGCCGGTCCAGCACGGTGATCCTCGGCATCGCCTGCGTGGCCATCCCGGTCATGGTGTTGCGCCTGCACCAGATCTGGGGAGGTGCCAGTGCCTGAGACGAAGAACACCGCGACCGGGCCGGGCCGGGTACTGGTCGCCGTCTACGCGATCTTCGCGCTGGCCGCGACCTCGCGGGCCGCGGTCCAGATCGCCACCAAGTTCCACGAGGCGCCGCTGGCCTACCTGCTGTCGGCGCTGGCGGCCGTGATCTACATCGTCGCCACCGTGGCCCTCGCCAGGAAGGGCTCCACCTCGTGGACCGTGGCGCTGGTCTCGTGCAGCGTCGAACTGCTCGGTGTGCTGGCCGTCGGCACCCTCAGCGTGTTCGACCCCGCCGCGTTCCCGGACGCGACCGTGTGGTCCGGCTACGGCGAGGGCTACCTGTTCATCCCGCTGGTGCTGCCGGTGATCGGGCTGTTCTGGCTCCGCCGTACCGCCCGCGTCACCGCGGACTGAACACCTCAGGGCTTCCACGCCAGCCCGGCCACGCCCTGGGCGCGGGAGGGATCTTCGGGCACCACCACCGCACCGGACTCGGGAGTGGTCCACTCGGGCGTCCACACCAGGCCCGGCGGCTGCACCAGCGGCCAGTCCCCGAAGAACGCGAGCAGTTCGCCGCGGTGGCGAGTGATCATCGGCGAGGTGGTCTGGTCGTAGTCCTTGGCCACCGCCTCCAGCTTCGCCCTGGCCTGCGCGGACATGCCGTCGGTGGTGATGTGGGAGATCGCGAGCCCCGAGCCCGCGGTGGCCTGGTCGCGGAAGAACGCCACCGAGGGGTGCGGGTTGGCCTCGTCGGGCACGAAGTGCAGTACCGCGGTCATCAGCAGGCCGACCGGACGGCGCGGGTTGATCAGCCGGGAGCCGAGGACCGCTTCCCACAGTTCCTCGTGGCGCAGGAGATCCCCGTTGACCGAGCGGTTGCGCTCCAACTGCCCGGTCTGCTGCAGAAGCCGGTACGTCCGGTCGCTGACCAGCGGATCGTGGTCGACGTAGACGACGCGGCATTCTCCCGGCGCGTACTGTTCGGCGACCTGGTGGACGGTGCCGTCGACGAGGAAACCGGACCCGAGGTCAATGAACTGCCGGATCCCGCGCGCGATCAGGTGCCGGACGGCCCTGCCCACGAAACCTCGGTTCTGGCGGGCCGCCCACGGCAGGTCCGGCAGCGTCGCGATCTGGCGCTGCGCGAACAGCCGGTCCGCGGCGTAGTTCGAGGTCCCGCCCAGGTAGTAGTCGTACACCCGGCCCTCGTGGGGCTTGTTGGCCGACTCGGCCAGCAGTCGCTCCGCGTCCCCACGGGCCAGCGCCTGCACCGGCCCGTCCAACCGAGGCATCGACGTTCCTCCCGGGTCCTTCAGGTCAAGGCGAGCGGCCCGATCTTGCCGTAAACGAGACCCGGATGCGGCTCGTTCCAGAAAATGAACTCAAAAGCACCAATGCCCCGGCCCGCGCTACCGCTCCCCGGCCGCGGCCCGGATTCCGCCGAGCACGGTCTCCAGCATGCGGTCGAACTCCTCCCGGGAGCCGAAACCGGCCTGCAAAGGGGCGAGCGCGGCCATCGTCGGGTATTCCGCGAGGAGCAGGTCAGGGGAGACGGCCTCCGAGGCCGCACTCAGCGTGGCGAGCAGATAGCCGTTGAGGAAGCCGAACAGGAGCAACGGCGCATCGGCGACGACCCGGTCCGGAACACCTTCACGGCGCATGGCCGCCGCGAGTTGTTCGAGGGCGGCGAGGGCGACCGGCGAGGTCTGGGCCCGCGTGGTCAGCAACGGGAACACGCGGGGATGCCGGTGTGCCAGCTCGCGGTAGGCGTGGGCCATCCCGCGGGCGACATCGATCCAGTCGCCGCCGGGAGGCGCGGAGCCCAGTTCGGCCCCGGTCTCGGCGAGGACCGTCGCGGAAACCGTGTCGAGGAGCGCGGCCTTGCCCTTGACGTGGTTGTAGATCGACATCGGGTCCACCCCCAGTTCAGCGGCCAGCCGCCGCACGCCGAACCGCTCGAGCCCGTCCCGATCCACCAGTTCGACCGCGGCCTGGCCGATCCGTTCGCGGGTGAGTCCCGCCGACTGTCCCTGTGTGCGATTGACCACTGCCAAGGCGCTCCCGTAGCCGAAACCTACGCTGTAGACGTATACCTACAACGTAGGAATGATATCCCGGGAGCATCCGGAAGGGCTGGCTTCTCATGGCGACACCCACTGACAACCCCACCCGGCGGCGTTGGCCGGGAGCCATGTTGCTCGGCCTGGCCCTGACCGTGGTCGCGACGCTGGCCCCGCTCGTGGACGTGGCCACCGTCGACACCGTTGCGGACCACGTGCGCGCGGCCTACCCCGATTGGGGCCCCGACCTCGTGAAAGCCGACCGGAACGCCATCGTGATCTACCTTGTGATCATCGGCGTTCTCGGCATCCTCTGCTGGCTGCCGATGATCTGGGCAGTGGTCACCCGCAAGCGCTGGGCCCGCGGGGCCGCGACCATCGTGTTCGTCGTCGGCGCCTGCCTCTCCCTGGCGCATCTCACCATGGGCGGTGGGGCGTACAAGGTCATCCTCCCGCTCGGGTACGGGATATTGACCCTGCTGCCGACCATCGCCGGCCTCGCTGCCGTGGTGTCCCTCTGGCGCGGACGCCCCGTGAAGCTCTAGGGCCGGCGCCTGCTCGGCCGCCTTCCTTTCCCGAGCCCACACGAGAGCCAGCGCCGCCAGCCCACCGGCGCTGAGCACGGCGCCGACGATCGCGACCGAGCGGACGGGTAACCCGAGCGCGATGTCCTGCCCGCCGAGCCACGCTCCCAGGCCGTTTCCGATGTTGAACGCGGAGACGTTCACCGACAGCGCGAGGGTGGGCGCCCCGGTGGTGCCGCGCATGATCCGCGCTTGCAGGCCGGGCACGATCGAGAAGCCGAACGCGCCGAACAGGAGCAGGACCGGCGGGGTCAGCACCCGCGAGGGCAGGACCAGCCAGAGCAGGAGCAGACTCAGCGTCAGTCCGGTGAGCAACGCGACGAGGGAGCCCAGCAGCCACCGTCGGCCAGCCGTCCCCCGGCGAAATTGCCCAGCGCCGAGCCGGCGCCGAACACCAGCAGCAGCACCGAAACCCAGCTCACGGGGAAGCCGGAAACGCCGGTGACCAGCGGGGCCATGTAGGTCATCACCGCGAACAGCCCCGTCTGGGCCAGCGTCGTGATGAGGATCGACTGCCACACCGCGGGGTTGCGGAAGACCGCGAACTCGGCCCTTACGGAGCCACCGTCGGCGGCGACGGCCGGCGCCGTTCGCCACAGCGCCACCGCACACAGCACGGAGGCGACCGCGATGACGCCGAAAACGGCGCGCCAGCCGAGATGCTGCCCCAGCAACGTGCCTAGCGGCGAGCCCAGCACGGTGGCCAGGTTCAGCCCGAAGGCCAGATTCGCGATGGTGACGCCCGCCTTCTCGGGCGGCACCAAGGTCAGCGCGACGATCACGGACACCGCGAAGAACGTGCCCTGCGACAGAGCGCTCAGCACCCGGCCGACCGCGAGCCATGCATAGGAAGGCGCGACGACGGCGATCACGTTGCCGGCCGCGAACAGCCCCATCAGTGCCAGTAGCAGGGCCTTGCGAGGAACCCTCGTGGTCAGCGCCGTCACGACGGGTCCGCCGACGACGGCCCGGCGGCGTACAGCGTCACGAGCAGACCGGCGGACGGGACCGAGACGTGCAGGTCGACGGCAAGCTGCGGAAGCAGCCCGGTCACCACGAGCTCGGCAGTGCCGATGCAGAAGATGCACAGCATCAGCGCGATCACGGGTATGGCCATCGATCCCCCTCCGGTCCGACCTACATCGCCGCACGGCTACGAGCTGCGCACCCGGATCGCAGCACTCACCGGGCACATCCGCCCCATCGCCGAGGGAACCCTGTATCCCAAGATCAAACGCATGGAGCAGGCCGGGCTGCTGCACCGAACCGGGCCAAGCCGCGGCACCCCGCCACGTACTCACCCTCACCGACGCGGGACGCACCGCCCTGCGGGCACGGCTACGCGCACCGGAAGACCTCGACATCAGCGACGAGAACCGCTGGTACGTCGTCCTGGCCTTCTTGCGCCACCTTGACGACCCGGCCGCGGAAGCCGCCGTCCTCCACCGGCGCCTCACCTTCCTCCAAGAACCGACCAGCTTCTTCTACGAACGCGGACGCCCGCTCAGCGCGGAGGACTTCGACGACCCGTACCGGCAGGGGATGCTCACCATCGCCAAGGCCACCAGCCAGGCCGAACTGGCCTGGCTGCGGAAAACCCTCCGGCAACTGGAGAAGAGCGACTCCCGGGCGCAACACGCCTCCGAGACGGGGGCCACACGGGGAACAACCACCCAGCGTGGCCGAGGCGCTGCGAGCACCGGCTAGACTACGTGCGCGGGCCGTTAGCTCAATTGGTAGAGCTGTGGACTTTTAATCCATAGGTTCCGGGTTCGAGCCCCGGGCGGCCCACCAACTTGGTCATTGTGCGAACCGCTCCGTCTGAGGCCGTTTCCGCTGGTAGGGCCAGTTCCTCGTGGTTGCCGCGGGGTTGGGGGACGCGGAAGACGGGGATGAGTCGGTCGGGGCCGGTGATGGTCACTTTGGCGATGAGCGTTTCGACGAGGGCTTTGATCTGGTTGTGGGTGCCGCTGGTGATGATCTCGGCGATGTGATCGGCGATCGCGGTGAGGGTCTCGGGCTCGGGTGCGGTGGGTTCGTCGTCCAACGCCAGAAGCAGCTCGTCGCGGCGGGCGCGGAGTTGTTTGGTCTTGGCTCGTAGGTCGGTGAGTCGGTCGGAGACGAGTTCCTCGTCCATGATGCCGCGTTCGAAGGCGGTGAGGTAGCGGCCGATCGCTGCCTCGGTCTTGGTGATCTCGGCGTCGACGGCGTTGATCTCGGCCTGTCGGTCGGCGTGCGCGGCGCGGTGCTGTTTCTGTTGCTGGGTGATGATGTCGCGGATCAGGTCGTGGCGGGTGCGGTAGAAGGTGCCCAGTGCGTCGAGGATCGCTGCGTCCACGGCGTTGGCGTTGAGTCGCCGGTAGTCGCATTTGCTGGCGTCGTACCGGGCGAGGTTCCAGCAGGTGTAGTAGCGGTAGGTCTTGTTGCGGCCGGTGGCGCGGGTGCCGATCATCGGTTTGCCGCACTTGGGGCAGCGCAGGCGCCCGGTGAGGACGTAGTCGGAACCGGAGGCGGCGCGGTGGGCATGGGACTCGCCTCGCGCATCGAGGATGGCTTGGGCTTGCTCCCACACGGTCGATTCGATGATGGGCGGGTGGGCGCCGGTCACGGTGGTTTCCCGGAAGGTGAGTTCACCGAGGTAGACGCGGTTGTTGAGGGCGCGGATGACTTGGTGCCCTGACCATCGTCCGCCAGTGGTGGTGCGGTGACCACGGTCGTTGAGGACCTTGGCGATGCCGCGGGTGCCGAGCCGTTCGCGGGTGTAGAGGTCGAAGATCAACCGCACGATCACTGCCTCGTGCTCGTCGGCGATCAGAGCGTGGGTGGCTTTGTCGACCTGGTAGCCGAAAGGGCGTTTGCCACCTTTCCATTTGCCTTTGGCGTGTTTGCGTTCCATGCCCGCGATGACGCGGTCGATGATGGTGTCGCGTTCGAACTGGGCGAACATGCCGAGCATCTGCACCAGCATGCGGCCCATCGGGGTGGACGTGTCGAATGGCTCGGTGGCACTGCGGAACACCACCCCGGCGGAGTCCAGTTCGTCGAGCAGCACGACCATGTCACGGAGGTTTCGGGAGAACCGGTCGACGCGGTAGACCAGCAGCACGTCGATCGCTCCGGCGCGGGCGGCGGAGAGGGCGCGTTGCAGACCTGGCCGTTCGGTAGTAGCGCCGGAGGCGTCGTCGGGAAACCGGGCGACGAGCCGCCATCCGGGCTGCGATTCGATATAAGCCTGCAGGCGAGTGTCCTGGGCTTCGATGGAGTAGGGCTGGTGCTCGTCATCGGTCGAGCGCCGCACGTAGACGCCGACCCGTACGTCCTCGCCGAGTATGGCCGCTGTTTTTCTTGCCCGCTGCGCGGTCGAAGAGCGCGCCATATGACCAATCCTTCCTATGGGTCACACATTTATGTTCCATTATCGCTCAGTCGCCACAAGAATGCAGAGCCAAATAGCTTCGATTACGCAGCTTTTCTGCGTGCTTCTTTCGCATTTTCCTGCTTGTTTCGCCACTGGGTTACGAGCGTGGCCAGGACGGTCACGGCGACCTCGTATTGCTGTGGTGTCATCGATTCAGTGTCAATCCGCTCCACGCGCCATGTGCCCTGCGTGGACGATCGTGCGGGTCGGAGCGGGACCACGGTGGCGTCATAGCTGTCGTTCTCGGGGCGGTTGGGCTGGCGTTGGGGCATGGCGCACCTCTCTGCCTCAGGCGGTTTGACGGCCCTCGTGGTCGATGTCGTCCGCGAGGATCATGTCGTCGTTGCCGCTCACCTCCCTCCAGTAGTCGGCCTGCTCCGAAGGCGCCACGGAGCGGACGGAAACGATCTCGGCGAGAGTCGAGCGTCCGTATTTGGAGATGCTGCCCAACGGGATCCATACCTGGCCGTGCAAGCCTCCCGGGGTGGGGTTGGTGTACTCGGCGCAGGCGAGGGCGACGGGTAGTCCGGTATTGGCGCCCAGGTGCTTGGTGATCGCGTGGCGGAGGATCTGTTCGCGGCGCAGGGT
>NZ_VJWX01000181.1 GCF_007713715.1 Amycolatopsis rhizosphaerae
AGTCTCGCGTGGCCCGCTCCTGAGGGATGACGATTGCGCTCGCTGCGGTCCACACAGCTGCCTTCAGTGCGGTGAGACCGATCGAGTGTCGCCGGTATTCGGCGCAGTGCGCCAGGAGCGCACGAGCTGCATCCGAATAGGTCGGCTCCATATCATTAGCCTCCTGAGAACGAGTTGACAGTGACCACGATCCGACCGCCGTCCTCTGTGATCACCTGAACGGAGCCGGGGACCTGCGGACGCTGGAGAGTCTGTGGCACGTGGCCGAACGCTATATCAGGCTGACTCAACCAGCCCGAGGAGCACCGGCGCCGTAAACGAGCGCACGCCTTCCTCCTCAAGGCTTTCCGCGACGCCGTCGCCGCAGCCGTGCTCCGCCACCTGGACGAATGGCGCGGGCGGCGCTCGACCACACGGTCACCTGACCTGCGTACCGCCGATCCAGACGTGCCGGATCCGGGTGGTTGCCCGGATGTCGGCGGTGGGGTCGCCGTCGACGAGCAGAAGGTCCGCTCGTCGCCCAGCGTCCACGACGCCGCGGTCGGGCAGGCCGAAGACTTCGACGGGCGTGCTGGTGGCCGCGCGGAGCGCTTCCACGGGTGACAGGCCGGCGTCGACCAAGAGTTGGAGTTCTTCGTGCAGTGTCTCTCCATACGGCCTCGACAACGGTCCGAACGGGTTGGCATTCGCGTCGGTGCCGGCCAGAATCGTCACGCCGACCTCATGGAGACGCCGGACCGACTCGCGTGCGTTTTCATAGTCCATCGGCAGTGCACTCCGGCCCTCGAAGGCCCTGCACATTCCCCGCATCATGCCGAGTGTCGGTGAGGCGACCGGGACCATTCGTGCCAGGTCCGCGCTGAGGACGGCATTCATCGGGGTATGGGTCACGATGTCCGTGCCCGCCTCCACGGCCACCCGATAAGTCGCGCCGGTGGTCGCATGTGCGATGACCTTCAAACCGTGCTGGTGAGCCGATCGGACAAGGGCCGTGACCGTTTCCGGAGCAAGCGCATTGCTGTCGGGTAGTTCGGGGTCCTCGACGAGGATTTTGAGGTAGTCCACGCCGTCACGGACCCGGCTCGCGATGAATCCCTCCACGGCGTCAATACCGGACACGGCGATGTCGTCCGGAAAGCCCATCGTCTTGATCGGTCTGGAGTCCGGAGCGAGAGCCGGATAGCCCGCGCTGAACAGATCAGTGAGCCCGTCGAGATGACGCAGTGCCAAGGTTTCGCCGGGATGCGCCGCGGCCATGTCGAACGCGGTGGTGACTCCCCATCGGGCGCACTCCTCGAGCGCGGCGCGCGTTTCCACGTGCACGTGGGTGTCGATCAGTCCCGGCAACAAGGTGCCGCCGCGACCGTCGACCGTACGCGCGCCCGGCGGAGGGCACGCCGTGATCCGGCCGCCGTCGAAGTGGACCGACCGGGGCGCCGTCAGGCCGGTTCCGTCGAAGACTCGGACGTTCTCAATCGTGATGGCTTCCATCGCGGCTCGCTCCCTGGTGGCAAACTAGACCAGTAAGTAGACTACTTAGAACAGTAACTTGTCTAGTTGGAGATCCGATGTCGACCCCTCTCCCGCTCTTGCTGGCCATGGCCTTCCGACTGCTCATCGATCGGTTGCACGAGCGCCTCGCCGCCGAGGGAGAACCGATACGACCCGTGCACGGCTTCACGATCAGTCATCTGATGAACACCGACGGGGCAACGGCGGTGGAACTGGCCGCCTATCTCGGCATCACCAAGCAAGGTGCCGCCCATATCGTCGGAGAACTGGAGCAGTCGGGACACGTCGAGCGCATCGACCACCCCACGGACAGGCGCAGTCGTCTGGTCGTCGTAACCGAGAAGGGGAGGTCGCTGGTGACCCGTGCGGCTCAGATCTGGGCCGAAGAGGAGGCGAACTGGGCCAACCTCGTAGGCGCCGACCGGCTCGAAGACGTGCGCGACGCGCTGCAGACCTTCGTGACCGCAGGCGGCGACGAAGCCTTCCGCCTACGGCCAGTCTGGTAACCGGTTTGGTTTCCGGATTCCAGGTCCTCAGCGTCGATCGAAGCGGGCGTGAAGTCCACGGACTCGGGGCAGCCCTCCGTGCCGCGCTGAGCGGGCGGCCGAACGTGTCGAGTTGACGTTGCCGTGCATGCCCGAGGACGGCTCGCAGAACGGCATCGCGGGTACCGAAGTGGTAGATCAGCATGCGGGCGGAGGTGCCGGTGGCCGTGGCCAGCGGGCCGAACCGGCCGGGGAGGCCGTGGGCCAGGGCGTAATCGGTGCAGGGTCGAGCAGTCGTAGTCGGATGTCCGGCTGCGGCCGTCTACACAGTGTGCCATCTGTTCACGTAACAGTGATTATGTCTAGCGTCGCACAGAAGAAATCACGGTAGCGGTGGAGGTGGCGATGAAGGTCGTGTTCGTGCATGGGGCCTGCGTACGGGACGGGTCGTGGTGGTGGCACCGCACCGCCGCGCTGCTGGAGGAGCGAGGGGTGGCGAGCGTGGCGCCGGCGCTGCCGAGCTGCGGCGAGACAGGGCGGTCCGCGGGCGCCGACGGGCCGGGGCTACCGGAGGACGTCGCGGCGGTGCGGCAGGTGCTGCGGGATGACGACGAGCCGACCGTGCTCGTCGCCCACAGCTACGGCGGCATTGTCACCGCGGAAGCGGCCGCAGGATTCGGGTCGGTGCGCCACGTGCTGCTGGTCTCCAGCTACCTGCCCGAGGTCGGGCAAAGCCTATCGGAGTTCGGGGACGGTGGCCCTGCCCCGTTTCTCGATGTCGACCCCGATGCCGGGACCTTCGGGGTCCGACCCGAACTGCTCGTGAGCACGTTCCTGCAGGACTGCGACCCCGACGTTCAGGCGCAGGCGTCGCAGCACCTCGCCCGGCAGAGCGTGCAGGTGACCCACCAGCCGGTCGGGGCGGCCGCGTGGCAGCAGGTGCCCTCAACTTATCTCGTCTGCACCAAGGACCAGGGCACGCCGCCACGGTTACAGCGCGAGTTCGCCCGCCGGGCCGGCAGCGTCGTTGAGCTCGACACCGGCCACCACCCATTCCTGTCCCAGCCCGCCGCAGTCCGAGACCTGGTGCTGAGCCTCTGACGGCGGACACGTAAGAGCCGGCCGGCACCACCCACCCGACTCACCGACGGCCTGGTCCATGGATGCGGCGCACGGCTTTAGTACCGATATCTTGTGTTATAGGTAGCAATCCGCGGGCCTGGGTGGGGATCCGGGGCTTTCCGATGTCTTATCACTCGTGGAGTGCATCCCTGTCAGGGTGATCGAGGCTCGTCTGCCCATGCCCCTGGCTGTCGTCACGTAGGAACTTCAGGGCCGTCACTGGGTCTCGCGGAATGTGGCTGGTCCTCTCCATTACGGCGGCCTCCATCTCGCTGATGGTCCAGACGACGACATTGCCTTCGGTCTTGATCAGGATGATCGATCCCAGGCGGACGACGGCATTGGTCTGCTCCTTCACGACCGTGAGCAGGGCGGCCACTGGCTCGGCCTTCGCCTTGTCGATGTCCGCCTGGCGCTTGCCCAGGCCCTCCAGTTCAAGGGCACGCTCCAGCGTGGCCAGATGCTCCCGCACAGCTTCGGAATCGCGGCCACGTGCCCACAAGCGCTGAAACCAGGAACCCCGAACGGCGGGTTTCTCGACGTCGGCCTCCAATCCGAACTCCCGCAACACGGTGACGACCGCTTCCTTGAGTTGGCTTCCGTCGTCGTCGGCGGTGTAGATCGACGCCGGTGCCCACCGGCCGAGCTCAATCATCTCGTGCGCGAACAAATCGAATCTGCCGAAAAACTGCGGCTGCGGCCACTGCGACTTGTCTGCGATTCCAAATTTGATGAGAATATCGTTAACGTCGTTTTTTGTAGTGGCAGGTAGCTCTGCTACCTGCCTAACGTAGCCTTATGCGAGATAGCTCTTCTAGATATCTGGTCTGAGCAAACATTTCCGAATTGTCGTCTGGCAAGCGTTCGTGCGAGATCAACAAACTTTTCTGGCTATCGGTCAATGCCGTCAAGGATCTCCCGAACCAGGCTAGTAGGCAAACGGCTCCGGAGAAGATGCTCAGCCAGCTGAGACGGCCCGCCCCCAGGGCAACCAGCACCGCACCACCGAGCAGCAGTAGCGGTCCCACGACCAGGGGAACCCGCATCACCAGGTTGCTCCAGAAGAACAATAAGTTGCTCCGGAACGATGGTTCGGCGAATGCCAGCGCGGCAGTCAACACGCCGATGCCGAGCAAGATCCAACTTGCCTCGTCGGAGGCGACCCAGCCCACAACTGTCACGTTGGTGACTGTAGGCATACTTTCGATCCGAGCGGGCGAATTCGACGAGCTGGCTCGGCCTCACCGGGCTTGCCCCGGGTGTTATCGCAGATAGCGGCCCACTACCTGCGATACCGCCCGTGCTGACCTGCGGCGGAGGCCCCTCGCCGGGCGGGGCGACTCGGGTGCCTTATCTGTGGTCGAGAACGGGGGCGGTGTTGTTCAGCCGCTCTGCGTAGATCCTGTATGCCTTGCGGTCGGCAGGCGAAGCACTGTCGGTGTTGAGCACCGCGGCGGTGGTAAGCAGCGCTTGGTGCACGTCGGGCAGTGCGGTGACGTGCAGGCTGTAGCCCTGGCCGCGGCGCACCTCGCGCCCCCGCTGCAGGGCGTGACGTTCTGCTTCGCCCAGGCCGTCGTGTTCGGACAGGTGCCGAGCGATCTTGCCTGGCACTTCGATCCGCACCGGACGCGGCGCATCGACGGCGGCGGGCACTTCATGTTCGGGGCGGCCAGGCATCAGGTCGGCCACGGCGGTGCGGATCGCGACCCTGCTCACCCCGTGCTCGCGGGCCAGGGCGGCGATGCTCGTGCCCTCGCGGTACGCCTGCCGCACCTGGTCCCGGGCGCCGAGTTGGGCGAGGCGCGGTCGTCGGCCGGAGCGGGCTCCCTGGGCCCAGGCGGCGGCCAGGCCGTCGCGGGTGAGTTCGTTTTGCAGGTCGCGCTGGAACTGACCGACGGAGACCAGGACGTTGACCAACATGGTGGTGGTCGCGTCGGTGGCGGCCAGGTCGACGATGCCCGACAAGGCGCCGGACAGCACGCGCAGCTTGAGGCCGTGGCCACGGCACCACTCCCGCACGGCCAGGATGTCCGCGAGGTCGCGACACAACCGGTAGAGCTCCGACACGGTAAGCCGGTCACCGGGCCGCGCATAGCCGGCCAGCTCGCGGAAACCGGCGCGCTCCAACGCGGGGATCTTCGAGGAGGTCGCCGGGTCGGCGAACAGTCGCACGCTGTCCGCGCCGTCGACCAGGCCAGCCTCGGCGAGCGGGTGGGTCTGCCGCTGGGTGCTCTGCTCATCGGTGGACACCCGGGTGTAGACCAGTTCCGCCACGACTGCCCGCCCTCTGTTCGACTGTTGCCGCCGTCGACGGTTCTACATGTCGTCAAACCCTGTCGTCAATTCGGAATGGATCTCATTGGATCAGGCCGCCGGTTTCCGCATGATCGGACCGATCCGATGCCGTTCGAGGCGAGGTGTCGTCAAAGGACCATTTGACGACAGGTACGGATGGCATCAGATCAGGTCCGTGCGGCCAGGATCGCCGGCGCTGGGCAGGTAAGCGCGTTGGTCCATGGATCGGTCGTGCTTCCTGGACGACCAGGACCGTCAGATGATCGGGCCCCGCCGCACGGACGCGGCGGGGCCGGGTGCGATTCGTCTGCTGGTTAGAGGGGTGGGAACCGAATACGCCAGAAAGGGGCCGCGGCCGGTCGTAAACCACTGGTCGGGGCATTAGCGTCGGGCGTCGCGGCGTCGGCGGCGGACGGCTTCGATGGATACGCCTGAGTTGATCAGTTCGGTGGCGTGGGCGTGGCGGAGCTGGTGGATGTCGACGCTGGCGGCGGTGCAGTAGTTGGTCCAGCGGTGGTGGGCTGCGTCGTAGGACAGGGGGCCGCCGTTGCCGTTGATGCTGGCGCGGAACAGCGGCCCCGAGGTGTAGCCGGTGCGGGCGAGGTAGAGCTTGAGCAGGGCGACGTAGCCGCGGTCGTCGAGCAGCATGGTGCGCACCGAGCCGGCAGCAGGAGAGATGCGTTGCCTGGTTGCGGCCGCGCCGGTCCAATGTGTAGACGACGATGGGGTGCCTTCGCGGGCGTAGCAGAGAAGTACGGCCAAGCCGGGGCGATCCACAGTGGCGCCGGTCGTCTTGTCCATATACAGCCGCTCGTCGGGGATACCGGCCTCGCCCAGCGCCGCGAGTTGGCGTACCAAACTCTGCTTGGTGGTGGACACACGGGCGTAGCCGAGTTCGAGCCCACTGGCGAGGCGGCGATCATTGACTCCCTTGATCCAAACGTACCGGAAGTCGTCGCCGTACCCGACTTTCGGTACGCAACTTTTCGAACAAACTTCCGGAACGATAGGCGGATCGATCGTCCGAGGTCGCGCGATCACGGAACCCTCGCCGGTGGCCCTGTTCCACTTCCAACGAAGCGGAACAGGGCCCACCTGCCCGCAGCGATCTCCGGTGTGCTCAGTGAGGAGCGGTACCGCCTTGGGGCTCTGCTTTCAGGAGTGCGAGCAGCCCGGGAAACCTCTTCTCGATCTCCGCGCGTCGTAGTCGGATGCCCTTGCGGTTGCCGTAGTCGATCTCGTCGATGAGGCCCGCCTCGCGAAGGACCCGGAAGTGGTGGGTCTGGGTCTGCTTCGAGATCGGGAGAGCGAACGAGTTGCAGCCCCGTTCGCTGTCGCTGTGGTCGGCGGCCAACTCCGTCATCACCGAACGACGGTGCTCGTCGGCGAGGGCGCGAAACACCACGCCCAGATCCAGCGCATCGGCCTCCGGCCCGACCTGGTTCGTTCCGGCCACGGGCACCCCCTTCAGGTACGACTTGCATCGTACCTCAGTGGCGTGTTCTACTCGAGTACGAAATCAATCGTACCTAGACGGCCGGGAATGTGGTCGTCGACGCTCCGAGAGGTCTTGTCATGAAGAAGCCCGAGGTGCTGATAGTCGGTGCCGGAATCGCCGGGCCCGCGCTCGCGTACTGGCTCGCCCGGAATGGATACCGGCCGACGGTCGTCGAGCATGCCCGGCAGCTGCGCTCCGGTGGTAGCGCGATCGTCGTGAAGGGGCCAGCGATCCCGGTCGCCGAGCGTATGGGCATCCTTCCGCAGCTTCGCGGGCTCGCCACGCGCAATCGGTCGCTGACCCTGCTCGACCCGGCCGGCAAACGAGTCCTGCGACTTCCCTCCTCCTCGGACGAGACGCCGACGGTCGAGGTGACCCGGGCCGACCTGTCCGAGGTGCTCCACCGGTCGGCGCGGGGCGATGCTGAGTTCGTGTTCGACGACACGGTCACCGCTCTCGACCAGGACGGAGGCGGGGTCGATGTCACTTTTCGGCGGTCCGCGCCGCGGCGCTTCGACTTGGTGGTCGGTACCGACGGGATGCACTCCACAGTACGGCGCCTGGTGTTCGGGCCCGAGCGGCAGTTCGTGAGCGATCTGGGTCTGTATGGCGCGACCGTCCCGTTGGAACCCGACGCCATCGACGACCCGAGCGAGCTGACGATGCTGACCGTGCCGAACCGGATGCTGGTCGTCCACCCCTCGCGGACCACCCCGCTCGCGATCTTCACTTTCCGGGCCGCACGGCCGGCGCCCCACGACCGCAAGAACATCGCACTTCACAAGCAGACGGTCGCCGACGCCTACGCCGACGTGCGGTGGCGGGCGCCGGAACTTGTGGCGGCGTACCTCGACCACCCGGCTCCGTTCTTCGACCCTCTGACCACCGTCCGGATGCCCTCGTGGTCCCGCGGACGGGTCGTACTGCTCGGGGACGCGGCGGGAGCGACAGCCTTGCTGGGCGACGGGTCCAGCATGGCGATGGCGGGCGCGTACGCCCTCGCGGACGAGCTCGCCGCCCATCCAGGTGATCACGCCCGCGCCTTCGCTGCCTACGAGTCGCGGCTCCGCCGTGAAGTGCGACCGCGGCAGCGACGCGTCGGTCTGGTCTCCCGGCTCATGGTGCCCCGCACCCGGCCGGGCCTCGTGGTGCGCAATACGGTGGCCCGCGCGGTCGGTCGCACGAGCCGGATCGCCGCTCGCGAAGCCGCGAACCGGTAGACCGGGTCCGCACAGACCGGTCACCGGTCGGCGCGCAGCTCCGCGATAGCTCTCAGCCGGGTCGACGCCGCCATGTCCGACGAACCCGGCTCGGCCGGCAGCGCTTCGCGCTCATCGTCGGCGAGGGGCCTTGTTGCGTGCGGTGGGTGAGATCATCGGCGTGAGCGTGCACGGCGACCGCGTCGCCCTGGACGGCGGTGCCCTGCGCCGCGACCAGGGCTACAGCCTCCACGTCACCGCCCTGCCCGACGTGCACCAGGCGCTGCTCACCGCCGCTGCAGCGCTGGGCACCGACCAGGCGTCCCCGGCCCTGTACCGGGCCTCTGACTCGGAAGCGATGTTGTCCATGCCGGGATGATCGGCCAGTCCACCAACACGATTGAGTGCCGCGGCGTTCCCACTGCCCTACTGGGACTGATCAGGCGCGCGGGGCGAACAACACCCGTGGCTCCAAGTCCAGCCGCGTGGTCGGCGTCTGGTCCGGCGGGGCGAGGTCGAGCACGAGATCGCCCATGCGGCGGATGGTGCGCTGAATGTAGGGCGTGATGGTGGCCAGATCATCACGATCGACCGGATAGCCCTCGGCCGCGAGCTGGTTGGCCACGTCGGTGATGTCCAGCGCGGTTGAATAGATCGCGCAGTTGGCCAGCAGCTCATTGAATTTCACGACGCGTTCTTGGTGGTCGGGGTCGTTGTGACCGATGAGCTTGCCGCCGATCATCAGCCACTCGGCATAGCCGTGGAATGCCTCGGCCTTGTTCGTGATGGCGGTGATCTGCTCCCGTAAACCCGGTTCCGATAAGAACCTCAGCAGCGTCACCGTGCGGATCACCCTGCCCAGCTCACGAAACGCCCGGTACAGGCGGTTCTTGTGCGAGTGGCTGCCCAGCCGCCGCAGCAGGGTCACCGAGGAGACCCGGCCTTCCCGGATGGAGATGCTGGTGCGAAGCAAGTCGGTCCAGTGCTTCTCGATCAGCTGCCAGTCGATGGTGTTGTCGCCGAACAGCGAGTCGATGTGCTGGTAGCGGGTGGCGGCATCGGGGCGGTAGAAGTTCAGGTCGTGCCAGTTGCGGATGCGCGGCAGCAGCTCGAACCCCAGCAACGCGGCGAGGCCGAAGACCGGCAGAGACTGACCTTGCGTGTCGGCATGGATCGTGTCGGGCTGCACCTCGGAGTCGTTGCGCAGCAACCCGTCGATGATGTAGACGGCCTCCCACGCCCCGCACGGTACGAAGTGGGAGAACAGGGCGATGTAGGAATCGGAGACGAACCGCATCGCCAGCCCGCCGTAACCGCCGTAGCGGATGTGGGACTCGGCCAGCAGATTGTTCTCCCAGGTGTCCACCTGCGACCCGTCCACCGCGACGATCTGCCCGTCGCCCCACACCCCGGCCACGTCCAGCCCGGTGAACGCGTTGATCACATCCGCCGAGCACTTGTGGACCTTGTCGGCGGTGGAGTGCTTGTTGCCTGCGGTGTAGAGCTCGTGCGAGGAGACCTGGCCGCGCATGTGCCGGGCGACTTCGGCGGCGCCGAGGTTCGCGCCGTAGGCGTAGGCGGTGAGCGCGTAGCGGCCGAGCGCGTCACCGCGGATCTTCGGATCCGAGCCCGAGGCCGGGCCGAGGTGGCGATGCCAACTGGTCAGGTACGCCGCGCGGGTGAGGGTGTCCAGCAGGCTGCGCTCGGGGAGCCGCTGGTGGATCGCCTGTTCCAGCGCCAGCGCGCTGGGGCGCCGGTCGGCGCCCTTGCGCCGTTTGAGCACCGGGCGGCCTTCCTCCAGCACCAGGTCACTGTTGGCCGGGTAGCCCGCATCTACTTGCGCCGCGGTGGTGGCGAGCTGGCGGCGATAGAACGTGACGAGCTCGCCCGCGTCGGTGGGGATACCGCCCTGCTCGCAAAACTGGGCGGGCCAGCGGCGCGCACTCGTCCCAGGCCATCAGCTGCGCCCCAAGATCGGCGTAGGAGTCCGACCCGGCCACCGCGATGTCACCGGAGCGCAGCTCGGCCGCCAGGTACGAGAACACGCACACCTCCAGGCGGCGACGGGCGAGCATGCCGGGGTGGTCCTTGCTTCGCAGCACCTTGCGCCAGGCCACGGTGGCGAACGCGTCGACGTTGATGGTGACAGTGACCTGCTGTCCGAGGGCCGGCACCGTGGGTTTGGTGACGAACAGGGGACCGGTGATGGTGCCGGTCACGGGCTGGCCGGTCACGGTCACCGGATCAGACTTCGAGGCGGGGCACAACCCGCCACCGCTGTAGCGCGCCACAATCGTGTGGGTTCCGGCGGCCAAGCCGTTCACGGTCAGGGATGCGGTCGCCGGGCCGCCGGTCAGGGGGGCGCTGCCCAAGGTGGTGGCGCCCTCGGTGAACGTGACCGTGCCCGAAGGTGTCCCGGCGGTGCAGGTCACCGTCGCGGTCAGGATCACGGGCTGCCCAAACCCGACGCTCGACGCTGAGGGACTCAGGGTGGTGTGCGAGGTCGGGGCGGTGATCTCCTGAGTCAGTGTTCCCTGGGAGGGCAGGAAGAAGCCCGGCGCGGGGCGGTAGTCGGCCATAACGCTGTGACTGCCCGGGGTGGCGTAGGTGACCGTGCACGCCGCCGTGCCCGAAGCACTCACCCGCACCTCGGTACAACCCAGGATCGGGAAGCCGTTGTCGGAGAAGCCCACCGTGCCCACCGGAGTCCCCACGGATGAGGTGACGGTCGCGGTATAGGTCACCGGCTGCCCCACCGATGCCGGACTCGCTGACGACGACACCACCGTCGACGTCGACACCTCAGGCTGCTCGATCACCAAACTGTGAAAGATCCCGGCGGCGAGGGTGGTGATGGTGTGCCCGGCCAACGCGGTGACTTCCACCGGCGTGGTCCGGAAGTCGCCGTATGCGCTGGTGCCGATCCCCAACTGGCCGTCTTCGTTGCTACCCCAGGCCCACACGTGCCCGGCCGAATCCAACGCCAGACTATGGCTGTACCCGGCGGCTAGGGCTGTGAACCGGACTCCTGGCGGCATCGACACGTTCACCGGCACGGCACTGTTGCCACCACTGCTGCCATTACCCAACTGGCCGGAGTGGTTGTAGCCCCAGGCCGACCCCGGGCAGTGAAAGCACCGCGCCAGTGGCGGCAGGCGCGACCGCCACCAAGCCCGCCAGCAGCGCCAGCACAACCGCCAGAACCCGGATCCGGGCACGCCGAATCCGTGACCAGGCACCACACCGCACTGCACTCATCACACCCGCGCCTCTCCACACCGCCGTTCGCTGAAAACGCCGGTCAGAGCACACAACGCCCACCCACAAGCCGCACACTGGACCAGACCATCGCGTGAACAACCATCCCCTTTCAGCCCCAGCACCGTGAACCAGTGACCTCGCCACCGGTCTCGGGCATGCGCAGAAGGATCGCTCATTCGGCCCGCGGTAGGGGCCGCCGCCGAGGCGAGGTGGACCGGGTGTCAGAAGCGCTCGCGGGTCTTGCCTGGCGCCGCGACGTCATGTCGATGCTCACTGGGCGCGGAAAGTCGCCCCGGAACGGATCTTGTCCGGCTCGGCCGTGATCTGGGCGCACTTCTGGTGTCCCCAGCCCTTACCGATCCCCTGCCGCAGCGGGGAGCGGCTCATCCGGTGCCACTCCGAGTTGGGCGCGGTAGGCAAGGTCTTGTGCTGTGAGCCGCCGGTTCGCGAGGTGCCCCGTCTCCGGCTCGGGCGCTGCCGGCCGGTGTGGCGGCTCGTGTTCCATCAGGCGTCCGCACGGCACCCCCGGGCGCACTCTGCTGGTCAGAGCACGGCGCATTGGCCGGTGCGGGGCCCATAGACGGTGTTGGGCAGCCCGGCGTTGGTGGGGGGCGGATTGTTCCCGGAGCAGGACAGGCTGCCGGTGATGGTGTTCCCGCCGATCGTGCTGTGCCCGCTGGTGGCGTTCACGGTGACCGGCCCTTGGATGCTGTTCGGGGCACACCCTGGGCCGCCGACGGTGACCGTGCCGGTCATGCCGGAGACGGTGACCGGCCCGGTGACCGTGGATCCGCACATCCGCAGTCCCGTGCCACTGGTGGCGGTGACCGGGCCCGTGATCGTCGCGTTCTCGACGTCGAGGGCCCCCTGGCCGGTGATGACCACCGGCCCCAGCACCCAGGTGCCCGGGGCCAGCACGGTGGGCTCGGTGACGACCAGGGTGCCCGGGTAGGCGCCGGAGAGGGGCAGCCCAATCACAGACACCGTGACCGGAGCCGAGTCGGAGGCGGGGCACGGTCCGCCACCGCTGTAGTGCGCCACGATGCTGTGGGTTCCGGCGGCCAGCCCGTTGACGGTCAGCGACGCCACTCCACCGGACACCGCTGCGCTGCCGAGCACCGTGGTGCCTTCCGTGAAGGTGACGGTGCCCGGCGGGTAACCGGCGGTGCAGGTGACCGTCGCGGTCAAGGTGATCGGCTGCCCGAAGGCGGCACTGGCCGGTGCTACGGCGACGCTGGAGGTGGTGGTAGTGACGCCCGTCCCATGAAGCGTCACGATGATGTCGCTGACGGTGCTGGTGGTGTAGCTCAGGTAGGCGATGTGGTCACCGGGCGAGGCAGGCGTGAAAATCACCGTAGTCACGCAACTTTGCCCCGGATGCAGAAGCCCCTCTACTGGTGCGAAAGGGCATCTCACGGAGGCCAAGAAGTTCGGTTTGAGTGCGCCAATTACATGGTCGACCACCAGATCCACGGTTCCGGTGTTGGTCAGGGTGATCGTGCGCGGGACGCTCCGCGTGCCCACTGTCTGGTTGCCGAAGTCAAGAAAGCGCGGCGTGATGGTGGTTTCTGGCGTGCCCGCTCGAGGGGTGGCCTCGGCCACCGGCGCGGCCGTGATCAGTGCCAGGGTGGTGCCCACGGTCAGGACCGCACGACCGGCAC
>NZ_VJWX01000182.1 GCF_007713715.1 Amycolatopsis rhizosphaerae
CTCAGGCCCCGCAGGCCCCGTCCGGCGGCATCGACGCCGCCGCGATCCGCAAGGCATGGCCGGACCTGCTCGCCGCGATCCGCAAGATCAGCCGCAGTACGGAGGCGATGCTGACCAACGCCACCGTGCAGAGCGTCGAAGGCTCGCTGGTGGTACTGGCGCACACCGCGGAGCCGCTGGCACGCCGCCTCTCCGAGTCTCGTAACGCGGACTTCATCGCCGCGGCCCTGCACGAGGTGCTCGGCGGCTCGTGGCAGGTGCGGTGCGTGCACGGCGGCGGGGGCGGTGGCGGTTCGGCGCGCCCGGCCGGACCGGGGCCCCGCCCCCAGCCGAGTTCCCCATCCCGGGAAGCCCCGGCGCAGCCGCAACGCACCTACCAGCGGCCGACACAGTCCACACAGTCCACACAGTCCACACAGCCGACGCAGTCCGCGCAACCGGCACAGCCCGCACCGTCGGCGCAGCCGGCTCGCCGTCAGCAGCCGTCCGAGCCGGACATCCCGCTGCCGCCGGAGCCGGACGACGAGGAGAGCATGCTCGCCGAGTCGGACGTGATGGATCTGCCGCCCGAGGTGGAGACCGATCCCGAAATCATCGCGCACCGGTTGCTCGCCGAGCATCTCGGTGCCCGGCCGCTGGACTGATCACCCGGCCCGCGCTCAACCGGGAACAAGGCCGTGCTCGAAGCTCAGTCGCCCAGGTAGGACAGGATCGCGGCGGTGATCGCGTCCGCGTAGCGCTGCCTGCCGTCCGCGGTGGACATGAGGGTGGCCTCGCCCGTGTCGCGCATGTTGCCGCATTCGACCAGCGCGGCCGGCCGCGTGGACAGGTTGAGCCCGGCGAGGTCGCTGCGGGGCGCGAGGCCGTCGCTGCCCAGGTAGTTCGAGACGCCGAACCCGGCCTTTCGCAGCCCGTCACGCAGGGCTTGGGCGAGCAGGTAGGAGGGCTGTCCCTGCGCGGAGTTGAGCGGCGGGTCCGAATAGGCCACGTGGAAGCCGTGGGCGCCCGCGGCTTCCGAACCGTCGGCGTGGATCGAAACCACCGCGTCGGCGTGGGCCTCGTTGCCGAGGGCCGCCCGCCGGTCCACGCAGGGGCCGACCCCGGTGTCGCTGTCCCGGGTGAACACGACCCGGACGCCTTTCGCGGACAGTTCGCCGCCGACCCGGCGCGCCACGTCCCAGTTGAAGGCGTGCTCGCCGTATCCGGCGTTGGTCGCGGTTCCCGTCGTGTTGCACGGTTTGGTGGCCCCGCGCCCCGCCGGTACCGGCTTGTTGATCACACTGGGGTTGGCCGCGTTCCCGCCGTTGTGGCCCGGGTCGAGCACGACCACCATGGCCTTACCGGCGGGAGTGGCCGAAGTCGCCGGGGCGCTCGTGGCGGACGCCGGTGAGGAGGCCGTCCGGGACGGCGGTGAAGACGTCTCCGGCTGCTGCCGGACCGCCGCCGCGCCGCCGTCACACGCCGTCAGCAGCGTCGCGCCCAAGATCACCGGAATCACCCGCCATCGCACGGTGCCCACAGTGTCACAGCCCGGCGGGCTAGGCTGGGCGGGAGTGCACATCCCTCAAGGATCGGAAGCGGCAATCATGGTGCAACCCGGTGGAATGCCCGACATGCAGGCCATCCTCCAGCAGGCGCAGCAGATGCAGCAGCAGCTCGTCGCCGCCCAGGAGGATCTGGCGCGTACCGAGGTCACCGGCAGTGCGGGCGGCGGGCTGGTCACCGCGACCGTGACCGGCGGCATGGAGCTCAAGAGCCTCACCATCGATCCCAAGGTGGTCGACCCCGAGGACACCGAAACCCTGGCCGACCTGGTGGTGGCCGCGGTCCGGGACGCGAGCAACAACGCCCAGAAGCTCACCGAGCAGAAGCTCGGCCCGGTCGCCGGCGCGCTCGGGGGCGGGGGCCTCGGCGGGCTGGGCCTGCCCGGCCTCGGCTGACCCCGCACACCGCGATCCCCGGGGCCGGTGCCCCGGGGTCTTCGGTGTGGGCGGGTAGGCTGGCCAGGTAGCCGCGCCCCGTCGCCATCGGCGGCGCCCGCGCGCAGGATCACGAAAACCACAGAAGGCGCGCCCAGGTGTACGAAGGTGTAGTCCAGGATCTGATCGACGAGCTCGGCCATCTGCCCGGTATCGGCCCGAAGAGCGCTCAGCGCATCGCTTTTCACCTGCTCGCCGCGGATCCCGCCGATATCGCGCGCCTGCAGGACGTGCTCGGCAAGGTCCGCGAGGGCGTGCAGTTCTGCACGATCTGCGGCAACGTCTCGGAGCAGGAGCAGTGCCGGATCTGCCGGGACACCCGCCGGGACACCTCGATGATCTGCGTGGTCGAGGAGCCGAAGGACGTGCTCGCGGTGGAGCGGACCCGGGAGTTCCGGGGCCGCTACCACGTGTTGGGCGGCGCACTCGACCCGTTGTCCGGGATCGGCCCCGATCAGCTGCGCATCCGCGAACTGATGGCCAGGATCGGCGGCGAGGAGGTCACCGAGGTGATCATCGCGACCGATCCGAACACCGAGGGCGAGGCCACCGCCACCTATCTGGTGCGCATGCTGCGGGACTTCCCCGGTCTCACCGTCACCCGGCTGGCCTCCGGTCTGCCGATGGGCGGCGATCTCGAGTTCGCGGACGAGCTGACGCTCGGTCGCGCTCTGTCCGGTCGCCGCGCCCTTTGAGTGCCGCTTCCCGTGAGGGGTCCCCTCACGGCTCTCCCCGGTTACGATGACCGTCGCCCGTCTCGCGAACGCCGTGCTCGCGGCCCCGCCGCGGCTGGGCCGGGTGCGGGTGGTCGCCGTCGACGGGCCGTCCGGGGCGGGCAAGTCCACACTGGCCGGGTTGCTGGTCGCGGAGCTTCGGCACCGGGGCCACCGCGTCGCGCTGATCAGCACGGACCACTTCGCCACCTGGGACGATCCGGTGTCGTGGTGGCCGCGGCTGGCCGAGGGCGTCCTCGACCCACTGGGCCGGGGGGAGACGGGCGCCTACCGGAAGCTGGACTGGACCACCGGCGTGCCGGAGCCGGGCGAACTGGTTTCCGTCGCGCCGCCCGAGGTGCTCGTCCTGGAAGGCGTTTCGTCGGGCCGGAGGTCGTTCCGGGCGTCGCTTTCGGTGCTGTGCTGGGTGCCCGGCCCGGCCGAGCCGGCACGCCTCGAGCGTGCCGTTCAGCGGGACGGCGAGGCGTCCAGAGAGCGCTTGCACGAATGGCAGACGTTCGAGCGGGGTTGGTTTGCCGTTGACCTTCCGGCAACCGACCTTACGCCGAATGGTCTAGTTCTGTCGGCACAAAACGGACATGAAATCGACGTTCCGTAATCGGTTCATACCAAAGCGTCGCCATTTCATGGCCGACGTAGCGCGATCGTAACCTGGCGTGCTTAAGCATCGGCTCGAATGAGGCTAGGGTCGTCGATCACCAACAGGATCCTCAACAAGGAGTTGACATGCTCCCTCGGCGAGTGGCTCGTCTGCGACGACTGGCCCTGATCGGGCTGGCCGGCGCGCTCGCGGTGTCCATGTCGGCCTGTGCCTCGCAGCGCGATTCGGGCGGCAGCGGAGCCAACGACACCCTCGTGTTCGGGGCTGCCGGTGCGCCGAAGAACTTCGACCCGATCTTCAACGACGACGGCGAAAGCTTCCGTCCCGCTCGGCAGATGTTCGACACGCTGATCACCTACAAGCCCGGCACCACGGAGCTTCAGGGCGCGCTGGCGACCGCGTGGACTCCGAGCGCCGACGGCAAGAGTTGGACCTTCACCCTCCGGCAGGGGGTCAAGTTCCACGACGGCACCCCGTTCAACGCCGCCGCGGTCTGCTTCAACTTCGACCGCTGGTACAACATGAAGGGCGCCGCCGCGCAGAGCCAGATGATCTACTACGGCGACGTCTTCGAGGGTTTCGCACACAACGAGGGCGATGCCGGCGGACAGCCGGTCTACAAGTCCTGTGAAGCCAAGGACGACCACACCGCGGTCCTCAACCTCAACAAGGCCAAGGGTGCCTTCCCGGACGCGTTCGGCCTGACCTCGCTGTCCATCTCCAGCCCGGACGCGCTGAAGAAGTACAACGCGGACGCGGTGACCCAGAGCGGTGACTCGTTCAGCTACCCGGCCTACGCGACGGACCACCCGACCGGAACCGGTCCGTACAAGTTCCAGAGCTTCGACAAGACCAACAACACCATCACCCTGGTCCGCAACGACGACTACTGGGGCGAGAAGGCCAAGATCGGCAAGCTGATCTTCAAGATCATCCCGGACGAGAACGCGCGGAAGCAGGAGCTGGCGGCCGGCACCATCGACGGCTACGACTACCCGAGCCCCGCCGACTACAACGCGCTGAAGAGCGCCGGTGACCAGGTGCTGATCCGGCCCGCGTTCAACGTCCTGTACCTGGGCATCAACCAGAAGAACAACCCGAAGCTGACCGACGTCCGGGTCCGCAAGGCGATCGAGTACGCGATCAACAAGGACCAGCTGGTCAAGAACAAGCTGCCCACCGGGGCCTACGCGCAGAACCAGCTCCTGCCGAACAACGTGCCCGGCTACACCGACGCCGTCGAGAAGCACAACTTCGACCAGGCGATGGCCAAGCAGTTGCTCAACGAAGCCGGCGCGGCCGGCATGACGCTCAACTTCTACGTGCCCACCGAGGTCACGCGGCCCTACATGCCGAATCCGGTGGAGATCGCCTCGGCGATCACCGACGACCTCAAGGCGGTCGGGCTGAACGTCAACGTCGTGCAGGAACCGTGGAACGGCGGTTACAAGGACGACGTGCAGAAGGCGGGCAAGCAGGACCTCCACCTGCTCGGCTGGACCGGTGACTACGCCGACGCGGGCAACTTCATCGGCACCTTCTTCGGACGGCAGAAGGCCGAGTTCGGCTTCAACAACCCGCAGATCTTCTCCGCACTGTCCACTGCGGACGCCCAAGTCACGGCGGACGCCAAGAAGGCGGCCTACGAGCAGGCCAGCGTGCTGATCTCGCAGTACGTGCCCGCGGTGCCGCTGGCGTCTTCGCCCCCGGGAATCGTGGTCCGCGCCAACGTGCACAACCTGATCCCGACGCCGCTGACCGACGAGCGCTTCTACACGGTCACCAAGGGGTAAGAACCATTTCGCACTGAAGTGCCCGACTTGCCCGCCTGCCACGAGCAATCGGGCGAGGAGGGCATTTCAGTGCGAAGACGCCGTGAGGGCACAACCATATGTTGCGATTCATTGTCCGTCGGCTGCTACAAGCGGTTCCGACGCTTCTTGTCCTGTCCATCCTGGTGTTCGCCTGGCTCAGGCTGCTGCCCGGCGGCCCGGCCGGCGCACTGCTCGGCGACAAGGCGACCGCCGAAAGCGTGGCTTCGCTGAACCACATCCTCGGCCTCGACCAGCCGGTCTTCGTGCAGTACTTCAAGTTCCTCGGCCGGGTGGTCACCGGTGACTTCGGCAGTTCGCTGACCAGTGGCGACCCGGTGCTCGCGGAGGTCGGCCGCCGGTTCCCCGCGACGATCGAGCTTTCGATCTGCGCACTGTTCCTCGCGGTGGTCTTCGGCATTCCGATCGGCTATCTCGCCGCGCGCTACAAGGGGCGCCTGCTGGACAACGCCGCGGTGATCACCACGCTGGTCGGGGTCGCCGTGCCGGTGTTCTTCCTCGGCGTGCTGCTGAAGTACGTCTTCGCGCAGAAGCTGGGCATCCTGCCGCCGTCCGGCCGCCAGGACGTGACCATCGACGCCACCCACGTGACCGGCTTCTTCGTGCTCGACGGGCTGCTCACCGGGGAACTCGACGCGGCATGGGACGCGATCAGGCACCTGATCCTGCCGTCGATCGCGCTGGCCAGCATCCCGTTCGCGGTGATCGTGCGGATCACCCGCGCCTCGGTGCTGGACGTGCAGGGCGAGGACTTCGTGCGGACCGCGGAATCCAAGGGACTGACCACCGGGGTGATCCGGCGCCGGCACGTGCTGCGCAACGCGCTGCTGCCGGTGTCCACCACCATCGGTCTCCAGACCGGCCTGTTGCTCGCCGGTGCCGTACTGACGGAGAAGGTGTTCAACTGGCAGGGGGTCGGTTCCCTGCTGGCGGACGGCATCACGCGCCGCGACTACCCCCGGCTGCAGGCGCTGCTGTTGCTCGCCGCGCTGGTGTACGTCGTGGTGAACCTGCTGGTCGACATCTCCTACGCGATCATCGATCCGAGGGTGCGCGTGCGATGACTGCTCCCAATCTGTTGAAACGCAAGGCCGAACGGATCGACGAACTCGCCGATTCCGGCGGGACGAGCCTCGCCGCGGACGCACTGCGGCGGATGCGCAGCAGCCCCACGGCGATCATCGGCGCGGTGATCACCGTGCTGTTCGTCCTGCTGGCGGCCCTTTCGCCGTTCCTGGCGCCGAAGAATCCCTACATCCCCTATGACGAGCTCAAGAAGGACCTGACGCCGAGTTCGATTCCCGGTCCGATGCCGGGATTCCTGCTCGGCGGTGACCAGAACGGCTACGACTTCTTCTCGCGGCTGCTGGTCGGCGCGCAGCAGACGTTGATCGTCGGTGTGGTCGCCACGCTGATCGGGGTGCTGCTCGGCATGATCATCGGCGGGCTCGCCGGGGCGTTCGGCGGCTGGGTGGACACCCTGCTGATGCGCTTCACCGACATCCTGCTCGCGATTCCCTCGCTGCTGCTGGCCATCTCGATCGCCGCGCTGTTCTCGCACGGTACACAGTGGACGGTCATCATCGCGGTGGCGGTGGTCAGTGTGCCGGTCTTCGCCCGGCTGCTGCGCGGCGCGATGCTGTCCCAGCGTTCCTCCGACCACGTACTGGCGGCGACCGCGCTGGGCGTGCGCCGCGGCACGATCGTGTTCCGGCACATGCTGCCCAACTCGCTCGGCCCGGTGATCGTGCAGGCCACGCTGACCCTGGCAACCTCCATCATCGACGCGGCGGCGCTGTCGTTCCTCGGCCTCGGCGACTCCGACCCGAGCCGGGCGGAATGGGGCCTGATGCTGGGCAACTCGCAGGGCCTGCTCGACGTCAAGCCGGAACTGGCGTTCTACCCCGCCGTCGCGATCATCGTGGTGGCGCTCGGGTTCACGCTGCTCGGTGAGTCGCTGCGCGAAGCGCTCGACCCGAAAAACAGGCGGTAAGGCTTCATGGCACTTCTGGAAGTCCGCGATCTGTCCGTGGTGTTCCGCCGCAAGCGTGCGCGGCCGTTCACCGCGGTGGACGCGGTGAGTTTCGATGTGGAACCGGGCCGCACGGTCGGCCTGGTGGGCGAGTCCGGCAGCGGCAAGTCGGTGACCGCGCTGGCGATCATGGGGCTGCTGCCCCGGCGCGGGGCCGAGGTCAGCGGTTCCGTGCGCTTCGAGGACACCGATCTGCTGACCCTGTCCGACCGGCAGTTGCGCGATCGGCGCGGCCGCGACCTTGGCATGGTGTTCCAGGACCCGCTGTCCTCGCTGAACCCGGTGATCTCCGTCGGGCTGCAGATCGCCGAGGTGCTGGAGCGGCACCGCGGGATGAGCCGCAAGCAGGCGATGACCGAGGCGACCGACCTGCTGAACCGGGTCGGCATCCCCGACCCGAACCGCCGTCTGTCGGAATACCCGCACCAGCTCTCGGGCGGGATGCGCCAGCGGGCGCTGATCGCCATCGCGCTGGCGTGCCGTCCCCGGCTGCTCATCGCCGACGAGCCGACCACCGCGCTGGACGTGACGATCCAGGCGCAGATCCTCGCGCTGCTGGCCGAGCTGGTGCGCGACACCGGCACCGCGCTGATCATGATCACGCACGATCTCGGTGTGGTCGCCGGCCTGTGCGACGAGGTGAACGTCATGTACGGCGGCCGGATCGTGGAGCGGGCCGAGCGGCACGCGCTGTTCGCCGCCGCGCGGCATCCGTACACCCACGGGCTGCTCGCCTCGATCCCGCGCCTCGACGCGCCGCGCGGCGAGAAGCTGGTGCCGATCAAGGGTTCGGTGGCCGACAACCTCCCGTGGGCGAACGCCTGCGCCTTCGCGCCGCGTTGCCCGAACGCGCTGGACCGCTGCCGGGAGGTGGCCCCGGCGCTGGAGCCGGACAACGGCGGGATGCTGCGTTGCCACAATCCCGTCGGACCGATGACTGCCGTCAACCAGGGGGAGGGGGTGCGGTGATGGCGGACGAGAAGCCGCTGGTGTCCGTGGAGGGCATCCAGGTGCACTTCCCGATCAAACGCGGGCTGGTGCTGGACAAGACGGTCGGTCACGTCTACGCCGTCGACGGAGTGGATCTCCAGATCCGGCGCGGGGAGACCTACGGCCTGGTGGGCGAGTCGGGTTGCGGCAAGACCACCCTCGGGCGCAGCCTGCTGCGCCTGGTGGAGCCGACCGGCGGCCGGGTGGTGTTCGACGGGGTGGACCTGTCCACCCTCAAGGGTGAGTCGCTGCGGCGGATGCGGCGGCGGATGCAGATGGTCTTCCAGGACCCGCTGTCCAGCCTCGATCCCCGCCAGTCGGTCGAGTCGATCCTGGTCGAGGGCATGCGGGCGCACGGGCTCGACCGGGACAAGGAGAGCACGCGCAAACGGTTGCGGGAACTGCTGTCCGCGGTCGGGCTGCCGGAGGGCGCGCTGCGCAAGTACCCGCACGAGTTCTCGGGCGGGCAACGGCAGCGGATCGGCATCGCCAGGGCGCTGGCCGTCGAGCCCGACCTGATCGTGGCCGACGAACCGGTGTCCGCGCTGGACGTGTCGGTGCAGGCGCAGGTGATCAACCTGCTCGAAGAGCTGCAGGACACCCTCGGACTGACCTACCTGGTGATCGCACACGACCTGGCCGTCGTGCGCCACATTTCCGACCGCATCGGCGTGATGTACCTGGGTTCGATGGTGGAGGAGACCGACTCCGAGACCCTCTACACCGAGCCGCTGCACCCGTACACGCGGGCGCTGCTGTCCGCGATCCCGGTGCCGGACCCCGACGTGGAGGACCGGCGCGAGCAGATCCTGCTCGCCGGCGACCTGCCCTCCCCGGCCGCGCCGCCGTCCGGCTGCCGGTTCCACACGCGTTGCCCCTGGCGGCAGGAGACGCGATGTGACACCGAACGGCCGGTTTTGCGGGAACTCGGGACGGGCCACCGGGTGGCGTGTCACTATGCGGAGGACATCCAGGCCGGGCGTATCACGCCGCACGAGGTGAAGGCGGAACTGGTCGAAACGGATCCCGGGGCGGTGCCGGTGGTGCCGCACGCCGGGTCCGTGGCCGAACTGCTGGAACCGTGACGCGGGTACCCTGGCGCCAAGCGACACCGGTGAGAGGGGCTTGACTGTGCACATCGACCAGTGGCTGGAGACCATTCCGCCACTTCTCGTGTACATCACGGTCGGCGCGGTGATCGGTTTCGAAAGCCTCGGCATCCCCCTTCCCGGGGAAATCGTGCTGGTCAGCGCGGCCCTGCTGGCCTCGCAGCACTCCGAGCTGAACCCGTGGATCGTCGGCATCGTGGGCAGTGCGGGCGCCATCGTCGGCGATAGCCTCGGGTACCTGATCGGCCGCAAGGGCGGCCGCAGGCTGTTCGACTGGGCGGGGCGGAAGTTCCCGAAGCACTTCGGCCCCGACCACGTCGCCAACGCCGAACGCATCTTCGCGAGACGGGGTGTGTGGGCGGTGTTCTTCGGCCGGTTCGTGGCCATCCTGCGCATCCTGTGCGGTCCGCTCGCCGGTTCGCTGCACATGAACTACGGCAAGTTCCTGGCCGCGAACGCGCTCGGCGGCATCGCCTGGGCCGGGGGCACCACCGCACTGGTGTACTCGCTGGGCGTGGTCGCGGAGAAGTGGCTGTCCCGCTTCTCGTACCTGGCGCTCGGCCTGGCCATCGTGGCCGGCGTGATCATCAGCCTCTTGGTGAAGAAGCGCATGGGCCGCCGTCACCACGAGGAGCCCGCCGGGGAGACCGCGGCCGCCGAGCGCTGAGCGCTCAGCGCTCGGCGCCGACCAGTGGTATGGCCGGTTCCGGCCTCGAGGCACGCCGGGGCAGCGAGCCCAGCAGCACCCCGGCGACCACGACCACCCCGGCGAGCAGTTCCACCACCGCCGGGCGTTCGCCGAGCAGCAGGAACGAAGCCGACATCCCCACGACCGGCACCAGCAGGGAGAACGGGGCCACCACCCCGGCGGGGTTGCGGCGCATGAGCGTCGTCCACACCCCGGAGCCGACCACGGTGCCGATGAGCACCACGTAGGCCAGCCCGGCCAGGCCGGTCAGCCCGGTCGCGCTGCCCAGCGTGCTCAGCGAGCGCCACTCGGCACCGGGGCCCTCGAAGACCAGGGACAGCAGGAACATCGGAACCGGCGGGACCACCGACATCCACAGGGTCAGGTGCAGCGGGTTGTCCGGGCGGGCCTGGCGGGAGCACACGTTGCCCACGGCCCAGCTGGCCGCGCCGACCAGGGTGAGCAGTACGGGCAGCAGCGCGGCGTTCTCCGCGCGGTGCCAGGCGATCGCGGCCATGCCCGCGACCGCGAGCGCGACCCCGGCCAGCTGCCGGGGCGAGTGGCGTTCCCGCAGGAAGAACCCGCCCAGCAGCACGGTGAACGGGGCGGCGGCCTGGAGCACGAGCGAGGCGAGTCCGGTCGGCATGCCCAGTTTGAGCGCGAGGAACAGGAACGCGAACTGCCCGGTGCCGAAACCGAGGCCGTATCCGATCAGCCAGCGCAGCGGGACCTTCGGCCGCGGCACGAGCAGCACGGTCGGCACCGCGATCAGCAGGAAGCGCAGACCGCCCGCGAACAGCGGCGGGAACTGGCCGAGCATGGCGTGGATGGCGAGGAAGTTCAGTCCCCACACCACGGCGACGAACAGGGCTAGAAGACGATCGCGGGCTGGCATGCCTTCAGCTTGTGGGGGACAACTGTGAAGGACAAGCGAGATTATTTGCAATAACCCTTAAGCTAGACTTCACGATCGTGGATGTGGCGAGACTGCGGGTGCTCCGGGAGTTCGCCGACCGCGGCAGCGTGACCGCCACGGCCGCGGCCCTGCACTGCACCCCGTCCGCGGTGTCGCAGCAGCTGAGGGCGCTGCAGGACGAGGTCGGCGTGCCGCTCACCGAACCGGCCGGGCGCGGACTGCGGCTCACCGACGCGGGCCGGTCCCTGGTGAACCGGGCGGACGAAGTGCTCGCCGCGGTCGAACGGGCCGAGGCGGAGCTGGACACCTACCGCAGCGCACCCCGCGGCCGCGTGCGGCTCGCGATCTTCCCGTCCGCCGCGCTGATGCTGCTGCCCGGACTGCTGAGGCGGATCGACGAATGCGAGGGCCTCGAAGTCGATGTGCGGGACATCGACATGACCCCGTCCGAGGTGCCGGCGCTGGTGGCGGACTTCGACATCGTGGTCGCCCACCGCGACGAGCACGCGGAACCGTTCTCCTCCAGCAGGCTGGAAGTCGACCACCTGCTGCGGGAACCCCTCGACGTGGCGTTGCCGCCGGGGCACCGGCTGGCCTCGCGGCGCAAGGTCGAACTGACCGAACTCGCGGGCGAGCGCTGGATCGGGGTGGACGTGGGTTTCCCGGTGGACGACGTGCTGCGGTCGCTCGCCGTGCGCACGGGGGTGCGGCCGAGGGTGGTTCAGCGCATCAACGACTTCCGCATCACCGAGGCGCTGGTGGCCGCCGGGCACGGCATCGCCCTGCTCCCGCGGTACACGATCGACACGGCACGGGGACGGCGGCTGCTCCGCCGTCCGCTCGCCGGGATCCGCGCCGCCCGGCACATCGAGGCCGTGCTGCGGGCCGGAGCGTCGAGCAGGCCCGCGGTGGCCGGCGTGCTCGCCGTCCTCCACGCCGAGGTCGCCTCCGCCACCGCCGCCCGCGCATGATCAAGGGGCGGCACCGAGCGGTGCCGCCCCCCGAACCGGGCCGGTCAGCGGTGGCTGCGGTTGACCGCCGAGACGACGGCGCGCAGCGAAGCGGTCACGATCGACGGGTCGATGCCCACGCCCCAGTAGACCTTGTCGCCGACGGCGCACTCGATGTATGAGGCCGCCCGCGAGTCGTCGCCGGGGGTGAGCGTGTGCTCGCTGTAGTCCATCAGCCGCAGGTCGAACCCGACGGTGGACAGCGCGTCGAAGAAAGCCGCGATCGGGCCGTTGCCGGAGCCGGTGATCTCCTGCTCGTCACCGTCGAGGCGGACGGTCGCGGTCAGCTTGTAGTCGCCGTTGGCCGTGACGTGCTGGCGGACCAGCTCCAGCGGGCTGTTCGGCTCCAGGTACTCGGCCGAGAAGGCGTTCCACATGGTGGCCGGGGCGACCTCGCCACCCTGGGTGTCGGTGTGGCGCTGGATGACCTTGGAGAACTCGATCTGCAGCCGCCGGGGCAGGTCCAGCTGGTGCTCGGTCTTCATGATGTAGGCGACGCCGCCCTTGCCGGACTGCGAGTTCACCCTGATCACGGCCTCGTAGGTGCGGCCGACGTCCTTCGGGTCGATGGGCAGGTACGGAACCTCCCACGGGTACTCGTCGACCGGGACGCCTTCCTTCTCGGCGGCGCGGTTCAGCGCGTCCAGGCCCTTGTTGATGGCGTCCTGGTGGCTGCCGGAGAAGGCGGTGAACACCAGGTCGCCGCCCCACGGGCTGCGCTCGGGCACCGGAAGCTGGTTGCAGTACTCGACGGTGCGCTTGACCTCGTCGATGTCGGAGAAGTCGATCTGCGGGTCGATGCCCTGGCTGAACAGGTTCATGCCCAGTGCGACCAGGTCCACGTTGCCGGTGCGCTCGCCGTTGCCGAACAGGCAGCCCTCGATGCGGTCCGCGCCGGCCTGGTAGCCCAGTTCGGCCGCGGCCACCGCGGTCCCGCGGTCGTTGTGCGGGTGCAGGGACAGGATCACCGCGTCGCGCCGGTCGAGGTTGCGGTTCATCCACTCGATCGAGTCGGCGTAGACGTTGGGCGTGGCCATTTCCACGGTCGAGGGCAGGTTCAGGA
>NZ_VJWX01000183.1 GCF_007713715.1 Amycolatopsis rhizosphaerae
CCGCGTAACCCGACCGCGGCCTTCATCCCGCCCTCGCGCCCGGCGAACCAGGCCTCGGCCGCCGATGCCAAGCGCAAGAAGGTGTTGCTCGGCTCGGCCGCGGCCGCCGTCGTGGTCATCGTGGTGATCGTGGTGATCGTGTCCAACCTGGGCGGCTCCCCCACGGGCGGCGGCACGCATCCGGCCACCGGCAGCACCACCAAGCAGACCACCGCCCCGCAGTCCAGCGCGCCCAGCAGTGCCGCGTCGGCCGCGCTGGGCCAGACTCCCCACGTCGGCGGCTCCATCGACTACAGCCGGGCGGGCAACTTCGTCAGTCAGTTCCTCTCCGACCTGCCCGGCGACGCCGCGTGGAACCTGCTCACGCCCGCCGCGCAGTCGGTGTACGGCAGCGAAGCCAACTTCCAGGCGTACTGGTCGGCCCACAAGCTGAGCAGTTGGATCTCCATCACCGCCGACAAGGGGAGCAACAGCGACGGCTCGGTGGACATGTACACCACCATCGCCGGTGTCGGCCGGGTCGGCGGCTGGCGCGTGGTGAACACGACCGAGGGCCTGCGCATCGACGCCGACACCCGCATCGGTTGATGGCCTACCGTGGGGGTATGGCCGGAAACGAGCGTGATCCCCGGCTCGACGAGGACCTGATCGGGCTGGACCCGCACGATCCCGAGGTAAAGGCGTTCGCCGAGCATCTGGACCGCATGCGCCGGGCCGAACCGGGGTTCACCGTCGAGGCCTCGCTGCACCGCGTGGCCGATTTCGCCGAGTCCAGCACCCGCGCGGGCGGGCTTCGCTGGTGGGTCGCGGCGATCGTGGTGGTGCTGATCGTGTTCGGCGTCGTGGTGGCGGGCTGGGACATCGTCCTCCACGCTCTGCGCTGGCTGGCACAGTGACGGGGACGGGTAACCTGGCGGCATGAAACCTGTCACGGGTTCGACGCCCCGGGTGGTCAAGACCGAGCAGGAATGGCGGGAGCAGCTCGGGCCCGAGGAGTACGCGGTGCTCCGCCAGGCGGCCACGGAACGCCCGTTCACCGGCGAGTACACCGACACCAAGGCCGAGGGCGTCTACGAGTGCCGCGCCTGCGGCGCCGAACTGTTCCGCAGCGACACCAAGTTCGAAAGCCACTGCGGCTGGCCGTCGTTCTTCGACCCGGCCGACTCCGACGCGGTGATCCTGCGGGAAGACCACTCGATGGGGATGGCGCGCACCGAGGTGCTGTGCGCGTCCTGCCACAGCCACCTCGGCCACGTCTTCCGCGGCGAGGGCTACCCCACCCCGACCGACGAGCGGTACTGCATCAACTCGATCGCGCTCAGGCTGCTGCCGGAGAGCTGAACATCGCGGCGTCCGCGCCCGGCAGCGGGGAACCGTGTGCCCAGTAGGGCATGGCGCCCGGCAGGATGCCCGGCACGCGCACGTGCGTGAGCGTGCCGAACCCGCTTTCGGTCTTCTCCAGCAGGTCCGTCACGTCCGGCTCGGCCGCGCCGCCTTCGGTCCGGCCGAGTTCGTCCAGCCACCGCCCGGTGCGGGCCAGGGAAAGCCGGGCCCGCAGGCTCGCCCCCTCCAGCGCGCGGCGCCGCAGCCCCGTCATCGCCGCCGCGCCCGCCAGCCAGCCGGTGGCGTGGTCGAGCGCCTGTGCGGGCAGTGGCTCCGGCTTGCCGGTCGCCGTTTCCGCCGCGATCCCGCCGGCCATCTGCACCAGGCTGTCGAAACCCCGGCGGCGCGCCCAGGGCCCCTGCCAGCCGTAGGCGTCGAGTTCGACGAGCACGATGCCGGGGCTGGCCTGCGCCAGTTTCTCCGCGGTGAAACCCAGTCCGGCGAGCGCGCCCGGCCGGTAGGACTGCACGAACACGTCCGCCTCGGCGACCAGTTCCCACAGCCGGTCGCGCCCCGCTGCCGTGCGCAGGTCGAGATGGGCCGACCGCTTGCCGAAACCGGTGTCCATCGCCAGCATCGGCAGGGTGGGCAGGTGGGCGGCGCCGATGTGCAGCACGTCCGCGCCGTGCGCGGACAGCACGCGCCCCGCGACCGGCCCGGCGATCACGTGGGTCAGCTCCAGCACCCGGATCCCTCCGAGCGGCCTGTCCGAAGTGGACGGACGGGGTGGTGGTACCGGAGCGGGCCCGATCGCGGTGAACTCCGCCAGCGGCGCGCCGGCCAGCGCCTGCCCCTGCGGGTGCGCCAGCCACTGGGCGCGGGTGCGCATCGCCGCGGCGGCCCCTCCCTCGGCGATCACCGCCTCCTGGACGTCCCACGCCGTGCGCCGCGCGACCGCTTCCCCGACGGCCTCCCGGCTGTCCGGCACGTTCAGCGCCCGCCGGACCGCCTCACCGTGGTGCGGGTAGTTGCAGTGCAGCTTCACCCAGCCGTCGGCGGCCCGGTAGTCCCCGGACAGGCCCTGCCAGGCATCCGGCGGCAGCCCTCCGTCCACGCGCAGGTACCGCTCACTGCGGAACGCGGCCGCGGCGTGCCCGGTGTCCACCGACACCGGACCGGGTTCGGTCCCCTTCAGGCGGGCCAGTTCCGCGGCCGCCAGCGTGGCCGCCGCGATGCTCAGGGAGGCGGCCGCCGCGACCCGGAACGGCCCGGGCAGCACATCTTCCCCGCCGGTGATCTCCACTGCCCCTGGCGCGGGGTGCTCGCCGGTCAGCGAGTGCCACAGGGCACCCAGTTCGGTCTCGAACACCCTGTTACGGGAGCGCCGCGATCAGCTCGGCGGGCTGCACCCTCGTGCCGGTGTAGAACGGGGTCTCCTCGCGCACGTGGCGCCGGGTCTCACTGCCGCGCAGGTGCCGCATCAGGTCCACGATCCGGTGCAGTTCGTCCGCTTCGAAGGCGAGCATCCACTCGTAGTCGCCCAGCGCGAACGACGCCACCGTGTTGGCCCGCACGTCGGGGTAGTCCCGCGCCATGCGGCCGTGCTCGGCGAGCAGCTTGCGGCGCTCGTCGTCGGCCAGCAGGTACCACTCGTAGGAGCGCACGAACGGGTACACGCAGACGTACTTGCGGGGCTCTTCTTCGGCGAGGAACGCCGGGATGTGGCTCTTGTTGAACTCCGCGGGCCGGTGCAGCGCGAACTGGCTCCACACCGGGGTGGACACCCGGCCCAGCGGGGTGCGGCGGAACCCGGTGTAGGCCGCCTGGACCTGCTCCGGCTCCTCGGCGTGCCACCAGATCATGTAGTCGGCGTCCGCCCGCAGACCGGACACGTCGTACACGCCGCGCACGACCACACCCTTGCCCTCCAGCGCCTCCAGGTACTCGGTGGTCTCCTGGGCGGCGGCGCCGCGGTCGTCGGGGAGCCTGCCGGGCTCGACCCGGAACACGGACCAGGCGGTGTAGCGGATGGTGTTGTTGAGCTCGGAATAGTTCAGGCGCGCCATGACTCCATCTTGGCACTACTCAAGCGTGCGACGGCCCGGAGGTGATGCGGGTCGCGAGATCGTCCACGGCACGTTCGGCGGTGGCGACGCAGGCCGGAATCCCGACCCCGTGCAGCACCGCCCCGGCCACCGCCAGGCCCGGCACCCCGGCCACGGCGCGCTCGACGCGCGTCATCAGTTCCGTGTGCCCGACGCCGTACTGCGGCAACCCGCCGTCCCACCGCACGACGTGGGTGTCGAGTGGTTCCGCGGTGATCCCGGCCAGTTCCGCGAGGTCGGCGCGGACGCGCCGCACCAGTTCCTCGTCGTCGGCCGCGAGTGCCCCCGGTTCGCCGAACCGGCCCACCGAGCCGCGCACCAGCCGCACGTCGTCGCCGAGATGCCCCCATTTGCGGCTGGAGAAGGTGAAGGCCTTCGCCGCCACCGGGGTGCCGTCGCGGTACCGCTCCCCGGCGCCGATCAGGATGCCCGAGGCGTCCGGGAGTTCCGTGTCACCGGGCAGGGCGAGGGCCACCACCGCCATCGAGGCGACCCGGACCTCGCCGAGCGCGGCGGCCGCCTCGGGAGCGGCCTCGGCGAGCAGCGCGCTCGCCGCCGGCGCGGGCACGGCCAGTACGACGGCGTCCGCTTCCGTGATCTCGCCGTTCGCCAGTTCCAGCCGCCAGCCGCCCTGCGGCAGCCGGTGCAGCGCGCGCACCGCGGTGTTCAGGCGGACATCGGGCTTGGCCAGCTCCGCCAGCAGGTCGACGAGCGTGCCGAGACCGCCGGTGAGCGTGGCGAACACCGGCTCGCGGTTCTGCGGCGCCGACGGCGACGGTGCGGGTAGCAGCGACGCGGCCGCGGCGGTCAGCGAACCGGCTCCGGCGTCCAGCGCGGAGGCCAGCGCGGGCACCGTCGCCCGCAGGCCGAGCCCGTCGGCTCCCCCGGCGTAGACCCCGCCCAGCAGGGGATCCACCAGCCGGTCCACCAGTTCGTCGCCGAAGCGGTCCCGCAGCAGCGCGCCGAGGTTCACGTCCCCGCCGCCGAGCGACACCGGCGGCAACCCGGGCTCGGCCGCGACGCGGCGCAACCCCTCCTCCGACAGCACTCCCGCGACCGCCTCCGCCGACCCCGGCACGCCCATCACGGTGCCCGAGGGCAGCCGGACGAGCCGTCCGCCCGCCCGGACCGTCGACTGGGCCCCGGTGGGGTGGGTCAGCTGCCCGCCGAGCCCGGCTTCCGAAGCCAGTGCGGCCACCTCGGGGCGGCGGGCGAGGAAGGCCTCGGCACCCACGTCGTAGGAGTGGCCTGCCAGTTCCACGGTGCGCAGCTTGCCGCCGAGCGTGCCTGCCGATTCGAACACGGTGATGGCAATGTCATCACCGCCATCACCGCCATCACCGAACCTGCCGCGCAGCCGGTACGCGGCGGTGATCCCGGAGATGCCCCCTCCGACGACGGCAATGTGCATCATGGCTCCAGTTCGTGCACCAGATCGACGACCCTGGTCAGTACCGCGGGGTCGGTTCCCGGGAGCACCCCGTGCCCCAGGTTGAAGATGTGCCCGGCGGCGGCGCGGCCCTCGGCCGCGATCCGGCGGACCTCCGCCTCGATCACCGGCCAGGACGCGCCCAGCAGCGCGGGATCGAGGTTGCCCTGGACCGCCGGGGCCGGTTCGCCCGCCGCCGTCAGCCGCCGCACCGCTTCGTCCAGCGGGATCCGCCAGTCCACGCCGACCACGTCGGCGCCCGCGTCCCGCAGGGCCGTCAGCAGCTCTCCGGTGCCCACGCCGAAGTGGATCCTCGGCACGCCGTAGTCCTCGATCCCGGCGAACACCTTCGCCGAGTGCGGCAGCACGAATTCGCGGTACTCGCGCAGGGTCAGCGCACCCGCCCAGGAATCGAACAGCTGGACCGCGTCCGCCCCGGCGTCCAGCTGCACGCGCAGGAAGGCCAGCGCGAGGTCGGCGAGCTTGCCCGCCAGCGCGTGCCACAGCTCCGGATCGGAGTGCATGAGCGCCTTGGTGTGCTCGTAGGTGCGGCTGGGCCCGCCCTCGATGAGGTAGGAGGCGAGCGTGAACGGCGCACCCGCGAAGCCGATCAGCGGCGTCTCGCCCAGCCTGTCCACCAGCAGGCGCACGCCGTCCGCCACCGCCGAAACCTGCTCCGGGTGCAGCGACGGCAGTGCCGCCACATCCTGCGCGGTGCGCACCGGCGAAGCCACCACCGGGCCGGTGCCCGGCACGATGTCGATGTCCACCCCCGCCGCGTAGAGCGGCACCACGATGTCGCTGTACAGGACCGCGCCGTCCACCCCGTGCCGCCGTACCGGCTGCACCGTGATCTCGGCCAGCATCTCCGGGTCGAAGCAGGACTTGAGCATCGGCACGCCCTCGCGCAGCGCGCGGTACTCGGGCAGGGAACGACCGGCCTGGCGCATGAACCAGACGGGCAGCCGGGACGGGCGGCCGCCGCGGGCGGCGACCAGGAGCGGGGCCTGCGCGAGGTCCCGCCGGGCCGGAGTCCGGCTGGGAATCCGGCTGGAGGAGGCGGTAGTAGGCATCGGGACCATCGTGCCACGCGGCCCGTGGCCCCCTTCCCTCGGCGCGTCTACGTTCCCCGGTCGCCTTTCCGTCCTACAGTCGGCGCTGTGACCGCGATGACGCATGCGCCCGAGTTCTTCCGTGAAGCTGTCGCGGCGCTGCAAGCCGTCCGGCCGAGGCCGGAAGTGACCCTGGAGACCATCCGCGCGCCACAGCGGCTGGCTCCCTGGTCCTACGCACTGGGGTGCGAGGCCACCGGCCCCGCCGACGTGCTGGCCACCGGCAGGCTCGTGCTGCTACACGACCCGGAGGGCCAGCCGGCGTGGCAGGGCGTGCTGCGCCTGGTGATCTACGTGCGCGCCGAACTCGACACCGAACTGGCCGCGGATCCGTTCCTGCCCGCCGTGGGCTGGTCCTGGCTCACCGACGCGCTGGAGTGCTCGGGTGCCCCGTTCAAGGCACTGGGCGGCACTGTGACCGAAACCTCCTCGGCCCGGTTCGGGGACATCTCCGGCCCGCCCCGGTCCGACGATCTGGAACTGCGCGCCTCGTGGACGCCGGCCGACCAGCATCTCGAACCGCACGCCGAGGCGTTCCTGCAGCTCATGTCCAGCGTGGCCGGACTGCCGCCGGTCGGCGTCACCCTGTTCGAGCAGCGGCAAACCTCGTAAAACGCCGCAGGAAGCGGGGAAACACCTCTCTCCCCGGTCTTTCCGCCGACGTCATGGGCGGCCCGCCTACCGGAGATAATCCGGAATCTGGAATAATCCTGATCGCGCCGCTCTGGACCACTCCATGTCGTCCCATGCCGCCCCATGCCCCGGCGGGCGAGGGATCGCCGGTGCCGCCTCGCCGAGGCGCCGTCAGCTCGGAAGGAGCGGGAATGACCGGCAGGACCGCCTCGCGCCGCCACGCCGCCGTGTCAAGCACTCCCGCCGAATTCGCCCGGCCGGCCCCGGCCGGGCCCGCTCTCCGCGCACGCCGGGCGCCCGGTTCCGGCATCCGGGCCACCCGCGGGGCTCAGGCTTCCCACGATCCGCTGAACCGACTCCCCCGCTCGGTGGTCGCCCACTAGTTGGCGAACGCGCAGATGCACGACGCGGATGCACGCGCATCCGCCAGACGTGAAAGTCTTTCTATCGTGTGCACTCCGCGATCCGTTAGCCACCGGGCGTGTATTAGCCCGAATGTGCTACATGGAGAGCACTTTGTCGGTACCCGATCGGGATAGATACCGCTCGGATCGCCCCGCAAGTCCTCCCGGGCGGCTAGAGTGCTCCTTCGACGACACCACTTTCGGTCTAGAGCTGGCGCGGCTGATTGGCCGAAAGTCCCGGTGCCGGTCGGGGGGCACGACCGACTCCAGGGAGGTAGTGACGTGGCTGCCGTCGGCTTATCTCAGGCCGTCAGATCCACGCCAGCCGGCGCGTTGCCGGCGAGCATGGTTCCGCACCCGCGGGAAGAGCTGTTTTCCGTGCTGGTGGTCGATGACCACCCGTTACTGAGGGAGGCTATTGCCGCACGGCTCGCTCAGATGGGAGCGGGCACCGTTCACGAGGCTGCATCGGTAGCCGAGGCGAGAGCACGAGCGACCGCGACGGGTCCCTGTGACCTGGCGATCCTCGACCTCGGTCTGCCGGACGGTTCGGGCATCGAACTGGTCACGGAACTCCGTAGCCAGGGCTGGCCCCGGATCGTCGTGCTGGCCGCGTCGGACGACCCGTACGCCGTGCGCTCGGCCTTCCAGGCCGGTGCCCAGGCATATCTGCTCAAGTCGGCCTCACCCATGGTGGTGACGGACGGCGTGCGCAGAGTGCTCGAGGGCGGCGTGTACGCCGACCCGAGCGTGGCACCGGTGCTGGCGACCGGCACGCGAGTGCCGGGCACGGACAACACGCCGCGGGAGCTGTCCGCGCGCGAGGTGGAGGTGCTCCAGCTCGTGGCGGACGGTCAGTCCAACAAAGAAATCGGCGAGGAGCTCAGCCTCTCCGCGCTCACCGTCAAGTCGCACCTGTCCCGGATCGGGCGCAAGCTCGGCACCGGCGACCGGGCGCAGATGGTGGCGCTGGCGATGCGCGCGGGCGTCATCCGCTGACCGACACACAGAACCCGGTGGGACGGGCGTACCCACTTCGGTCCGCCCGTCCCGTAGGGTTTGTCTCCGTGGAAACCGCAGATCACGGCCTTGACGCCGCGGAGCAGCCGGTCGGCCCCATCCTGCTGAAGGAACCGGCCGACGGTACGCCACCGGTGGTGGCCGACCCCCTCGAACTTGAGCGCGCCTGTGAACGGCTCGCGGCGGGAACAGGGGCGATCGCGGTCGACACCGAACGGGCGTCGGGATACCGCTACTGGCCCAAGGCGTACCTGGTCCAGCTGCGCCGGGAGGGTGCGGGCACGGTGCTGATCGATCCGATCGCACTGGCCGGGGAACTCGACCCGCTGCGGCAGGCCGTCAACGGCCAGGAGTGGGTGCTGCACGCCGCCTCGCAGGACCTGCCGTGCCTGGCCGAGCTCGAACTCGCCCCGGACAGCCTGTTCGACACCGAACTGGCGGGCAGGCTGGCCGGTTACGAGCGCGTCGCCCTCGGCACGCTCGTCGAACTCCTGCTCGGGTACCAGCTCGAAAAGGGGCACAGTGCGGCCGACTGGTCGAAACGGCCCCTGCCCGTGGACTGGCTGAACTACGCCGCGCTCGACGTGGAACTACTGGTTCCGCTGCGGGAGAAGCTCGAGGCGGAACTCGCGGTCCAGGGCAAGCTCGACTGGGCCCGCCAGGAGTTCGAGGCGGTCCGCACCGCGGGCCCGCCCGCGCCGCGCGCCGAGCCGTGGCGCCGGACCTCGGGCATCCACAAGGTCCGGACCGCGCGCGGCCTCGCCGCCGTCCGTGCCCTGTGGGAGGCCCGTGACGAGCTCGCGCGCAAACGGGACCGGGCGCCGAGCCGCATCCTGCCGGACAGCGCGATCGTCAACGCCGTCCTGGCCGAACCCCGCTCCATCGCCGAACTGCAGGCCCTGCCCGTCTTCGGCGGGCGTGTCCAGCGGCGCTACACCGCGAACTGGTTCCGGCATCTCCAGGCCGCGCGCGCCCTGCCGCGCGAAGAACTGCCGAACCCCTCGCAGCCGAACGACGGGCCGCCCCCGCCGAACCGCTGGGCGGACAAGGATCCCGACGCCGCGGCCCGGCTGGCGGCGGCGAGGTCCGTGCTGAACGCCATCGCCGAGCACCACCGCCTGCCGGTGGAGAACCTGCTGCTGCCCGATCTGCTGCGGCGCACCTGCTGGCGCCCCCCGGAGGACCGCGGTACGGAGAGCGTCGCCGAGGTGCTGCGTGCCGGGGGCGCGCGTCCGTGGCAGGTGGAACTCACCGCCGCCGAACTGGCCAAGGCACTGCGCGCCACCGCCTCCGGCTCCTGACCTTCCCGCCCGGGCGTCGCACTTTCCGTCGAAGCGCGACCCCCTTCGCGTGCCCAGACGCCCGGAAAGGTGGCGTAACCCACTCGACAAGGCCACACCCCTGGTTACCCGCGGGTAACAAGGGCTATGGTGCGCTCGTACATCGTTCACGTCGGTGCGACGTCGCCCGGCCGCCCGTGGCCGTCACCGGCCATCCCTCCGGCCGGATCTCGCACCGTGCGGAGCGCGGGGCCGCCCGCGCGACAACAGAGTGGAGCAACCGTGGCCGCAACACCCCTAGCGCCGACCGCGCGGGCGGTGCGCACCGTGGCCTTCGTCGACGGGGTCCGGACCCCGTTCGGCAAGGCCGGCGACAAGGGCATCTACGCCGGTACCCGGGCCGACGATCTCGTGGTCAAGGTGATCAGGGAACTCCTGCGCAGGCACCCTGAGCTGCCGCCCGAGCGCATCGACGAGGTCGCCATCGCCGCCACCACGCAGATCGGCGACCAGGGCCTGACCATCGGCCGGACCGCCGCGCTGCTGGCCGGCCTCCCCCGGTCCGTGCCCGGTTTCGCGATCGACCGCATGTGCGCCGGCGCGATGACCGCGGTGACCTCGGTCGCCGGTGGCATCGGCATCGGCGCCTACGACATCGCCATCGCCGGCGGCGTCGAGCACATGGGCAGGCACCCGATGGGCGAGGGCGTCGACCCGAATCCGCGCATCGTCGCCGACAAGCTGGTCGACCCGACCGCCCTGGTCATGGGCCAGACCGCGGAGAACCTGCACGACCGGTTCCCGGCGATCACCAAGGAGCGTGCGGACGCCTACGCGGCGCAGAGCCAGGAGCGCTACGCCGAGGCCGTCAAGACCGGCAAGATCGGCCCCGAACTGGTGCCGGTCGCCATCCGCAACGCCGAGCTGGGCTGGGGCCTGGCCACCGAGGACGAGCCGCCGCGGCCGGGCACCACGGTCGAGCAGCTGGCCAAGCTCAAGACCCCGTTCCGCCCGCACGGCCGGGTCACCGCGGGCAACGCGGCCGGCCTCAACGACGGCGCGACCGGCGCGATCCTCGCCGACGAAGACACCGCTCGCGAGCTGGGCCTGCCCATCGGCATGCGGCTGGTCGGCTACTCCTTCGCCGGTGTCGACCCCGAGATCATGGGCGTGGGCCCGGTGCCCGCGACCGAGAAGCTGCTCGCCCGCACCGGACTGTCCATTTCGGACATCGACCTGTTCGAGATCAACGAGGCCTTCGCGGTCCAGGTGCTGGCCTTCCTCGACCACTTCGGCATCGACGCCGCGGACCCGCGGGTCAACCCGTGGGGCGGTGCCATCGCCTGCGGTCACCCGCTCGCCTCGTCCGGTGTGCGGCTGATGACCCAGCTGTCGCGCCAGTTCGCCGAGCGGCCCGACGTCCGCTACGGCCTCACCACCATGTGCATCGGACTCGGCATGGGCGGCACTGTGATCTGGGAGAACCCTGCCTACGACGGGAGCAAGAAGTGACCTTCACAGCTGAACAGGCCAAGGCCGCGTTCCCGAACGAGGTGGTGACCAGGGCGGTCACCCGGCTGGTGAACGTTCCCGGGCTCGACAAGCCCGTCGCGCTGATCACGCTCGACAACGGGCACGACCACACCCGGCCCTCCACCTTCGGTCCGCAGGGGCTGGTCAGCCTCGACTCCGCACTGGACGAGGCGTTCGCCGCCGGGCCCGCCGCGATCGCGGTGACCGGCAAGCCGTTCATCTTCGCCGTGGGCGCCGATCTTTCCGGGGTCGAGGCGGTCTCCGACCCGGCGCTGGCGCGTGAGATCGCCGAAACCGGGCACGCGGTGTTCCGCCGTCTGACCGACTCGGAGATCCCGACCTTCGCCTTCGTCAACGGCGCAGTCATGGGCGGCGGGCTCGAACTCGCGCTGTCCTGCCACTACCGCACGCTTTCGGAGAACACCGCGGCCATCGCGTTCCCCGAGGTCTTCCTCGGTCTGTTCCCGGGCTGGGGCGGCACGCAGCTGCTGCCGAACCTGATCGGCCCGGACGCCGCGGTCACCGTGATCGTGGAAAACGCGTTGAACCAGAACAAGATGCTGAACGTGGCCAAGACGGCCGAACTCGGCATCGTCGACACGGTCTTCGGATCGGCGGACTTCCTCGAGCAGTCGCTGCTGTGGCTGGCCAAGGTCGTCCGCGGTGAGCTCACCCCGGCCCGCCGCGAGATCGACCGCGGCGAGGCGTGGGATGCCGCCATCGCCCGCGCCCGGTCCATTGTGGACGGCAAGACGCACGGCGCGTCCCCGGGCGCGACCAAGGCCGTCGAACTGCTGGAGCTGGCGCGCACCGCCGATCTCACCACCGGCTACGCGGCCGAGACCGAGGCGCTCGCCGAACTGCTGATGAGCGACACGCTGCGCGCGGGCCTGTACTCGTTCAACCTGGTGAACAAGCGCGCCAAGCGCCCCGCGGGCGCGCCGGACAGGTCGCTGGCCCGCAAGGTCACCAAGGTCGGCGTCGTCGGCGCCGGGCTGATGGCCAGCCAGCTGGCGCTGCTGTTCGTGCGGCGGCTCAAGGTTCCGGTGGTACTCACCGACGTGGACCAGGAGCGCATCGACAAGGGTGTGTCCTATGTGCACGCCGAGATCGACAAGCTGCTGGGCAAGGGCAGGCTCTCGCCCGACGCGGCGAACCGGCTCAAGGCGCTGGTCACCGGTTCGCTCGACAAGGCCGCCTTCGCCGACGCGGACTTCGTGATCGAGGCCGTGTTCGAGGAGATGGGCGTCAAGCAGCAGGTCTTCGGCGACCTCGAGCAGTACGTCTCGCCCGAAGCCATCCTCGCCACGAACACCTCCTCGCTGTCGGTGTCGGAGATGGCGTCGAAGCTGCAGCACCCGGAGCGAGTCGTCGGCTTCCACTTCTTCAACCCGGTGGCCGTGCTGCCGCTGCTGGAGATCGTGCGCGGCGAGCGGACCGACGACGCCGCGCTGGCGACCGCGTTCGCGCTCGGCAAGCAGCTGAAGAAGTCCTGCGTGCTGGTCAAGGACGCGCCCGCGTTCGTGGTGAACCGGCTGCTGCTGCGCTTCCTCGGCGAGGTGCTCAACGCGGTCGACGAGGGCACGCCGTTCGAGGTGGCCGACCGCGCGCTGGAGCCGCTCGGCCTGCCGATGTCGCCGCTGGTGCTCATGCAGCTGGTCGGCCCGGCCATCGCCCTGCACGTCGGCGAGACCCTGCACGCGGCCTTCCCGGACCGCTTCAAGGTGAGCGAGAACCTCAAGAAGTTCGTCGAGGCGGGCAAGCGCGCCGTCTGGCAGTGGGACTCGGCGGGCAACCAGGTGGTCGACCCCGAGGTCGCCGCGTTGTGGCAGCTGGGTGACCGGCCGTCCACCGAGGAAGAGGTGCGCGAGCGGGCACTCGCCGCGATCGCCGGGGAGATCCGGATCATGCTCGACGAGGGTGTGGTCGCCGAGGCGCAGGACATCGACCTGTGCATGCTCCTCGGTGCCGGCTGGCCGTTCTGGCTCGGCGGCATCACGCCCTACCTCGACCGCGAGGGCGTCTCGGACAGGGTCAACGGCAAGCCGTTCCTGGCCCCGGGCGTCGCCTCCGTCCCGGCGTAACCCGGCTCAGTCGAAGGG
>NZ_VJWX01000184.1 GCF_007713715.1 Amycolatopsis rhizosphaerae
GCCCCGAACACCCGGCCGGTGGCGACCCACTCCATCGCCTGGGAGATGCCCACGACACGCGGCAGGAACCACGAGGAGGCCGCCTCGGGCACGATGCCGCGCCGCGCGAAGACGAATCCGAACCGGGCGGATTCGGCCGCGATCCGGATGTCCATCGGCAGGGTCATCGTGACACCGACCCCCACGGCGGCGCCGTTGATCGCCCCGATCACCGGTTTGCGGGCCGCCGCGATGCGCAGCGACACGGTGCCGCCGCCGTCGCGTGGAACGCCGTCGATCTCGCCGAAGCTCGCGCGCGCCTCGTCGACCGCCTCGCCGTGGTCGAACGTGCCCGCGCCGCGGCCGAGATCGGCGCCGGCGCAGAAGGCCCGGCCCGCGCCGGTCACGATCACCACCCGGACGCCGTCGTCGCCGTCCGCCGCGTCGAACGCGCCCGCCAGTTCCTTCGCCATCCGGGCGGTGAACGCGTTGAGCCGGTCCGGGCGGTGCAAGGTGATCGTCGCGACGCCGTCCTCGACGGCGTAGAGGATCTCTTCGTATTCCGTCATCGGACTCATTTCACGGCCCAGCGGCCGGTGTAGACGGCGTCGGACTTGGTGAGGAAGGCGCGGAACGCCGCCGGGGCGTCCTCGGTGGCGAAGTTGACCGCCTGCGCCCGGGCTTCGTTCTCGAGCGCCTCGCGCAGGGTCGAGTCCGCGCCCTGGTGCAGCAGGGATTTCGACTGGGCGAGCGCGACCGGGGGCAGTGCGGCGAGCCGGACGGCGAGGTCGGCGACGAAGGTGTCCAGTTCGGACTCCGGCCTGACCCAGGTGACGAGCCCGAGGCGCGCCGCCTCCTCGGCGTCGATGAACTCGGCGAGCAGTGCCAGCCGTTTCGCCTGCTGCATCCCGACGAGTTTCGGCAGCAGCCAGGAGCCGCCGAAATCGAGGGAAAGACCGCGCTGGGCGAAGATCTGGCTGAACCGGGCCCTCGGGGTGGCCACCACGAGGTCGCAGCCGAGCGCGAGGTTCCAGCCCGCGCCGACGGCGACCCCGTCGACCTTCGCGATCGTCGGTTTGTCCAGTTCGTGCAGGCTGAGCGCGATCTCGTTGATCCACCGCATCCGGGCCAGCGGATGCCGCCCCTCGCGGTCACCGCTCAGATCGGCCCCCGCGCAGAAGTCGCCGCCCGCCCCGGTGACCACGACGACCCGCACCTCCGGGTCGCCGCCCACGGCCCGGATCGCCTCGTGCAGCGCGGCCCAGGTCTCTTCGTCGAGCGCGTTCTTGCGGTGCGGCCGGTTCAGCGTGATCGTCGCGACCGCGCCGTCGGCCGCCCGCAGCACCGTGCCGGTCATGCCGGCTCCAGGTCGAGGAGGCGGGCGAGCCGGGCCAGCTGCCGGTCCGCCGTGCCCAGCAGCAGTTCGCTGGTCTTGGCGCGCTTGTAGTACAGGTGCGCGTCGTGTTCCCAGGTGTAGCCGATGCCGCCGTGCAACTGGACGCCGTCCGCGGCGGCCTGGAAGTACGCGGGCCCGACGAAGGCCTGGGTGGTGGCGGCCGCCAGCGGCAGCCCCCCGGGATCGTGGTCCGCGGTCCAGGCGGCGTGCCGCAGCAGGGATTCCGCCTGTTCGCACGCGCAGTACAGGTCCGCGAGCCGGTGCTTGACGCCCTGGTAGGACCCGATGGCGCGGCCGAACTGCACCCGCACCTTCGCGTACTCGTTCGTCGTCTCCAGCACCCGCCCCATGCCGCCGACCTGCTCGGCGGCGAGCGCGACCGCCGCGAGGTCCCGCACCCGGTCGAGGATCGCGGGCGAATCCGTGAGCCTGCGGGCGGGGGTGGCGGAGAACTCGAGCCGCGCGATCCGGCGGGTCGGGTCGAGCGTGCGCAGCGTCGTACGCGTGAACCCCTCGGTGACGGCGAACCAGGCACCGGTGTAGACCAGCACCACGTCCGCGATGTCGCCGGAGATCACCAGTGGGGCGTGGCCGTCGAGCACCCAGCCGCCGCCGGTTTCGCGCGCCGTGGCGGGCACCGGCCCCCAGGTTTCGGACACCGCCACCGTGCCGATGGTCTCCCCGGAGGCGAGCCGGGCCACCAGTTCGTGGTCGCCTGCCGCCTGCGCCGCGTCGACCGCGAGCACGGCCGAAGCGAAGAACGGTACCGGCGCCAGTGTCCGGCCCAGTTCTTCGAGCACGATCGCCCGCTCGGCGTGCCCGGCGCCCGCGCCGCCGTGCTCTTCCGGCACCACGAGCCCGGCGAGGCCGAGCTCGCCGGTGATGCGCTGCCACAGCTCGCGGTCGTAGCCCTGCGGGCTGTCCATGACCTCGCGGACCCGGGCGCTCCCGGCGTGGTCCGCCAGGAATTTCCGCACCGTGGCGCGGAGTTGCCGCTGTTCGTCGTCCAGCACCAGCCGCATGTCGCGTCTCCCTTCTCAGCCCTGCGTGCCGACGCGCAGGTGACGGAACGGGATGTCGCGGTCGGCCGCGGGCTCCCTCGGCAGGCCGAGGATCCGGTCCCCGATGATGTTCCGCTGGATCTGGTTGGTGCCGCCCGCGATGCTCGACGACGGCGTGGCGTTGATCGCCACCGCGAGCTCCTCTCCCGCCGTGGAGGCGGGATCCCAGGCGGCGGCGTGCATTCCGGCGATGAGCCCGGCGACCCGCGTGGCGCGCCACAGCAGTTCGGCACCGGACAGTTTCGCCACCGAGCCGCGCGCCCCGGGCGGCGAACCGGCGTCGGCCTCCTGCCGCAGCCGCGCGTTGAACAGCGAAAGGGCCCGCTCGGCGGCGTAGAGCGCGGCGAGTTCGGCCCGCACGAGAGGATCGTCGAGGCGCCCGAGTTCGCGGGCCAGCGCGACGAGGTTGCGGTAGGCCAGCGGGTCGTAGCGGCGCCGCACCGACCCGCCGATGGACACGCGCTCGTGCCCGAGCATGGTCACCGCGGCCGCCCAGCCGCCGCCGACCGCGCCGAGCACCGCGTCCGCGGGCAGGCGCACCCCGTCGAAGTAGACCTCGTTGAACGGCGCCCGCCCGGTCATGTCCCGCAGCGGGCGCACGGTGACCCCGGGGGCGTGCATGTCCACGATGAACATGGTCAGGCCCTTGTGCTTGGGCTGGTCCGGGTCGGTCCGGGCGAGCAGGGCACCGTAGTCGGTGTGCTGCGCGCCGGAGGTCCAGACCTTCTGCCCGTTGATCACCCAGCCCTCGCCGTCGCGCTCGGCGCGGGTCTGCAGGCTCGCCACGTCCGATCCGGCGCCCGGCTCGGAGAACAGCTGGCACCAGACCTCCTCGCCCCTGAGCAGGGGAGGCAGGTACCGCGCCTTCTGCTCGTGGGTCCCGAGGTCGACGAGGGTGGGGCCGCACATGCCCATGCTGATCATGAACAGGCCGGTGGGCAGATCGTAGGCCGCGGCCTCCTCGTGGAAGATCTGTTGTTCGGCCGCGGTGAGCCCCCCTCCGCCGTACTCGGCGGGCCAGGTGATGCCGGCGAACCCCGCGTCGTGGAGGGCGGCCTGGAACCGCTTGGCGGTCTTGAGCATTTCCGGCACCGGGGCCTGCGGGTCGGTCTCCGGCACGTTCGCCGCGAGCCAGTCCCGCACGCGGGTGCGGAACGAGGGTTCTTCGCCGTTGGTCACAGTGACTCCAGGATGGTCGCGTTGGCCTGACCGCCGCCTTCACACATGGTCTGCAGCCCGTAGCGGATGCCCGAAGCGCGCATCTGGTGCACGAGCGTGGTCATCAGCCGGGCCCCGCTGCCGCCGAGCGGATGCCCGAGCGCGATCGCCCCGCCGTTGCGGTTGAGCGATTTGGGATCGGCACCGGTCTCGGCGAGCCACGCCATCGGCACCGGGGCGAAGGCCTCGTTCACCTCGAACAGTCCGATGTCCGAAACGGACAGTCCGCTGCGCTGAAGTGCCTTGCGGGTGGCCGGGATCGGGGCGGTCAGCATGATGACCGGATCGTCACCGGCCAGCACGGCGGTGTGGACCCTGGCCAGCGGCCGAAGGCCGAGTTCGGCGGCCTTCTCGCTGGTGGTCATCAGCAGCGCCGCGCTGCCGTCGCTGATCTGCGAGCTGTTGCCCGCGGTGATCACGCCGTCTTTGCGGAACGCCGGTTTCAGCGCCGCGAGCTTGTCCAGGGTGCCGCCGCGCCGCACGCCCTCGTCGGCCGAGACGACGGTGCCCTCGGGGGTCGTCACCGGCACGATCTCCTCGTCGAAGGCGCCGGAATCCTGGGCGGCGGCGGCCTTTTCGTGGGAGGCGAGGCTGAACTCGTCCACCTGGGTGCGGGTGAAGCCCCAGCGCTCGACGATCATCTCCGCCCCGATGCCCTGGTTGGGCCGCACCCCGCCGTAGCGGGCGAGGTACCGCTCGCCGAGCGGATTCGCGCCCTGCGAGGAAAAGCCCATCGGCACGCGGCTCATCGACTCCACCCCGCCCGCGACCACCACGTCGTACTGCCCGGCGATCAGCCCGGCGGCGGCGAAGTGCACCGACTGCTGCGAGGAGCCGCACTGCCGGTCGATGGTCACCCCGGTCACGGATTCCGGCCACCCCGCGGCGAGTACCGCGGTGCGCGCGATGTCCCCGGTCTGCTCACCGGCCTGGCCGACACAGCCCCAGATCACGTCGTCGATCACGGCGGGGTCGATGCCGGTGCGCTCGACCAGCCCGGTCAGTACCTGGGCGGACAGCTCGGCCGGATGGATCCCGGACAGCCCTCCGTTGCGTTTGCCGACGGGGCTGCGCACCGCCGACACGATGACCGCGTCTCGCACGGTTCCTCCTCAGGGGTTGGAAATCTGCTTCACGCGACCGGGGCCGCGTACCGTTCGATCAACCGCCGCTTCACCAGTTTCCCGGTGGGAGTGCGGGGAAGTTCGTCCACGAAGTCGATGCTGCGTGGCGTCTTGTAGTGCGCGATCCGCCCGCGCACGTAGTCCAGGAGTTCGGCCGCCAGTTCCGCTCCGGCGGCGACGCCGGGCGCGGGCTGCACGACCGCCTTGACCGACTCGCCCATCTCGGGGTCGGGGACCCCGATCACGGCCACGTCGAGCACCGCCGGGTGCAGGGCGAGCGCGTCCTCGACCTCCTGCGGGTAGATGTTCACCCCACCGGAGATGATCATGAACGCCTTGCGGTCGGTGAGGTGGAGGTAGCCCTCCTCGTCGAGATAGCCGAGGTCGCCGGTGGTGGTCCAGGACGGATGGCGGGGGTGCTGCGCCTCGCGCGTCTTGTCCGGGTCTCCGAGGTAGCTGAACGGCGTCTCCTCGCGTTCGAAGTAGACGGTCCCGACCTCACCGGCGGGCAGTTCGTTGCCTTCGTCGTCGCAGATGCGCAGCACGCCCAGCGCGGCGCGGCCGACCGAGCCCGGGTGGGCCAGCCAGTCCTGGGGCCCGATGAAGGTCATCCCGTTGCCCTCGGTGGAGCTGTAGTACTCGAACAGCACCGGGCCCCACCAGTCGATCATCGCCCGCTTGACCTCGACCGGGCAGGGTGCGGCGGCGTGCACCGCGACGCGATGGCTCGACAGGTCGTAGCGGGTGCGCGCCGCTTCGGGAAGCTTGAGCATCCGGACGAACATCGTCGGCACCCACTGGCTGTGCGTGACCCGGTAACGCTCGATCGCGCGCAGCGCGGCTTCCGGGTCGAACCGCTCCATCATCACCAGAGTGCCGCCGAGCCGGTGCACGGAGGCGCCGAACCGCAGCGGTGCCGCGTGGTAGACCGGGGCGGGGGAAAGGTAGACGGTGTCCTCGCCGAACCCGTAGAGCATCTTGAGGATCGGGCTGAGCGTGTCGCCCGGCTCGTCGACCTGGCGGTCCTCCAGTTCGACCTTGATTCCCTTGGGGCGCCCCGTGGTTCCGGAGGAGTACAGCAGGTCCGCGCCGGCGGGCTGGTCCGCGGGCCGCGCCGGCGAGGCCGCGGCGAGCACCGCGTCGAAATCCTGGTAGCCCTCGACGGGACCGCCGTAGGCCAGAAGGAGCCGCACGTCCGGCACCAGCCCGGCGACCTCGCGGGCGAGCTCGTCCAGCGCGGCCGAGACCACGAGCACCTTCGCCCCCGAGTCGGCGACGATGTAGGCGACCTCCGCCGCGGACAGGTGGCTGTTGACCGCGGCGAGGTACCGGCCGGAGCGGACGGCGGCCCAGTACACCTCGTAGGCACGCGGTGAGTTGTCGGTCAGCAGCGCGATCACCTCGCCCCGGCCCAGCCCGGCGGCGGTGAGCGCGTTGGCCAGGCGCGTGGAGCGTTCGTCGAGGTCACGGTAGGTGAGCCGGTCCCCGGTGCCCGCCATGATCAGCGCGGGGCGGTCCGGATCGGTGTCGGCGAAAGTACCCGGATACATTGCGGCTCCTCCTTGAACCCTTCGGTCGGCTTCGAGCGTGGCAAGTCACACCCGGAACAGTCAACACCGACTGTTTTGCTCTCGCGGCGTTACGCTGACGCGGTGACCGGAACCGAGACGGCGCCGCGGCGGCGTGAGGAGCGCACGGCGGACAGCCGTGCCCTGATCCTCGACGCCGCCGTCGACTGCCTGGTCGAACTCGGCTACTCCGGCGCCTCGACACTGGCGATCCAGGCCAAGGCGGGCGTTTCGCGCGGCCGCCTGCTGCACCACTTCCCGTCGCGGGACGGCCTGCTCGTGGCGGCCGTCCAGCATCTGGCCACCGTCCGGCTCCGCCAGACCGAGCGCCGCCTCGCCGAGGCGCTGGCGGGCGAGCCCGACGGCCCGCGCCGGGTCGACCGGTGCATCGAACTGCTGTGGAGCACCTTCGGTGAGCCGCACTTCTGGGCCGCCATCGAACTGTGGACCGCGGCCCGCACCAACCCCGCACTGGCCGCGGCGCTGCGGCCGGCGGAACGGGCGCTGCGGGAGTCGATCCGCGAGGTGACCGACCGGATCTGGGGCCCCGTGGTGTGCGCCCACCCGCGCTTCCCCGAACTGCGGGAAGTGCTGTTCACCAGCATGCGCGGCGCCGCGATGCCCTACGCCTTCGAAGACCGCCCCCCGGCCACCGACCCCCACGTCGCCCTCTGGAAGTCCCTGGCCCACCACCTGCTCTACGGCCAGGGAACGGAACGCGCGTTCTACGGCTGACCGGCGCGTCAGCGGGGTGCCATCCGGATGGCGCCGTCGAGGCGGATGACCTCGCCGTTGAGCATCGGGTTGGCCACGATGTGCGCGGCCAGTGCGCCGAACTCGTCGGGGTCGCCGAGCCTGCTCGGGTGCGGCACCTGCTCGCCGAGCGACTTCTTGACCTCCTCCGGCGCGCCCGCGAGCAGGGGCGTGTCGAACAGTCCCGGCGCGATGGTGACCACGCGGATGAGGTGGCCGGCGAGGTCACGGGCGATCGGCAGCGTCATGCCCACGACACCGCCCTTGGAGGCGGAATAGGCGGCCTGCCCGATCTGGCCGTCGAACGCGGCGACCGAGGCGGTGTTGACGATGACCCCGCGCTCTTCGCCGACCGGCTCGTGCCGCAGCATCCGTTCCGCGGCCAGCCGGATCACGTTGAAGGTGCCGATCAGGTTGATGTTCACGATCCGCGTGAAGGCGTCGAGCGGGAACGGGCCCTTCTTGCCGACCACGCGCTGCGCGTTGCCGGTGCCCGCGCAGTTGACCACCGCCCGCAGCGGACCGGCCGCGTCGGCGGCGTCGAGCGCCCCGGCGACCTGCTCCTCGCTGGTCACGTCGGCGGGGGCGAAGTGCGCGCCGTCGCCCAGTTCCTTGGCCACGCGCTCGCCCGCGGAGGACGGCAGATCCAGCAGCACCACGGTGGCCCCCGCCCCGAGCAGCCGCCGCGCGGTGGCGAGCCCCAGTCCCGACGCCCCGCCGGTGATCAGTGCGACCCCGCCTGCGATGTCCATGCCGTCCTCCTCGTCGAGCCCGCAAGTGCCGAAGACTTTTTACAGTCAACGTTGACTGTTTCTACGGTACGGCTCTAAGTTGACGCAAGTAATCGCCGTCACACCAGCGTCGAGGTGGCCGATGCCAGCACCAACCGAGATCCCCCGCCTGCTCGGCCGGGGGATGACCATGGGAGACCAGCTCGCCCGGCACGCGCGGACCTCTCCGGAGCAGGTGGCGTTCACCTTCGGCGAGCTCCGCCGCAGCTACCAGGAGTTCGACGCGCGGGTCAGCAGGCTCGCCAACACGCTGCGCGAACGCGGGGTGGGCTACGGCGACCGCGTCGTGGTGCTCGGGCTCAACACCCTGGAGGTGCTCGAGACCTACTTCGCGTCGACCCGGCTCGGCGCGATCTGCGTCCCGGTGAACTTCCGGCTCGTCGCCGACGAAGTGGCCTACGTGCTCGAAGACAGCGGCGCGAGCGCGATCGTCGTGCACGGCCCGCTCGCCGCGCTGATGGCGAAGGCGCGCGAGAAGGCCGGGCACACCGGGCCCTGGCTGGTGTTCGGCGGCGGAGATGACGGTGCCGAGGACGGTGCGGAAGACTACGAGGCCGCCCTCGCCGCGGCATCGCCGGAGTTCGACGAGCTGACGGTGGACGAGCAGGACCCGGCGTTCATCATGTACACCTCGGGCACCACCGGGCGCCCGAAGGGGGCCGTGCTCACCCACCACAACCTGCTGATGCACGCCTTCAGCAACATGGCGCACCTCGGTGCCGGTCCGGAGGACAAGGTCTGGCTCGCCGCGGCCCCGCTGTTCCACATCGCCGGGCTGTCCGGCCTGCTGCCCAACCTCCTGGTCGGCGGCCGGACCGTGCTGCTGCCGTCGGGGCAGTTCGATCCGGCGGCGGTGCTGGACCTGCTGGAACGGGAACGGGTTTCCTCGTGCTTCCTGGTCCCGGCGCAGTGGCAGGCGATCTGCGCGGTGCCGGGCATCGGCCGGCGGGACCTGTCGGCCCTGCGGCGGATCTCGTGGGGCGCCGCCCCGGCCTCGACCACCCTGCTGCGCACCCTGATCGCGAGCTTCCCCCAGGCGGAGGTCACCACCGCCTTCGGCCAGACCGAGTGCAGCCCCATCACGACGCTGCTGCGGGGCGAGGACTCGATCCGCAAGATCGGCTCGGTCGGCACGCCGCTGCTCAACGTCGAGGTCCGCGTGGTCGACGACGACATGAACGACGTGAAGCCCGGTGAGGTCGGGGAGATCGTCTACCGCAGTCCGATGGTGATGAAGGAGTACTGGAACAAGCCCGCGGAGACCGCGGAGGCGTTCCGGGGCGGCTGGTTCCACTCGGGCGACCTGGTGCGCCAGGACGAGGACGGCTACTACTACGTGGTCGACCGCAAGAAGGACATGATCATCTCGGGCGGGGAGAACATCTACTGCGCCGAGGTCGAGAACGTGCTCGCCGCACATCCCAAGATCGGCGAGGTGGCGCTGATCGCGATGCCGGACGAGAAGTGGGGAGAGACGCCGCTGGCGGTGATCAGCCCGCGCGAGGCGGACGATCCGCCGACGGCGGCGGATCTGGAGGCCTGGTGCACCGAGCGCCTGGCCCGCTACAAGCGCCCGCGCCGCATCGCGATCGTGCCCGCGCTGCCCCGCAATCCCAGCGGCAAGGTGCTGAAGACGCAGCTCCGCGCGGACCGGGACGCGGGGAAGCTACCGATCCAGTCGGCCTGACAGGCTCTCCAGCGCGGCGCGCAGCCGCTCGGCGGCTTCGGCGGCGATCGGCCCGAACTCTTCTTCCCCGGTGGAGGACACCATGATCTCCGGGTCGAGGGCTTCGACGATCGTGCCGCTGCCGTCCGAGCGGACCACCACGTTGCACGGCAGCAGCAGCCCGATGCGCCGGTCCACGGTGAGTGCCCGGTGGGCCAGCGCGGGATTGCACGCGCCGAGGATGAGGTAGTCCTCGAGGGGTTCGCCGAGCTTTTCGCGCAGCGTGCCGCGCACGTCGATCTCCGTGAGCACGCCGAAGCCCTGATCCTTGAGCGCGGCGCGGGTCCGCTCGACCGCTTCGCCGAACGGCACGTCCAGCCGGACGCCGAGGCCGATGTCCATCATGGGAGGCTCCCTCCGGTCGTCCTCCCACGCTAGGACCGGGGAGCGCCCGCCGCTCGGCGGGAATCAAATCGGGCCCCCCGGCGTTGACAGGGGCATAATACCCCCGCAGGTACCTATCAGGAGGGCTGAAATGGCGACGGTGGAGCTGACTAAGGAGAACTTCGACGAGAAGGTCGGCAGCTCCGGCATGGTGCTGGTGGACTTCTGGGCCTCCTGGTGCGGCCCCTGCCGCATGTTCGCCCCCGTGTTCGAGGGTGCCTCCGAGCGGCACCCGGACGTCACGTTCGGGAAGGTGGACACCGAGGCGCAGCAGGAGCTCGCCGGCGCGTTCGGCATCTCCTCGATCCCGACGCTGATGATCGTGCGGGACGGCGTGGTGCTCTACGCCCAGCCCGGCGCGCTGCCGGAACCGGCCCTGGAGGAGCTCATCGGCAAGGCCCGTGAGGTCGACATGGACGAGGTGCGGCGCGAGCTGGCCCAGCAGCAGCAGTAACCCCGTCGGCTTCGGCCGGCTTTTTCTTCGACAGGGGCGCGGTGTCCTCCCGGACGCCGCGCCCCTCTTTTTCGCGCCCGTGTCCCGGTTCGTGGCTTGCCGTGAAGGGTCCCTTCACAGTCGAATCGGCCGTGAAGGGACCCTTCACGGCTCGCCCCAAGGCCGGGCGGGTCCCGCACGGCAGTGCTCCGGTTCGTGCACGCCGCCAGTAGAACCCGGTTCTAGGAGTACCGCCAGTCCTGCCCGTGCTTGGTTGCCGAACCGAGATCCTTGGCCGGATTTTTGAGTCTGGGCAAGGGGAGATTCGCGCTGTACTCTTCGCCGCAAACCGAATCAGATTCGGACAACGGGTCCGCGTGGCCCGCACTGCAACGAGGCGGTGGTGTCAGGAATGGCCGATGGTTCTCCCTTGCTGCGTGCGGAGGAGCTGAGCGTTTCGTTCGGCGGTCTCCGGGTGCTCGACCGGGTTTCGGTGGCCGTGCCACGCGGTGCCGTGCTCGGGGTGATCGGCCCGAACGGGGCCGGGAAGACCACTCTGTTCAACACGATCTGCGGTTTCGTCCGGCCCGGCGCCGGTTCCCTCACCTTCGACGGTCACTCGCTGCGCGGGATCGGCCCGCACCGCCTGACCCGGCTGGGGATCGCGCGCACGCTGCAGGGCCTCGGCCTGTTCCCCGGGCTGAGCGTGCTGGACAACGTGATCGCGGGCGCGTCGCATCGCGCTCGCGGCGGGGTGGCCGGTGCGCTGCTCGCCGCGCCGTGGGCGCAGCGGCACGACCGGCACCTGCGCGCGGAGGCGATGACCATGCTCGACCGGCTGGGCATCGCCTCCGACGCGGACCGGATCTGTGGTGGTCTTCCTTATGGGACAAGGAAAAGAGTGGCTCTCGCGCGGGCTCTGGTGAGCGCGCCGAAGCTGCTGATGCTGGACGAGCCCGCGGCCGGGCTGTCCGCGGGGGAGACCGCGGAGCTGGCCGAACTGGTGCTGGGCCTGCGCGGCGAAACCACGATCATGCTGGTGGAGCACCACATGGATTTCGTGATGCGGCTGTGCGACCAGCTGGTGGTACTGGACTTCGGGCAGGTGATCGCGCGGGGGACCCCGGAACAGATCCGGGCCGATCCCGCGGTCCAGCGCGCCTACCTCGGCGAGCCGGTGGAGGTGGCCGGTGCTTGAGGTCAGTGGCCTGGTCGCCGGATACGGTCCGGTGCGCGCGCTGGACGGGGTCGACCTGACCGTGGCGGAAGGGTCGATCACCGCGGTGCTGGGGGTCAACGGCGCGGGCAAGACCACCCTGTTGCGCACGATCAGCGGCCTGGTGGCGGCGAAGGCGGGCACGGTGCGGCTGGCGGGGCGGGACATCACGCGCGCCGCTCCGGAAGACCTGGTCCGCCAGGGCATCGCGCACGTGCCCGAGGGGCGCGGCGTGATCGTCGAACTGACCGTCGAGGAGAACCTGAAACTCGGCGGGCTGTGGCTTCGCGACCGCCCGTGGCTGAAAACCGGGGTGGCGCGGATGTTCTCGCTGTTCCCGGCGCTCGAACAGCGGCGACGGCGGCGGGCGGAAACGCTGTCCGGAGGGGAACGCCAGATGCTCGCCATCGGGCGCGCGCTGATGAGCCGCCCCCGGCTGCTGCTGCTCGACGAGCCGTCGCTCGGGCTCGCCCCGCGCACGGCGGCGCAGATCGTGGCGACGCTGGAGTCCCTGCGTGCCGAAACGGGCCTGACCCTGCTGCTGGTCGAGCAGAACGCCGGGACCGCGCTGTCGGTGGCGGACCGGGCGGTGGTGCTCAACCTCGGCCGGAAGGTGGCCGACGACACGGCCGCGAGCCTGGCGGCCGACGACCGTGTACGACGCGCCTACCTGGAGATGTGATGGGCCGATTCCTGGATTTGACGCTGTCGGGGCTGACCAGCGGTGCGGTCTACGCCGCCGTGGCGCTGGCGCTGGTGCTGATCTGGCGGTCCACCCGGATCGTCAACTTCGCCCAGGGCGGGATGCTGATGGTCACCACGTCCCTGGCCTGCACCGTCCTCGGCCACGGCGGTTCGTACTGGCTCGCGCTGGCCGTGGCGGTCGCGGGCGGGCTGGTGCTGGGCGCGGTGGTGGAACGGGTGCTCGTGCGGCCGGTCGAGAAGCGCTCGCCGCTGGACGCGGTGGTGGTGACCTTCGGTCTGCTCGTGCTGTTGCAGGGCCTGGCGGGCATGCTGTTCGGGGGCACGCCCCGGTCCTACCCGCCGGCGTTTTCCATCGCGGGGTTCCGCGTCGCCGGGCACCAGCTGCTGTTCTCTCCCAACGACGTGTGGGTGATCCTGGTGGTACTGGGGATCATGGCGGCGCTGGCGCTGGTGTTCCGGCACACCTCGCTGGGACTGAAGATGCGCGCGGCGGCGTTCGCTCCGGAGGTGGCGCGCCTGCTGGGGG
>NZ_VJWX01000185.1 GCF_007713715.1 Amycolatopsis rhizosphaerae
GGCCGGGGACGGCCTGGCCCGGGGCAGCCTGGCCCGGGGCGCCGGCGAATTCGCCGCCACCCATCGCCGAGCCCCGTCCGCCGCCGAAATCGCCGCCGCCTGCCGACAGCCCGCTCACCGGGCCGAGCATGCCACCGCCGTAGGCGCCGGCGATGCCGCCGCCGGACCCGCCGACCGAGGAGGCCTTGGTGGCGCCGATCGAGCCGTCGGACGGCAGCCCGAGCGATTCGGGGCCGAAGCTCGGCGTCGCGTTGTCCACTTCGGACATCGCCTGGGTGTAGGCGTTGAAGTACTGCACCTGCTGGGCGTGCACCGCCTTGGCGTCATCGGCCTGCTGCTTCATGTCCGCGACCATCGCCGCCGGACCGCCCGCCAGCATGGCCGCGGTCTGCTTCGCCGGGTCGAACTGCTTCGGCGCGGGCATCTTCTTGACCTCGGCGGCCGCCGAGGCCTGCTGGGCCAGCCGGTTCGACATCACGTGCGCGGCATCGCCCGCCTGCTTGCTGGAGTTCGCGATGCCGACCAGCGCGCCCTGCGCGGAGGCCGCGCCCTGTCCGACCCAGGCGTTGCCGAGCTCGGTGATCGCGTTGTAGAGGTCGTTGGCGGCCTGGTGCAGTTCGTCGCCGTGACTGCGCCACAGCTCACCGGTGGCCTGCGCGGTCGCCGGGTCGTTGTTCACCGTCGCACCCCGGTAGAGCTGGTCGCTCTCCTGCGCGGCCCAGTTCGGCGGGTCCGCGATCGCGCGGTCGTTGCCGTAGTCGAAACCGCCGGCGCTGTTGCGTGCCTGCGCGACGATCGCGGCGCTCTCGCCGTTGTCCCCGAGCTGGACGGTGCTGCCCACGGGAGCGAACGGCGCGCCCGCCGGGGTGGCGGGAGAATTACTGCTGCTCTGGTTAGCCATGACTGCTCAAGCCCCCTGTGTCACGCCCGCCCGGACAGCGCGTCCGCGGCATCCTGGTCGATCTGGTGGTAGTGCCGCATCGCGGCGAGGATCGCCTGCTCTGCCTGCTCGTACTGGCTGTAGAGGTTGCGCAGGGCGAGGGAGTAGGAGTCGCCGCCGCCGTCGGCGCGCTCGGCGAACTTGGCGGCGATCGCGTCGCCGACCGGGTTCGCACCGAGCTTGGGGGCTTCGGCGAGCGAACCGGCGTTGCGCAGGAGGTTCTCCACGGAGTCCTTCCCGGCGCGGATCTTCTTCAGCACGTTCTGCGCGGCATCCGGATCGACTCCCAGCTGGCCGTTCACCGCCGCGTTCTTGAACGCAGCCGCATCCGCGTAGCTGCTGTTCCCCATCAGTTCTCTCCTACCCCAAGTCGATGCTGCCGCACGTGCCCGCGCGACTACCCCTGTTCGCATAGGTTAACGCACCCGGTCGTCGTCTAGGACGCTTTCTCGGCACGTCGGGTTCCGCTTTCCCGCGCCGCACACAGCGTGTTCACCAGGGGTTTCCGCGGGCTGGGCCATTGGGCGTAATGCGGCGGCATCGCGCGGACACGACGAAGGCCGCTTCCCCGCCGGATCCGGCGGAAAAGCGGCCTTCGGGGGAGCGCCGTCAGGCGCCGTAGACGCTGGGGTCCAGGGTGCCGATGTAGGGCAGGTCGCGGTAACGCTCCGCATAGTCCAGCCCGTAACCCACCACGAATTCGTTGGGGATGTCGAAGCCGACGTAGCGCACCGGCACGTCCACCTTGACCGCCTCCGGCTTGCGCAGCAGCGAGCACACCTCCAGTGAGGCCGGGTTGCGGCTGGCGAGGTTCTTCAACAGCCACGACAGCGTGAGCCCGGAGTCGACGATGTCCTCGACGATCAGCACGTGACGGCCCGCGATGTCCCGGTCGAGGTCCTTGAGGATGCGTACCACGCCGGACGAGGAGGTCGACGAGCCGTACGAGGTGACCGCCATGAACTCCAGCTGCGCGGGCATCGGCAGCGCCCTGGCGAAGTCGGTCATGAACATGACGGCGCCCTTGAGCACCCCCACCAGCAAAAGGTCGCCGGTGACACCCTCCCGCTCGTAGTCGGCGGCGATCCCCTTGGCGAGTTCGTCGATCTTGTCCTGGATCTGCTGCTCGGTGACGAGCACGGAGGCGATCTCGCCCTCGTACACGGGTTAGTCCCCTCTTATTTCGCGACGATTCATGGCAAGCCTGCCATGCGTTCGCTCGACCACCAAACCGCCCGGCAGCCAGACCCCGCCCTGACCCCGCCACCGGCCGATCAGCGCATCGACCGAACGGAGGTGCGCGTCACTCAGGTCATGGGCCCCGCCGTCGAGAAGCCATCGGCGCAGCACCCTGCGCCGCAGCGCGGCGGGTACCGGGGTGAGGGCCTTCGCGTCGAGCGTCTCCCCCTCGCCGCGCAGCTGTTCAGCCAGTGAATCAAGGGTTTCGAGGTCTTCGCGGAGTTGCCGCGCGGTGCGGGCGAGCGCCGCCGCCACCCCGCCCGAAAGCACGTCCTCGAGCAACGGCAGTACCTCGTTGCGCAAGCGGACACGGGTGAATCGCGGGTCGGAATTGTGTGGGTCTTCCCACGGTTGGATCCCGAGCACACCGCACGCCTCGCGGGTGACCTCCCGGGGCAGATCGAGCAGCGGGCGTCCCCAGGGCGGGTCCAGCGGCAGCATCCCGGCGACCGAGCGCGGCCCCGAACCGCGGCCGAGGCCGAGCAGCACCGTCTCGGCCTGATCGTCGCGGGTGTGCCCCAGCAGCACGAGCTCCCCGCCGTGCTCCGACAACGCCGCATACCGCGCACGCCGGGCCGCCGCCTCGAGCCCGCCCGGTCCGGAAACCGAGACCCGCAACACCTCGGCCTCGGCCACCCCGAGTTCCCGCGCGGTCTTCGCCGCGTTCTCCGCGACCTCGGCCGAGCCCTCCTGCAACCCGTGATCGACCACGAGCGCGCGCACTCGCACGCCCGCGCGATGCGCGTAGTGTGCCGCGGCGTCGGTCAGTGCCAGTGAATCCGCGCCGCCGGAAACGGCGACGGAGAAGTCCGCCGGTTCGAGCCCGCCCAGGAACTCGCGCACCGCACGGCGGACCGTCAGCAGCGCCTCGCTCACCCGTGGACGCGCCGGACCCACGCCGCCGGATCGGCGATCTCGGCCCGTGTGGGCAGGGTGTTGGGCGAGGTCCACACCACATTGAACCCGGCCATCCCCACCCGGTCGATCACCTGGCGGGTGAACGCCGCGCCCTGCGCGTACTGGCGGATCTTCGCGTCCACGCCGAGCAGGCTGCGCAGGACCCGGTCCAGCAGCCCGCCGCCGCGGCGACGCGCCGTGAAACGGGCTCGGATCGTCTCCACCGCGGGCACCACGCTCGGGCCGACCGCGTCCATCACGTAGTCCGCGTGCCCCTCCAGCAGGGTGGACAGGGCCAGCAGGCGTTCGAAGACCTCGCGCTGCTGCGGAGAGCGCATCAGCTGGGTCAGTGCCACCACCCCGTCGGCCTTGCTGCGCTTGACCTCCCGGAACGCGTCGGGCAGCCGCCCCAGTAGTTCGGAGAGCCCTTCGTCGGCCCCGGCGAGCCCTCCGACCAGGCGCTCGACCTCGTCGGCGAAGTAGTCCCGCAGCCAGTTCACCGCGGTGAACTGCAGCCGGTGCGTGCACTCGTGCAGGCAGACCCACATCCGGAAGTCCCGGCCGGGCACCTGCATCGCATGCTGGGCGGTGACCACGTTGGGCGCCACCAGCAGCAGTTGGCCGGAGCGCCCCTGCCCGCCGAACGGGTCGTACTGGCCGAGCACACGGGAAGCGAGGAAGGCCAGCACCACCCCGGTCTGCACCCCGGCGCTGCCGGCGAGCACCGGGGAGAGCGGGTTGGCCGGCAGCGCCCGAAGCGCCTTCCCGGTCAGCGCGTCAAGGCCCGCCGCCGCGGACCGCACCCAGCCCGGCCGGTCCACCACCTCGCCGGGCAGCAGGGACAACCCGGCGCCGAGTCCGGTCAGCTCACGGACATGGGCCTCCGCGTCGACCGTCAGCTCACGGAGTTCGGAGACCGCCAGCGACGCCTCCTCACGCGAGACGTTCGGGCCGCCCCGCACCAGGAACGCGCCCGTGGACGCGGCGAGCGACCAGTCCACAACCGGCCGGAAGTTGTCCTCGCCCACTGTTCCCATCACCCGATCCACGGTTGTCGCTCCCAAGTCCAGCGGAAACGCCGTACCACTCGCCGTCGACGCTACCCGCCGTCAACGGCATCCGCAGCCGCGTAGCGCCGCCGCCACGGCATCCAGCGACTGGCGGCCCGTATCGGTGTTCGAGCGGTTGGACATCAGGGCGAACACCAGGACGCGGCCGTCCTTGTCCAGCACCACACCGGCGAGCGTGTTCACCCCCATCGACGAGATGGTCCCGGTCTTCGCCCGGACCCAGCCCTTGCCCAGTGCCGCGGCCCCGTCGGTGTAGCGATCGGAGAGCGTGCCGCTGCCCCCGGCGACCGGCAGGCCTTCCAGCAGCGGCCGCAGTTTCGCCGTCCGCGGGTCCTTGCCGTCCGGCGCCGCCGCCACGGCGAGCAACTGGGCGAGCAGCCTGGCGGGCACCTTGTTCGCTGTGGACAGTCCACTGTTGTCGCTGATGCTGACCGAGGAGACGTCGAAACCGTTCTGAGCCAACACCTCCATGGTCGCCTCGGTGCCTCCGGAGAAGGAGGCCGGTTTACCGGTCGCGATGGCGGTCTGCCGTCCGATCACCTCGGCCAGGTCGTTGTCCGAAAGCTGCAGCGCGGCATCGACCAGTTCCGTCAGCGGAGCCGACCGCACCTCGCCGAGCACCTTCGCGCCCCGGGGAGCGGTGGTGGTGCTGGTCGAGGCGACCGATGCACCGAGCCGCTGCGCGAAGGTCTGCAGCAGCGTGAGCGCGGGGTTCGCGGCGCGCATCGAGTGGTCGTCGATGGGGTTCGAGCGCCCGCCATCGAGCATCGCGGGCACCATGGGTGCGGCATAGGTGGACGGCGCGTCCGTGGGGTCCCAGCCCGGCCCCGTCGTCGGACCGGTGAAGGCGGACAGGTCGATCTGGACCTTCTTGATCTGGCCACCGCTCGCCCGTTTCACCTGGGCGACCAGATCGTCCAGATGCGCCGCACCGGGATAGAGGTTCTCCTTGCCCGCGGGCAAGGACGACAGCGTCAGATCGCCACCGGCGACCAGAACGGCGGTGTCCGGTGTGGATCCCGCGACCACCTTCGTGCTCAGCTGGAGACCGTGGTCGACCTTGAGCAGCGCGGCCGAGCTGGTGAGCACTTTGGTCACCGATGCCGGCGTGAGCAGCTGCGAAGAGTTGTGATCCCAGAGGACGCTGTTCGTGGCCGGGTCGATCACGATCCCGGTGAAGGTGCCGAGTGCCGAGTTGCCCGCCAGGCCCGACAATGCCGCGGACACCCCGGAATTCGTGGGCGTCGGTGCCGACGCATCCGGACCGTGCAACGACAGCACCACCGAAGCGGGCTGCGGGCTGTCCCCCTTGGGCCGGTTCGGTGCCCAGGGCAGGCCGAGGCGGTTCGACACGTACGGCATGGCGAGCGCGACGCCGACGACGATCACCAGCACCAGCGCGAGTCCGCCGACGAGCAAGGGACGCCGCTTCCGCCGCGGCGCGGCCTGATCCGGCTCCGGAACGGGGGTTTCGGTGGCCGGTTCACCCCCACCGCTCTCGGCGGGACGCGGCCCGTCACCCGGCTCGATCCGCATCGGCGGCGCCGGAGCCGAAGAAGCCCCGGGGATCGGCTGGGAGGGCACCGGCGGAATCTGCGCCGGAGGAGCGGGCATCACCGGCTGGGGCGCTCGTGGTGCCGCCGGGGCCTGGAACTGCTGCGCCGGCGTTGGTGCCGGTGACGGCCTCGGGACGAACACGGTTTTCTGCTCTGGCGGCGACTCCGGCATCGGAAGCCGGATCGCCTGTGTCGCCTCGCTCGACTCCGCCGACTCGGTCGGCTGCTGCGTCGCCTGAGGAGGCCGCGCCGACGAGGAAACCTGGATCCCCTGGGTCGCCTCGCCCGGCTCGGCCGACTCCGTCGACGGCGGAACCTGAATCGCCTGCGTCGCCTCACCAGACTCCGCGGACGACGAAACCTGGATCGCCTGGGTCGACTCGCCCGACTCCGCCGACTCCTGCGCCGACGACGTGGGAGACGACTCGGGGGGAGACTCGTGAGGCGGTTCCTGCGGCCAGGCAGGCTCGGCAGGCGATACCGGCAACTGCGCGGTCGCTCCACCGTCCCCGGAGCCCTCGGCAACGGACGCGTCCGAGTCGTCGGACGGCCACTGTGGCTGATCTTCGTGCGGCGGCACGCACCCCTCCTCATCGCGTCGGCGCACCAGGGGCCAAACTCACAGTCGCCTAGACGACATCGGTGCGACTTCCCAACGGCGCGTAGTCCACACTAGTGAAGACAAGTTAGCGAAACCGCAAGCCGCTTGGGCGGCTTGAAAAGACGAGGTCAGCGAGGACGCCGTGGAGTTCGACGCCACCATCGAAATCCCCAAGGGGGAGCGCAACAAGTACGAAGTGGACCACAAGACAGGGCGCATCCGGCTGGACCGCACCCTGTTCACGGCCACGCAATACCCGGCCGACTATGGGTTCATCGACGACACCCTCGGCCAGGATGGTGACCCGCTGGACGTGCTCGTCCTGGTCCAGGAGCCGACCTTCCCCGGCTGCCTCATCCGCTGCCGGGCCATCGGGATGTTCCGGATGACCGACGAGAAGGGGCCTGACGACAAGGTTCTCGCGGTGCCGTCCGACGACCCGCGGCTGGAGCACCTGCGTGACATCCACCACTTGAACGAGTTCCACAAGCTCGAAATCGAGCACTTCTTCCAGGTCTACAAGGACCTGGAGCCCGCCAAGAGCGTGGAAGGCTCCGAGTGGGTGGGCCGGAACGAGGCCGAGGCCGAGATCCGCCGTTCCTACCAGCGTGAACTCGACCGCCAGGCGAAGGAAGCCGCCGAGGCCGGCGAGCACTGACGCGCCACAGGCCGAAGGGGCCCAACGTGATCCTCGATCACGTTGGGCCCCTTTGCGTCACGCCTGGTAGCCGGGGATGGGGTAGGCGGCCAGCAGGTCGCGCACCTCACCGGCGATCTTGTCCAGGGCCGGCTCGTCCTGCGCGGCGGCCGCGGCGACCGTCCGGTCGATCCACTCCGCGATCTGCGGCTGGTGCTCCGGCTTGAGACCGCGGGTGGTGATCGCCGCGGTGCCCAGCCGGATGCCCGACGGATCGAAGGGCTTGCGCGGGTCGAACGGCACCGTGTTGTAGTTCAGTTCGATCCCGGCGCGGTCCAGTGCCTGCGCGGCGGGCTTGCCGCCGATCTGCTTGTTCGTCAGGTCGACCAGCAGGAGGTGGTTGTCCGTGCCACCGGAGACCAGGTTGAAACCGCGCTCGATGAGCGCCTCGGCCAGCGCCTTGGCGTTGGCCACGATGCCGTGCGCGTAGTCGCGGAACTCCGGCTTGGCCGCCTCGCCCAGTGCCACCGCGATCGCGGCGGTGGTGTGGTTGTGCGGACCGCCCTGCAGGCCGGGGAACACCGCCTTGTCCACCGCCTTGGCGTGCTCGGCGTCGGACATGATCATCGCGCCGCGCGGGCCGCGCAGCGTCTTGTGCGTGGTGGTGGTGATGACCTGCGCGTGCCCCACCGGCGAGGGGTGCGCGCCACCGGCGACCAGCCCGGCGATGTGCGCGATGTCGGCCACCAGCACCGCACCCGCCTCTTCGGCGATCTTGGCGAAGGCGGGGAAGTCGATGGTGCGGGGGATGGCGGTGCCGCCCGCGAAGATCACCTTCGGGCGGTGCTCGAGCGCCAGGTCACGCACCTGGTCCAGGTCGACCCGGCCGGTCTCCTTGCGCACGCCGTAGCGCACCGCGTTGAACCACTTGCCGGTGGCCGACACGGTCCAGCCGTGGGTGAGGTGGCCGCCGTCGGGCAGCGCCATGCCCATCACGGTGTCGCCGGGCTGCAGGAAGGCGAGATAGACGGCCAGGTTGGCCGGGGAGCCGGAGTAGGGCTGCACGTTGGCGTGCTCGACGCCGAACACCGACTTCGCGCGCTCGATCGCGAGCCGCTCGATCTGGTCGACGAACTGCTGGCCCTCGTAGTAGCGCTTGCCGGGGTAGCCCTCGGAGTACTTGTTGGTCAGTACCGTCCCGGTCGCCTCGAGCACCGCCTGCGAGACGTAGTTCTCCGAGGCGATCAACCGGATCTTCTCGGCCTGACGGCGCGCCTCGTCCTCCACGAGCCCGGCGATCTCCGGGTCGGCGGCGGTGAGGGTCGGGATGGGGGGCTGGTGCGTCATGTCTCTACTCCTGACACTGGCCACACCCAGGCGCGCGGTGCCGGCCTTGTCGGTCGCTTCCCGGTGGTGCTCCACCCTAATGGCGCCAGTCGCTGCTGTACCTCCGATGTTAGTGCACCTCGCGCGGCCTCGTTCCCGTCCGGTCGCCGCGGGCGGGAACCCACGGCGACGGCCGGGAACCGGTCAGGATTCGACGGGCTCGATACCCGCGGCGTGACGGCGGGCGAGTTCCTGGTAGACAGCCGCGTTGTGGTCGACCCAGGCCCGCGCGGAGTCGCTCAGCGGGACGAACTTCTTCGCGGGCGTGCCCATCGCGATGACCTCGGGCGGCACCTCGGTGTTCGGGCCGACGGTCGCCCCCGCCGCGATCAGTGCCCGCTCCCCGATCCTGGCCTGGTCGAGCACCGTGGAGCCGTTGCCGATCAACGCCTGCTCGCCGATGGTGCAGTCGTGTACCAGGCACATGTGCCCCACGGTCACGTTGCGGCCGACCTCGCAGACGCCGGTGTTGACGTGGATCACCGAGTTGTCCTGGATGTTGGCACCCTCGCGGATGACGATCTTGCCGAAGTCGGCCCGGATCACCACCCCGTACCAGATGGAGACGTTCTTCTCGATGACGACGTCACCGATGAGCGTCGCGGTCGGGGCGATCCAGGCGTCGGGGTGCACGGTGGGGCTGACGCCCTCGAACGAGAACAGAGGCATAGCCGCACCCTATGCGCTTTCGGCGGGCTTGCTGGGAGTGAGCACGGGTTCCAGCGCACCTCGCCGGGCCGACAGGGCGAGCAGCGCACAGGGGAGCACCACCCCGATGCCCAGCACCACGGTCTGGGACACCGCGCTCGAGGTCGGGAAATGCTCCAGGTGCAGGATGTGGAACACGAAGTGCGGCACGGCGAACACCAGGCTCGCGGCGAGCGCGGTGCGCACCATCACCCGCTCCATGCGGATCGCGGCCACCACCAGCACCAGCACGGACGCCAGCGTCAGCGCCCCGACATCGGTCATCAGGTGCTCGTTGTACGGCGGGAGCAACGCCACCCACGAGCGGCCGGACGCCGGGAAATCGTCGTAGAACACCTTGGGCAGCAACAGCTGCACGAGACCGGCCGGCCCATACCCGACGGCCATGAACAAGAGCCCGGCCCGCAGCAAACCCCGGGAAGTCATCGACGGCTCCCCCGGTAGGACACGCCGGCCGGTTCCGGATGCGCGGCGAGGTAGTCCTCGAACGTGATCACCCCGTCGGCGTGTTCCGGCACCAGGTTGCCACCCTGACGCAGGGCCCGCCCCAGCCGCCCGGGTACCCGCACCGCTGTCACAGGCCGTCGCCGTCCCGTGGCCCGCAGGTAGGCGCGGGCCAGCTCACGCGCGGGCCGCGCCTGCGGGCCACCCATTTCCAGCACCCGGCCGACCGGGTCGCCCGTCGCCAGTGCCACCAGCCGCCCGGCCACGTCCCGCACGTCGACCGGCTGGAAGGAGCACCCGGGGACCGGCATGACCGGCAGCTTCGCCACGCCCGCGAACATCAGTCGCACCAGATCGTGGAACTGGGTGGCGCGCAGGACCGTGTACGGCACACCGGATCGCGCGAAGATCTCCTCGGCCGCCAACTTCCCCCGGTAGTAGCCGAGTGGCACCCGGTCGACGCCCACAATGGACACGTAGACCAGGTGGCGGCACCCGGCCCGCCGCGCGGCGTCGGCCAGTGTCGCGGCCTGTGCCGCGTCCTTCTTGCCGTTCATCCCGGTCGCGCAGTGGATGACCAGGTCCAGCCCGGTCAGCGCCTCGTCCAGCCCCTCGCCGGTGTCCAGGTCGGCCGTCGCCCACTCCTGGCCGTGCGGCTCCGCCGGTGCCGGGCGGCGGCTCATCACCCGCGCCAGTCGCCCGTGCTCGGCCAGCCGGGCGACCACCACCCGGCCGAGCGCGCCCGTCCCACCCGTCACCAAGATCGGTTCACTCATGAGGCTCCTCCTTCAGCAGTCACCTAGGAGGAACCAGCGAGCCCCCCGGAACGTGACAACTGCCGGGCCAGGAAGTCCAGCTTCTCCGGGTTGGTCACCGCCCGAAGTGCACTGATGCACTCCCCGGTGACCTCCATCACCCAGACTCCGAGCAGCATCGGCCCAGCAAGGCCCAGCACGGCCGGGTCGCCGTTGACCTCGGCGAAGCCGAACTCGACCCCAGTGGCGCGGTTCATCATCCCGGCGCACAGGCGGGCGACCTTCTCCCGGCCGAGCACCGGGCGGCGGGCCGAGGTGACCTGGCCGCCGCCATCGCTCCACGAAACGACGTCCTCGGCCAGGAACGCCTCCAGCGCCGGCAGATCGCCCTCCTGCGCGGCCGCGAGGAACCGCTGAAGCAGATCGAACTGCCGCCGCCGGTCCGGCTGGAAGCGCGGCCGGCCCTCGTCCACGCGGGCCTTGGCGCGGTGGTGCAACTGCCGGCAGTTGGCCTCCGAGATGCCCATGATCTCCGCGATCTCCCGGTGCCCGTAGGCGAAGGCCTCCCGCAGCACGAACACCGCGCGCTCGGCGGGCGTGAGCCGCTCCAGCAACACCAGCAGCGCCAAGGACACCGAATCACGCTGCTGCACGGTCTCCAGCGGGCCGAGCGCACCGTCCTCGGTGATCACCGGCTCCGGCAGCCAAGGCCCGATGTAGTGCTCCCGCTGCCTCGCCGCCGCGGCCAGCCGGTTCAGGCACAGGTTGGTGACCACCCTCGTCAGCCAGGCGGACAGCGCGTTGATCGCCTCCCGATCGGCCCCTCGGAACCGGAGGAACGCGTCCTGGACCACGTCCTCCGCCTCGGCCGCCGAACCCAGCATGCGATAGGCCAGCCCGAACAGCCGGGGCCGGTACTGCTCGAACTCCACACCAGAAAGATCAGGCGACGCCATGCCGCGAGTGTGCCCTGCCCACGATGGTCAGGGCTTCGGTGGCACCGGCACCGCAACGAGCGCTCGCGGTACCCGGACAAGGCAGTGCCCGGCCTGCACAGGCCGGGCACCGCTTTCCCTGCTCACCGATGGCGCCAGGGCTTCGAACTTCGAATCAGCACGTTCCGCCGGGGGTTCCGCCGGGGAGCTCGTTGCAGTGTCCCGGCCCGATGATTCCGTTGTTGTAGCGGTCCAGTGTGGTGGCCCAGCTGTTGACCATGCCGCGCTCGGCCACGTTGAGGGAACCCCAGTCCGCGGAGTTGTGAGTGGCCAGGAAGGCGTCGGCAGCGGCGATGGTGCCGGCCACCGCGGTGTCGCTCGCACCGTTGGCGATGTTGAGCTTCGCGGCGAGCAACTGTGCGTACAGCCTGTTGATGCCATTGGAGGCGTTACCGCTGAAGCTGGGCGGGAAAATGTAGGACGCCTCCGCCCAGGTGTCCACCGTGATGCTCTTCTGTCCGTTTTCGGTGCCGAGGGTTATCGGCAGCAGCGCGGTCGTGGCCTGCTCGTGAGTGGCCCAGTAGCCAATCGTGTAGGTGCATCCCTTGGAAGAACAGTTCACCTGCACGGACGCGGACGCGGACGGCCCCGGGGTGTTGTCGTCGGTGTAGGTCAGGGATGCCGTGTTCGTTTGGATACCCGCGTCGGCGCAGGTGAACGTGCGCGTGTACGGCACCGACTGGCTGCTGGAAAATGTTCCCAGATATCCGGCGAAGCTGTCGGTGAGGCGGACTTCGCTGTGCACCGGGGTAATGCTCAACGGCCAGTCGAAGCTGGCGGACGTGCTCGGACCGAAGGGCACTCCCAGGTGCCCTGAATGGTTCGTGATCGTGGTGTCGGCCGTCACCTTGTACGCGTGGCCGGCATCCGGCGGGATCGGGACGTTCACGCGGTACTGGTAGCAGTGGGTCTCACCTGCCGCCAGAACCGGATGACCGGATACGTCCAGTGGCTGCGTGGCGATTGGGGTCGTCATCGGTGGTTGGGTCACCGTCAGGGTCGAGGCCAGGTTCTCGGTGGCGACGGCACCTCCGTTGGTGATGCAGACGGCCCCGGTGATGTACGCCTCTTCGGTGCCGTTGTCTCTCGCCAAGTTGATCGTGTAGTTGACGGGAGCCGACTGACCCGGTGTCAGGTTCACGGTGGTGGGGGTGGCCGACTTCTGGATCGTCCAGTGGTAGGTGTTCGTCCAGTGGGGCGTGGCGGTGACGTCCTGGGTCAGCGTGGTACCGGCTTGGCCCTGGGCAAGGGCCGGCATCGCCGGTGCCCCCATGCCGATGGCCATTGCGGCCATCGGCACCAAACCGAGCGGCGCCAACCGCCGGGCGCGAAACTTCATACTCTCCTCCGATGGGGGTCATCAGCGTTCGCGGCACGATTCGGGGCGCGCGCTCGACGCTGTGATGATTTCGTTATCGGACGGTACTGATGTCGTTATGTCGCAAGGAAGACCGCGGCGGGAAGACCACACCAAAGGTCCGCTTGCCCGATCTTGACCGCACAAAGCGGGTGATCAGCGGAAACGACGCAAGGGATCTCGCCCAAAAACGCCCAGGAAATGAGTCAGGGACCCTCCGTAGAGGGTCCCTGACCGGCGGAGCCGCCTAGGGGAATCGAACCCCTGACCTGCTCATTACG
>NZ_VJWX01000186.1 GCF_007713715.1 Amycolatopsis rhizosphaerae
GTCCAACGGGGTGGAAACGGCGCGGGTGCCCGCTCGCGGCGGGCGCGCGCACACGCGGAGCGTGCTGCGCAAGCTCGCCGAACTGCCGCGCGCCGCCGAGGGCACCCGCGGGGACCTCACCTCGATCGTCGAGCAGTTGCGCCGTCCGCCGCGGCGGCGGGGACTGGTCGTGGTGGTCTCGGACTTCCTGGGCGACACCGCCTGGCAGCGCCCGCTGCGGGCGCTGGCCGCCCGGCACGATCTGATCGCCGTCGAGGTGATCGACCCGCGCGACGTCGACCTGCCGGAGGTCGGCACGATCGTGCTCGCCGACCCGGAGACCGGACGGCAGCGCGAAGTGCACGCTTCGGCGCTGCTGCGGCGCGAGTTCGCCGCCGCCGCGCAGGCCCACCGGGACCTGGTGGCGAGGACCCTGCGCCAGTGCGGAGCCGCCCATCTGGTCCTGCGCACGGATTCGGACTGGATCGCCGACACCGTCCGGTTCGTGGTCGCGCGCAAACGACGCTGGTCTGGGGGAGCCGCGTGAGTCTGAGCGGGTTCAGTGCGCCGTGGTGGTTCCTGCTGCTGATCGTGGTGGCGGCGGTGACCGCGGGCTATGTCGTGGCGCAGCGGATGCGCAGGCGGCGCACCCTGCGGTTTTCCAATCTGGAGCTGCTCGAACGGGTCGCGCCGAAGGCGCAGGGCTGGCCCCGGCACCTGCCTGCCGCGCTGCTGATCGTGTCGCTGATCCTGCTGATCGTGGGCCTGGCGGGCCCCACCGCCGAGCAGAAGGTGCCCCGCAACCGGGCCACCGTGATGCTGGTCATCGACGTTTCGCTGTCGATGGAGGCCACCGACGTCAAGCCCACCCGGATCCGGGCGGCGCAGGACGCGGCCACCGCCTTCGCCCGGGGACTCACCCCGGGGATCAACCTCGGGCTGGTGTCCTTCGCCGGTACGGCGACCGTCCTGGTGGCGCCCACCACGGAACGGCAGAACGTGGTCACCGCGATCGGCGGTCTCAAGCTCGCGCAGTCCACCGCGACCGGGGAGGGCATCTATGCCGCCCTGCAGGCCGTGCAGGGCTTTTCCGCCATGGTGGGCGGGGCCGAGGGGCCGCCGCCCGCCCGGATCGTGCTGATGAGCGACGGCAAGCAGACCGTGCCCGAGGACCTGTACGCCCCGAGGGGCGCGTTCACCGCCGCGCAGGAGGCCAAGAAGGAGCAGGTGCCGATCTCGACCATCTCGTTCGGCACCGACCACGGGACCGTGGAGATCGACGGCCGTCAGGTGCCCGTGGACGTCGACGACGGCTCGCTGCAGGAGGTGGCACGCCTGTCGGGTGGCGACTTCTACCAGGCCGGGTCCGCCGAGCAGCTCAAGCAGGTCTACCGGGACCTCGGCGAGCAGATCGGGTACGAGCTCAAGGAGGCCGACGCGAGCAGGCCATGGGTCATGCTCGGCACACTGGCGCTGATCGTGTCCGCCGGGACCGCCCTCGTCCTCGGCCAGCGCCTCCCCTGACCCCTGCCGGTTGCCGGTGCCGGTCGCTGTGAGGGGACCCCTCACGGCCGCGTTCCCGGCCGGGCAGAGGGGTTCAGGGTCAGGTGCCGGAGGCGAAGTCGTGCTGGCGCCAGGCTTCGTAGATCGCGATCGAGGCGGTGTTGGCCAGGTTCAGTGAACGGGAGCCGGGCCGCATCGGCAGCCGCACCCGGTCGGTGATCTGCGGTGCGGAGAGCACCTCCTCGGGCAGTCCCACCGATTCCGGGCCGAACAGCAGGACGTCTCCTGGCTGGTAGGCGACGTCGGTGTAGCGTCGCTGCGCTCGTGCGCTGAAGGCGTACACGTTCGCGGGCAGCAGGGACTTCCACGCCGCGTCCAGGTCCGGATGCACCCGCACGTGCGCCAGATCGTGGTAGTCCAGGCCCGCGCGCTTCAACTGCTTGTCCTCCAGGACGAAACCGAGCGGCTCGACGAGGTGCAGCTCGATCCCGGTGTTGGCGGCGAGCCGGATCGCGTTGCCGGTGTTGGGCGGGATTTCGGGGTGGTAGAACAGGACCCGGAACATGGGCACCACGGTACGGGCGTCCCGGACACGGCCGGTGCCGAGGCTGGCGCTCAGCCGTGCAGTGCGCGGTAGGCGTTCGCCGCGCCCGGGTGCAGCGGCACGTCACCGGTGCCGATCAGGGTGCGGACGTCGAGGAACTGGGTGCCGACGGCCTGGGCGGGCACCAGCTGCCCGGCGCGCCGCACGAGCAGCTGTGTGACGTCGGAGGCCACCTCCGCCGGCAGTTCGGGACGGCACACCAGCAGGTTCGCCATCCCGATCGTGTCCACCTCGCCGCCGTGGCGGTACGCGCCCGCGGGCAGCCGGACGACCTCGGAGCCGGGCACGGTGGTGCGCAGCGCGGGCAGGGACGGGGTCAGCGGCAGCAGCCTGATCCCGATCTGGTTGTCCAAAACGGACAGTACGGGCAGCGGGACGCCGCCGGAGACGAGCATCGCGTCGAGTTCGCGGGCCGCCAGCGCCCGTGCGGCGTCGGTCATGGACAGGTGCCGCACCGAGACGTCGCGCAGTCCCCGCACCAGCCGCTCGCCGAGCACCGCGCCGCCGGAGCCGCTCGCGCCGAGCGAAACCGAGCGCCCGGCCAGTTCGGGGAGCGCGGTGACCGGGGAGTCCGCCCGCACCGCCAGCTGCAGGTAGTTCTCGTACACCCGGCCCAGTGCCCGCAACGGGACCGGGCGGGGGAACGGGTCACGCCCGGCGAGGGCGTCCTCGGCGATGTCGGACAGCGTGATCGCCAGCTCCGCCTGCCCCGCCTCGAGCAGGATCAGGTTCGCCACGCTGGCCGGCGTGGGCATCGCGACGCAGTCCAGCCCCGGGTACGCCGTGTGCAGTTCGGTGGCCAGCAACTGCCCGAACGCGAGGTAGAAACCGGATTCCTCGCCGGTCGCGATGCGCATCCGGCCGGACGGGCCGCTCGCCGCCGGTGGCGCCGCCGCGGTCAGGCCCGCGCCCGTGGCGGCGAGCGCGACCCCGGTGCGCAGCAGGGTTCGCCTCGTGATCACGCCGGAGTCCCTTCCGGTGCACCCGGGGACGGCAGCGTGACGCGCACGACGAGGCCGTGCGGGGCGGCCGCCTCCAGCTCCAGCCGTCCGCCGCGGCCCGCCACCAGCCGCTCGGCGATCGCCAGCCCCAGGCCGGTGCCCGGCAGGCCCCGGTGCCGTTCGGAACGCCAGAACCGGTCCTGCGCCCGTGCCAGCTCGGCCCCGGAGAGTCCGGGACCGTCGTCGCGGACCTCCAGCACGGGGCCCCGGGTGCGCACCCGCACCCGGGTCCCCGGCCCGGTGTACTTGATCGCGTTGTCCAGCAGCACGTCCAGGATCTGGGCGAGCTCGGCCTCCGTGCAGGCCGCCCGCCCGGGCCCGGCCGCGCACCCCAGCTCCACACCGGCGCGCCCGGCCACCGGCTCCCACAGGTGCACCTGCGCCGCGGCCACCGCGGCCACCGCGCAGGACACCTCGCCGGGGCCGCCCACCGCGAGTTCGCCCGCGCGGTGCTCGGCACTGGCCAGCGTCAGCAGATCGTCGAGGAGATGCTCGATGCGGTCCAGTTCGCCGACCGCGCCGGAGTAGGCGCGCTGCGCCGCCGCGGGCAGGTGCGGGCCCAGCGCGTCGATCCGCAGGCGCAGCGCGGTCATCGGATTGCGCATCTGGTGCGAGGTGTCGGCGAGCAGGCGGCGCTGCTGGTCCAGCGCCGAGGTCACGGTGTCGGACATGCGGTTGAACCCGGCGATCAGTTTGCGCAGCTCCGGCGGGCCCGCCAGCGCCGGATGCTCGGGCGGCAGACCCGCGGTGAGCCGGCCCACCGCGCGGTCCAGGCGCCGCATCGGCCCCAGCAGCCACCGCGTGGCCACCAGCGCGAGCGCCACGCAGGCCAGCGCGACCAGCGCGGCCCCGGTGAGCACGAGCATCCAGGTGCGGGCCACGTCCGCCGCCGCGGCCCGCACCGAAGCCCGCATCACCACCGCGCCGGACACCCGCGTGCCGGTGCCCGCCGGGCGCGCGAGCAGCACCGGCGCCGACGACCACGGCCGCACCACCCCGGCCGCCGGGCCCGGCTGGTTGCGCAGCACCACGTCCACCAGTGACGCCACCGCGGGATCCGAAACGCTCATTCCACCGGTCTCGACCATCGGCACCCGGCGGGCGGTGACCACCACGACCGGTTCGCCGTAGAGCTCGGTGTACCGCCGGATCTCCGCGGCCAGGGTGCCCGGTTCCCCGGTCGTGACGGCCTGGTCGGTCAGGACCGCGAACCGCTCCAGATCGGACCCTCGCGCCAGCAGCAGCTGCTGGGTGCGTTCGGTGGCGGTGACCGCCAGCAGCGGGAAGGTGAACGAAGCCGTCGCGAGCACCACGAACGCGAGCAGCACGGTCAGGACCCGGGTGCGCACTCACGCACCCAGCCGGTAGCCGAAGCCGCGGATCGTGGTCAGCAGCTCCGGGCGGCGCAGCTTCGCCCGCAACTGGGTGAGGTGCACGTCGAGCGAGCGGGAGATGGCGAGATAGGCGTCGCCCCACACCTCGTCCATCAGCTGCTGACGGCTCACCGCGGTGCCCGCGCGGGCGGCCAGCACGGCGAGCACGGCGAACTCCTTGGGGGTCAGTTCGACCTCCTGCCCGCCGGCGAAGACCCGCCGCGCGTCGAGGTCCACCTCGACGTCGCCCACGACCACGGTCCGCGCCGCGGGGCTGGGGGCCTGGGCGGCGCGCCGCGTCACCGCGTCGATGCGGGCAAGGAGTTCGCTCAGCCGCACCGGTTTGACCAGGTAGTCGTCGGCGCCGAGGCGCAGGCCCCGCACCACCGACCGTTCGTCGCCGCGGGCGGTGAGCACGATGACCGGCAGCGCGGTCACCGCCCGCAGCTTGCGCAGCACCTCGAGGCCGTCGAGATCGGGCAGGCCCAGGTCGAGCAGCACCAGTTCGGCGTCGCGGTGGGCGAGCAGGGCATCGGCGCCGCGGCGCACCCGGGACGGCGTGTGGCCGTGCGAGCCCAGCGAGTCGAGAAGCGCGTCGGCCACCCCGTCGTCGTCCTCGACCAGCAGCACCCGCACGGCCACAGCCTAAACAGCGCGGACCGGTCAGTCCTCGGGCACCATGGCCGAGTCCTTGGCGGTGTCCCGCATCCGGACGTAGACGATCAGTGAGACGAACACGCACACGGTCACGTAGTAGAAGAACCACGATTCGTGCCCGGCCTGCTTGGCCCACAGCGCCAGGTATTCGGCCGTGCCGCCGAAGACCGCCACCGCCACCGAGTACGGCAGGCCAACGCCGAGCGCGCGGACGCTGGTCGGGAACAGCTCGGCCTTCACCACCGCGCTGATCGAGGTGTACGCGGCGCTGACCCCCAGCGGCACCGTCATCAGCAGGAACGCGAAGGCCGGGTTCTTCGTGTGCGCCAGCAGGGTCAGCGAAGGCACCGTGACCAGCGTGCCGAGCACCCCGAAGGCGATCAGCATCGGGCGGCGGCCCACGCGGTCCGACAGCGCGCCCAGCAGCGGCTGCAGCACCACGAACACCAGCAGGGCGAAGAAGTTGATCCAGGCCGCGGTCGGCTTGCTGATCCCGCTGGTGTTGACCATGAACTTCTGCAGGTAGGTGGTGTAGGTGTAGAAGAACAGCGTGCCGCCCATGGTCAGCCCGACCACCAGCGCGACCTCGCGCGGGTGGCGCATCAGCTCGCGCAGGGTGCCGTTGGCGGCACGCGAGTCGGCCGCCTTCGCCGCTTCGAAGCTGGCCGATTCGTCCATGCCGCGCCGCAGGTACAGCACGACGAGCGCGCCCAGCGCGCCGATCGCGAACGCGATCCGCCAGCCCCAGCTGTCCAGCTGCGCGGTGGTGAGCACCTGCTGGAGCACGATCTGCACGGCGAGCGCGACGAGCTGGCCCGCGATGAGGGTGACGTACTGGTAGCTCGAGTAGTAGCCGCGCTTGCCTTCGGTGGCCACTTCGGACATGTAGGTCGCCGAGGTCGAGTACTCGCCGCCGACGGAGATGCCCTGCAGCAGGCGCGCCAGCACCAGCAGGATCGGCGCCGCGACGCCGATGCTGCGGTAACCGGGGGTGAGCGCGATCAGCAGCGAGCCGCACGCCATCAGCGAGACCGACAGCGTCAGCGCGGCGCGCCTGCCGTACCGGTCGGCGTAGCGGCCCAGCAGCCAGCCGCCCAGCGGGCGCATCAGGAAGCCGACCGCGAACACGCCCGCGGTGTTGAGCAACTGGGCGGTCGCGTCGCCCTTGGGGAAGAACGTGGCGGCGAAGTAGACGCTGAACGCGGTGTAGGCATACCAGTCGTACCACTCGATCAGGTTGCCCACCGAGCCGCGCAGGATGTTGCCGACCACCCGGTTGCGCGACGGCGTCGCTGTCCGCCCTGACAACTGCGCTGTCATTCGAAAACTCCCTTGTCCGTGACGGGAAACAACCTCCGGTCCCGACCCGGTCCGCGGCAAGGGCGGCGGCGCAGACCTAACAGTCCCTTAGGACGGTTACTTCCGCGTAGTGGTGTCGGTGCGGCAGGCGGTGCGGTCGGCGGTTAACCTCAGCGCGGCAGCATCGAAGCGAAGACGAAGGCGAGGAACGCTACGTGGGACGGTCGGTTCTGGTCACCGGGGGCAATCGGGGCATCGGCCTGGCGATCGCCCGTGGCCTCGCGGCGCAGGGGCACAGCGTCGCCGTGACGCACCGGGGTTCCGGGGCGCCGGAAGGCCTGTTCGGCGTCGAGGCCGACGTCACCGACAGCGAGCAGATCGACGCCGCCTTCAAGCAGGTCGAGGAGCACCAGGGGCCGGTCGAGGTGCTGGTGTCCAACGCCGGGATCACCGACGACACGCTCCTGATGCGGATGAGCGAGGAGCAGTTCACCCGGGTGATCGACGCGAACCTCACCGGGGCCTACCGGGTCGCCAAGCGCGCCTCGCGCGGCATGCTGCGCGCCAAGTGGGGCCGGTTCGTCTTCATCTCCTCGGTGGTCGGGCTCTCGGGCGGCGCCGGTCAGGTCAACTACGCGGCCAGCAAGGCCGGGCTGGTCGGCATGGCGCGCTCCCTGACCCGCGAACTCGGTTCGCGCAACATCACGGCCAACGTCGTCGCCCCCGGTTTCGTGGTCACCGACATGACCAACGCGCTCACCGAGGAGCAGCGGGCCGCCGCGCTGGCCCAGATCCCCGCGGGCCGCTACGGCGATCCGGCCGACATCGCCGCCGCGGTGCGGTTCCTGGCCTCCGACGAGGCGGCCTACGTCAACGGCGCCGTGCTGCCGGTCGACGGCGGCCTCGGCATGGGCCACTGACACCGTTCCCCGGCGTTGCGCCGCCCGCGCAACACCCTCCAGGTTTCCCCGTTCGGCGAGAAAGGACTGGTTTTGCCCGGACTGCTCGAAGGTAAGCGGTTGCTGATCACCGGCGTCATCACCGACGCCTCCATCGCGTTCCACGCGGCCAAGCTGGCGCAGGAGCAGGGCGCCAGGGTGGTGCTCACCGGGTTCGGCCGGATGTCGCTGGTGGAGCGCATCGCCCAGCGGCTGCCCGAACCGGCTCCGGTGATCGAACTCGACGTGCAGAACCCCGAGCACCTCGGCACCCTGGCCGACCGCGTGCGCGAGCACGTCGACGGGCTGGACGGCGTGCTGCACTCGATCGCGTTCGCGCCGCAGAGCTGCCTGGGCGCGCCGTTCCTGGACGCGCCCAAGGAGGACGTGTCCACCGCGGTGGAGGTCTCGGCCTACTCGTTCAAGTCGCTGGCCACGGCGGTGCTGCCGCTGCTGGCCACGGGCTCTTCGGTGATCGGCATGGACTTCGACGCGCGCGTGGCCTGGCCCGCCTACAACTGGATGGGTGTGGCCAAGGCGGCGCTGGAGTCGGTCAACCGGTACCTGGCACGGGAACTCGGTCCGCACGGCATCCGGGTGAACCTGGTGGCGGCCGGCCCGGTCAAGACCATGGCCGCGAAGTCGATCCCGGGTTTCGGGGAGCTCGAGAGCGGCTGGGGCGACCGCGCCCCGCTCGGCTGGGACGCCACCGACCCCACACCGGTGGCCAAGAGCATCTGCGCGCTGCTCTCGGACTGGCTGCCCGCCACCACCGGCTCGATGGTCTGGGTCGACGGCGGCGTCCACGCCCTGGGCATGTAACTGGTCCGCCCCCATCCAGCCTGGTAGTGCCGTGAAGGGTCCCTTCACAGTCGTTCCGACTGTGAAGGGACCCTTCACGGCACTCCGCGGCGCCGGAGCGCCCGCGGCCCCGGAGGGCGTGGGCTGGGTCATAGCGGCAAGATGAGGGCCGTGAGCTACGACGCGCTGCTGTGGTTGTCCTTCGGCGGGCCCGAGGCGCCGGACGAGGTCATGCCGTTCCTGGAGAACGTGACCCGGGGCCGGGGCGTCCCGCCGGAGCGGCTGGCCGAGGTCGCCGAGCACTACCGGCACTTCGGGGGCGTCTCGCCGATCAACGGCCTCAACCGTGCGGCGATCGCCGCGGTGGAGAAGGAACTCGCCGCGCAGGGCATCGCGCTGCCGGTGTATTTCGGCAACCGCAACTGGCATCCCATGGTGGAGGACACCCTCGCCCGGATGGCCGCCGACGGGGTGCGCCGCGCCCTGGTGTTCCCGACCAGCGCCTACGGCGGGTATTCGGCCTGCCGCCAGTACGACGAGGACATCCTTCGCGCCAGGGCGGCCGTCGGCGAGGGGGCGCCGGAGCTGACCAAGCTGCGCCAGTTCTTCGACCACCCGCTGTTCATCGGGGCCTTCGCCGACGCGCTGCGGATCGCGCGCGCCGGGCTGTCCGAGGCCCGTGTCGTGTTCACCGCGCATTCGGTGCCCGACAGCGCCGACCTCGCGGCGGGCCCGCCCGGGGAGGGCGGCCGCCGCTACTCGCGGCAGATCGCCGAGGCGGCCCGCCTGGTCGCCGCCGAGGCCGGGGTGACCGAGTACGACCTGGTGTGGCAGTCCCGCTCGGGCCCGCCGCAGATCCCGTGGCTCGAACCCGACATCGTCGACCACATCGACGCCCTGCACGCCCGGGGGGAGCGCGGGGTCGTGGTGTGCCCGGTCGGGTTCGTGTCCGACCACCTCGAAGTCGTGTGGGACCTGGACAACGAGGCCGCCGAACGGGCCGCCGAGCTGGGCATGGGCTTTGCCAGGGCGGCCACGCCCAACGGCGATCCGCGGTTCGCGGAGCTGGTCGTGGAACTGGTGCGCGAGCACCTGTCCGGTGCCCCCGTCCGCAAGCTTTCGACGTTCACCGCGGCCGGTTGCACGGTCAACGGGGCACTGTGCGCGACCGGCTGCTGCGAACCGGTGCGGCGGCCTACTGGGGCCGCTCGGCCTGGTCGGTGAACAGCCGCACCGCCTCGTTGATCGCCGCGTAGCGGGCGATCCGCACCGCGTCGCCGAGGGGACGCAGCGCGTCGGCCCGCAGCACGGCCGCCGAGGCCGACACCGCGCCGCCGGGGTCGTCGGTGTGGGCGAGCGCGAGGATCCCGCCGATCTCCTCGGCGCGCTGGAGCACGCGCAGGGTGCGGCCGGAAGTGCCCGCGGGCCAGGACAGTTTCGGCCGTGCCCGCAGCCACGCCGACAACTCGGCGCGCACCCCGGGCCGGTCCCTGGCCACGTCCAGCGCCTTCAGCGCACCGGCGGAATCCCGGATCGCATCGGTCAGCCCGTGTTCGGCGTCGGCGAGGCCGATGTACTCCGAGGCACCGGGAAAGTCCACTTTGTACACGTGCCAGCGCATCAGGCCCTCCGCGATCGCCTGGGGCACCAGGCCGAACCCGATGCCCGGCAGCACCACCGCCTCACCGGCGCGCAGCGCGGCCGCGGTGAACGGGCCGCCCCCGCCGAGCCCGCGGACGTCACCGGGCACCGGCAGCACCAGGCGGGCGCTTCCGGCGTTCTTCGCGCGCAGCGCGGCGAGCAGCCGCACCAGCGTGGCCGGGAAATCCCCGGTGAGCGGGAGGTCGAGTGCCACCGCCGAATCGGCGTCGGCCGCGACCACCTCATGGGCCTCACCCCAGGCGAGCAGGGCGTCGAGCACGTCGTCGGGCGCCGCGGCGCCGGAAAGCCACGCCGAGGTCCATACGGTCAGGGTCGCACTGGGACAGCACACGAAGATTCAGAATACGGCAAGACGGGCCTGGAGTTGCTCCACGTGGACGGCGCGCCCGATCCGGGGCTAGCGTCGTAGAGGTGAACCCCGTACCCGAACACCTTCCCCGCACCGTGGGGGAGTTGCGCGCGGCAGGATACACCTCCCGCGGCATCAAAACCGAGATCCACGACAACCTGCTCGCCGCACTGCGGTCCGGGCGGGACCCGTGGCCGGGCATCGTCGGGTTCTCGCGGACGGTGCTGCCGCAGCTCGAGCGCGCGCTCCTCGCCGGGCACGACGTGGTGCTGCTGGGCGAGCGCGGCCAGGGCAAGACGCGCCTGCTGCGCACCCTGGCCGGGCTGCTCGACGAGTGGACCCCGGTCATCGAGGGCGCCGAACTCGCCGAGCACCCGCTGGACCCGATCACCCCGGCCTCGATCCGCCGTGCCGCCGAACTGGGCGACGAACTGCCGGTCGCCTGGCTGCACCGCAGCCGCCGCTACACCGAGAAGCTGGCCACACCGGACACCTCGGTCGGCGATCTGATCGGCGACGTCGACCCGGTGAAGGTTGCCGAGGGACGCAGCCTCGGCGACCCGGAGACCATCCACTTCGGACTCGTGCCGCGGGCGCACCGCGGCATCGTGGCGATCAACGAACTGCCCGACCTGGCCGAGCGGATCCAGGTGGCGCTGCTCAACGTGATGGAGGAGCGCGACATCCAGGTCCGCGGCTACACCCTGCGGCTGCCGCTGGACGTGCTGATGGTGGCCACCGCCAACCCCGAGGACTACACGAACCGCGGCCGGATCATCACCCCGCTCAAGGACCGCTTCGGCGCGGAGATCCGCACGCACTACCCGCTGGACGTGGCCGCCGAGGTCGACGTGGTCCGCCAGGAGGCGCATCTGGTGGCCGAGGTCGGCGAGCCGCTGCTGGAGGTGCTGGCGCGGTTCGTGCGCAATCTGCGGGAATCCACGGTCATCGACCAGCGCTCCGGGGTTTCGGCCCGGTTCGCGGTGGCCGCGGCGGAGACGGTGGCGGCCGCGGCACTGCGCCGTGCCGCGATCACCGGCGAGGATCCGCCGGTCGCGCGCCCGGTCGACCTGGACGCGGTGCCCGCGGTGCTGCGCGGCAAGGTCGAGTTCGAACCGGGGGAGGAGGGCCGGGAGAACGAGCACCTGGTGCACCTGCTGCGGCGCGCGGTGGCCGAAACCGCGCGGGACCGCTTCGGCGGCCTGAACCTGCGTCCGCTGGTTCAGGCCGTGGCCGACGGACACCTGGTCGCCACCGGGGAGAGGGTGCCGGGCGCGGAGGTGCTGTCGGCGCTGCCGGAACTGCCGGTCCTGCACGAGGTCGCCGCGCGTGCCGACGTTTCCGCCGGTGACCCGCCGGGCCGGATCGCGGCCGCGGTGGAGCTGGCGCTGGAGTCGCTCTACCTGGCCCGCCAGCTGGCCAAGGACTCCGACGACGCGACGACGGTGTACGGGCCGTGACCGCCCCGCCGACGTACTTTTTCCCGCGGAGGCGGCGATGAGCACCGTTCCCGAGGGGTACTCCTACGGGCCGTGGCACGACGGGCCGGATCCGCTGGCGCCGCCGATCGACCTGCGGGACGCGCTGGAGGAGATCGGCCGGGACGTGATGGGCGGGTCGTCGCCGCGCGCCGCGCTGGAGGAGCTGCTGCGGCGCGGGACGCCGGACACGGCCGGTCTGGACGAGCTGACCCGGCGGGTGTGGCAGCGCCGGTCCGAGATCCAGCGCAGGCACCGGCTCGACGGCACGCTGCAGGAGGTCCGGCGCCTCCTGGACGAGGCGCTGGACGCCGAGCGGCGGACGCTGTTCCCGGACCCGTCGGACGAAGCGCGCCTGCAGGAGGCGGAGCTGGACGCCCTGCCGCCCGGGACCGCGGCGGCCGTGCGCGAGCTGGCGGACTACCAGTGGCGCTCGGGGCAGGGGCGGGAGAACTACGAGAAGATCCGGGACCTGCTCGGCCCGGAGATGCTCGAGGCCCGCTTCCAGGGCATGAAACAGGCGTTGCAGAACACCGGTCCCGAGGACGTCGAGCGGATCAACCGGATGCTCTCCGACCTCAACGCGCTGCTCGACGCGCACGCCCGCGGGGCCGACGACATCGGTGAGCGGTTCGACGAGTTCATGCGCCGCCACGGGGAGTTCTTCCCGGAAAACCCGCGCAACGTCGAGGAACTGATCGACGCGCTGGCCGCCCGGTCCGCCGCCGCCCAGCGGATGCTGAACTCGATGAGCGAACAGCAGCGGGCGGAGCTGGCCGGCCTCGCGCAGCAGGCGTTCGGTGATCCCCGCATCGCCGGACAGCTGGCGGACCTGGACGCGCGGCTGCGCGCGATGCGGCCGGGCGAGGACTGGACCTCCTCGGCCCGCTTCCGGGGCCAGGATCCGCTCGGGCTGGGCGAAGGCGCCCGGGCGATGGCCGATCTGGCGGAGCTGGACGCGCTGGCCGAACAGCTCGCGCAGTCCTATCCGGGCGCACGGCTGGAGGACATCGACCTGGAGGCACTGCAGCGCCAGCTCGGCGACGACGCCGGGGTGGACGCCCGCAGACTGGCCGAGCTGGAGCGGGAACTGCGCCGCCAGGGCCTGTTCGAGCGGGCGCCGGACGGGTCGCTTCGCCTGTCCCCCAAGGCCTTGCGGCGTCTGGGCGAGACGGCGCTCGCGGACGTGGTGCA
>NZ_VJWX01000187.1 GCF_007713715.1 Amycolatopsis rhizosphaerae
CCCGGCCAGCACCAGCAGCCGGTCGACCTCCTTCTCCGGTGCGAGCCTGCCCACGAATCCGACCAGGAGCTCACCGTGCGGCGCGAGCCGCGCCCGCAGTTCCGGATCGGCGTGCACCGGGGAGAACCGGTCGACGTCGACCCCCCTCCCCCAGCTGTGGACCCGCGGAATGCCCTGCGCGCGCAGTGCTTCCACCGAATGCGTCGACGGGGCGAGGGTGCGGTCGGCCTTGGAGTGCAGTCTGCGCACCCAGCGCCAGGCGGCCCTGGCGCCGAGGCGGAGGCCGTATGCCGTGGCGAAACCGGCGATATCGGTCTGGTAGACCGCGACCGCGGGCACCCGCAGGCGCCGCGCCGCGGCCAGTCCTCTCGCCCCCACCACGAACGGCGAAGCCAGGTGCACCACGTCGGGCCGGAAGGCGGTCAGCGCGGTCAGCACGGTCCGCGTCGGCAGCCCGATCGGCAGCGAGTTGACCACCGGCAGGTCCACCGCCGGGATCCGGACCACCGGCGCCCCCCGGTACTCGAGCGGGCCGGTCAGCCCCGGTGCGACCACGAGCACCTCGTGGCCGCGGTCGCGCAGGTGTTCCACCACGCGGAGCACGGAGTTGGTCACGCCGTTCACCTGCGGGAGGAAGCTTTCGGTGACGATGGCGACGCGCACCACCCGAAGGTCCCATCCGGTCCGGTTCGCCGGGAGAAGGGTGTGTGACCAGTGCGCTAACGCTGCCGGAACTTCTCGAAGCCCCGCCAGGCACCCGAACGACGGCACCCGATTGGGCTGAGAGGGTGACACACTTCATCTGGCCGTAGCGTTCCATACACTCGGCATCGCCACACTAGGCGAGCATGACCCTCTTATCCGCGCGCCCGTCCCAGCCGGTCGAGCCCGGCCTGCTGTCGCGAGCGCTCGAAGTAGCGGGCCGGCTGGCCAACGACGCGACGGACGTGATCACCGCGACCGCCGGGCGCGGCGCGCATCCGGACGTCAGGGACTCCCCCTTCGACTGGGTCACCGACACCGATCGGACCCTCGAACGGCACACGCGCCGCGTGCTGACCACGGAGTTCCCCGGAATCCCCGTCGTCGGCGAGGAATACGGCGCGGACGTCGGCGCCCAGCAGGCGCCGTACCGGTGGGTGGTCGACCCGGTGGACGGCACCGCGAACTACGTCGCCGGGGTGCCGTGGTGTGCCTACAGCCTCGCGCTGGTGGACGCCTCCGGACCGGTGGTCGGGGTGGTCGCCGATCCCTATCGCGGCCAGATCTACGCCGCCGCCCGCGGCCGCGGCGCGCGAGCCAACGGCCGACCGGTGCGCCTGCTGGACCGTGACGGCACCGCGGGCGCGATCGTCTGCACCGAACTGGCGCGCAAGGGGCCGTGGCCGGGCATGGGCGGGTTCATCGAGCGCGCGGCCGAGGCCCATGCCGGGGTTCGCGTGCTCGGCTCGGCGGCGCTGTCGATCGCCCAGGTCGCACTCGGCCACGCGGCGGCCGCAGTACTGCACAGCTACCACGAATGGGACGTGGCGGGTTCGGTCGCGCTCGCCATCGAGGCGGGCGCCGTGGTGCTGGACCGGCACGGCGAGGGCACCGCGCTGCCCGCGGACGGCTTGCTCGTCGCCGCGCCGAGTGTGGCCGAGCAGGTGCTGTCGTGGTGGCAGGAGTCGGCCCACAGAGCCGAAAATCGGGCGTAAGGCGCAAACGTCCGCAAAAGAAGCCGAGATCGTTATTCGTTCACGCAACGGCGGAACGCTCCCGTAGGGTTCGGCGTCTCAGCACGCGTCCCCTGCGAAGACCTGGAGCACAAGTGATCATCTACGGCTACCGGCGCAAGGTCCACGACCTGACCACCGCGACCTACGTCTGCACCCAGTGCAACAACCCCACCGCGCACGCACTGCGTCGCGCGGTCACGAAGTTTACGCTGTTCTTCATCCCGCTGTTCCCGATCGCGTCGCGGTACTTCACCGTGTGCACGTTCTGCGGGGCCACGAACAAGCTCACCAAGGCACAGGCCATGCAGGTGCAGGAGATGAACGCCCAGCAGGCCGTGGCGCCCACTCCCGTGCCCCAGCAGCAGATGATGGCGCCCCAGCCGCAGGCGGGAATGCCGGGCATGCCCGGTGCGCCCGGCATGCAGCAGCAGATGCCCCCGGCTGGTTACCCGCAGCAGCCGCAGCCGGGCGGATACCCGCAGCAGCAGCCGGGTCCCTACGGGCCTCAGTGACGAATGACATCAGTGACCCGGTAACCCGCTACTGACCGGGCTGGGCGGCGGCGGCCATCGCGGCCGGCTGCCGCGCCCGGTGGCGCATCCACCACAGCAGCGAACCCGCCACCAGCCAGGTGATCAGCACCGTGATCCCCAGCGGCAGCAGGGTCAGCACGGCGGTCCGGCCCGCCACCCTGGCCAGCTCCGGATTGGTGGTGTCGTATTCGATGCGCACCAGATCGCCCGCGACCAGCCCGCTCGGGTAGAGCACCCCGTTCGCGGGGATGTGCACGACGCCGTCCGGCGTCTCGAACCGGATGATGGCGCGGTCCCAGGACACCGCGTTCACGTCGGCGGTGGTCACCCCGAGATGACCGGAAATGGCCTGGTCGTTGCGGATGGCGGCGAGCAGCAGACCGACGCAGAGCGCGGTGAGCAGCCCCGCGACGCCGAGCAGGACACGGCGCGCGAGGCGCTGCCGTCGTTCGCTGGTCGTCACGGCACCGAGCATAGAGGTCCTCCCGGGTCCCACGCCCAGCAACGCGAGTCCGGCAACGGGCTGGGCGTGGGACACGAGCGGGGTCAGTACTGGCGGGCCTGCGCCAGCGACTCGTGGGTGCTCTTGATCTTGGTGTACGCCTTGGGCTGGCCCTGGGCGCGGAACGGGGCCGTCCCGTTCGGGCCGACGGCGGGCTTGCCCTTGGTGAACAGCCAGGTGGTGAACAGCTCGTGCAGCGAGCGGCCGGAAATCCGTTCGGCGAACGCGATGAACTGCTCGATGCGCGCCGAACCGCCCTTGTGCTCGGCCACCCACGTCTTCAGGATCGTGAAGAACGCGGCGTCGCCGACGGTGGTGCGCAGGGCCTGCAGTGCCATCGCCCCGCGGTCGTACACGGCGTCGTCGAACTGGTGGGCCACGCCCGGATCACCCGGCAGCACCTGCCAGAAAGCGTTGTCGGCTGGGTAGGAGTCGTAGACGTACTGCGCGAGTTCGGCCGGCGTGCCCTCGCCCTCGTGCTCCGCCCACAGGTACTCGGCGTACGAGGCGAAACCCTCGTTGAGCCAGATGTCACTCCAGCGCCCCAGCGAGACCGCGTCCCCGAACCACTGGTGCGCGTTCTCGTGCGCCACCACCGAGGTGTTGCTCCCGGCGCGGAAGAACTTGCCGCTGTAGACCGGGCGGGTCTGCGCTTCGAGCGCGAAGGACAGCCCCGGCGAGACGACCCCGCCCTGCGCCTCGAACGGGTAGGGGCCGAACTGGGTGGCGAGGAACTCGTCGATCTCCGGGGTGCGCTCGACGCTGGCCTTCGCCGCGTCAAGCGAATCGCCGATGGCCGGGTCGTAGGCGGTGATGAACGGCTTGCCGTCGGGGGTGGTCGACTGGTTGATCTCGAACTTCCCGACCTCCAGCGTGGCCAGGTAGGTGGCCTGCGGCCGCGTGCTGCGCCAGTACCAGCGGGTCCACCCGGCCCGCTGCTGGGTGCGCCGGACCAGCGTGCCGTTGGACAGCGCGGCGACGTTGTCCGGCACCTCGACCGAGACGTCGTAGGTCGCCTTGTCCGTCGGGTGGTCGCTGGCCGGGAACCACCACTGGGAGCTCTGCGGCTCGTCGACCGCGAGCGCGCCGTCGGCGGTCTTCTTCCACGCCGTGTAGCCGTCGATGACGACCTTGGAGGGGGTGTCCGCGTAGTTCACCACCACCGTGATCATCCGGCCCTTCTCCAGCGGCCGGGCCGGGGTGACGACGAGCTCTCCCGACTCCTTGGGGTCGACGTGGAAGGCGGCGGGCAGGTTGTCGACGCGGATCGAGTTGACGTGCAGGCCGAAGTCGAGGTCGAAGCTGCTCAGGTCCTGGGTGGTGGTGGCGAGGATGGTCGTGGTGCCGGACAGCAGGTCGGTCGCGGGCTGGTAGGTCAGGCGGATGTCGTAGTGCGCGACGTCGTATCCGCCGTTTCCGGCGTAGGGGTAGTAGGGATCGCCGACCCCGGACGAGCCCGGGGCCGGCGCGGCGGTGGCGGTGCTGGCGAGAAGGACGCTCGCGATGCCCGTGGCGATTGCCCCCAGGCCCGCGTGGGTTCGCAGACGCATGGCGGCGAAAGTAACCGGAAAACAACCAACCGGATACAGCCATAAGAAGGGTCTTACCGGCAGATACGCCCGAATGGCCTAGCACGCTCCGCCGGATATCGCACTTTTACGTAAAAGTGCGCCCCAGGGCACCGGAGACGGCCGCCCGCATCCGGGCGTGCAGATCGCGATGGCGGGACCGGTCCACCCGTACTTCGACCACGCGCAGGCCCGGTGCCGGGGCGAGCGCCTCGCGGAACTCCGCCAGTGTCCCGGCCACCACGTGCGGCACGTGGAAACCGGCGCACAGCGCGCCCAGATCGGCCCCGTGCGGGGTGCCGAACACCTGCTCGAAGGCGTCCCCGTGCTCGGGGGCGCCCTGTTCGAGCAGCGAGAAGATGCCGCCGCCGTCGTCGTTGAGCACGACGATCGTGAGGTCGGGGCGGTCGCCGGCGAGCAGCGCGTTGACGTCGTGCAGGAAGGTGAGGTCCCCGAGCAGCGCGTAGGAAGGACCGCGGTGGACCGTCGCGGCGCCCAGTGCGGTGGACACCGTCCCGTCGATCCCGGCGACACCTCGGTTGCGGTGGACCAGGATGTCCGGCCGGATGCGGCCGGCCAGCGCCACGTCACGGGCCGGGTTGGACGAACCGACGACGAGCAGCGAATCCGCGGGCACCGCGTCCACCAGTTCCGCCGCCACCCGCAGGCCGCTCGGCCACGGCTCCTTCCGCAACGCGCGGGCTACCGCCTCCGACGCGGCGCCGTCCGCCCGCTGCCAGCTCGCCAGCCACTCCGGGTCCGCGGGTTTGGTCGGCGCGTCGAACCACTGCCCGACCTGGCGGACGTTGTGCGCGGGCGCGGGCCAGTCCGCGTCCGGCCGCACCAGCAGCACCTCCACGTCTGCGTCCGACAGCAACGCCTGCACCTGGCGGAACACGGTGGGCCGCCCGATGCACAGGACCTGCTCGGGCCGGTGCCGCGCGATGAACTCCTCGGCCCCCAGCAGCCAGATCCCGCTGGCGATCGCGGTCGACCCGGACAGCCCCAGCCCACCGGTCTCCGACACCACCGGCCAGCCGTGCTGCTCGGCCCATTCGCTCGCCGCCCGGACCCCGCTGTCGCACGCGATGACCAGCCCGGTCCTGGCGGAGGGCACCACGAACGAGGGCAGCGCTCCGAAGTCGGGCAGCTCGGTCCAGCGCGCGCCGCCGGGCCGCCCCTCCAGTGACTCGAACCACTCGTCGTCGCCGTCGGGCACCAGCGGCTCCCGGAACGGGATGTTCAGGTGCACCGGCCCGCAGCGCCACTCCCCGTAGGCCGCGTTCCACGCACGGCACACCTGGCTGCGCCAGTAGGCGTTCTGCCCGGCCCGGCGTTCGGCGACGGCGAACTCGTCGAAGTACCGCACCGCGTCCCCGTAGAGCCGCTGCTGGTTGATCACCTGGTTCGCCCCGGCCGCGCGCAGCTCGGGCGGGCGGTCGGCGGTCAGCACGATCAGCGGCACGCCCGCCCGGTCCGCTTCCAGTACCGCGGGGTGGAAGTTGGCGGCGGCGGTGCCCGAGGTGCAGACCACGGCGACCGGGCGACCGGTACGGGCGGCGATCCCCAGTGCGAGGAAGCCGGCGCCCCGCTCGTCGATGCGGACGTGCAACTGGAGCCTGCCCGCCGCGGCGGCGTCGTGCAGTGCGAGCGAGAGCGGTGCGTTGCGTGAACCCGGCGAGAGCACCACATGGGAAACGGTGTTGCGGACGAGTTCGTCGATGATGACCTTGGCCTGCGCCGTGGACGGATTCACCAGGCGCCTCCTGGTGCGTCGTCCGTCATCATGGCCACACGTCCTATTCTCCCAAACGTGCATGACGCCCAGGTTTCCGAGCTGTTCGACCCGACCGCGTGGACCGAGGTCGAGGGTTTCAGCTTCACCGACATCACCTACCACCGCTCCGCCGAGGCACGCTCGGGTAAGCGCGTCGTGCGCATCGCGTTCGACCGCCCCGAGGTGCGCAACGCGTTCCGGCCGCACACCGTCGACGAGCTCTACCGCGCGCTCGACCACGCGAGGATGAGCCCGGACGTCGGCTGCGTCCTGCTCACCGGCAACGGGCCGTCGCCGAAGGACGGCGGCTGGGCGTTCTGCTCCGGTGGTGACCAGCGTATTCGGGGACGCTCCGGCTATCAGTACGCGAGTGGCGAGACCTCCGACACGGTGGACCCGGCGCGGGCGGGCCGCCTGCACATCCTGGAGGTCCAGCGGCTCATCCGGTTCATGCCGAAGGTGGTCATCGCGGTGGTGCCCGGCTGGGCGGCCGGAGGCGGCCACTCGCTGCACGCGGTGTGCGACCTCACCCTCGCCTCGCTCGAGCACGCCCGGTTCAAGCAGACCGATGCCGACGTGGGCTCCTTCGACGGCGGCTACGGCTCGGCCTATCTCGCGAGGCAGGTGGGGCAGAAGTTCGCCCGTGAGATCTTCTTCCTCGGACGCGAGTACACCGCCGAGCAGATGCACGCCATGGGCGCGGTGAACGCGGCCATCCCACACGCCTCGCTCGAAGCCGAGGCGCTGCAGTGGGGCTGGGAGATCGTCGGCAAGTCGCCGACCGCCCAGCGCATGCTCAAGTACGCCTTCAACCTGCTCGACGATGGCCTGGTCGGCCAGCAGCTGTTCGCGGGCGAAACCACCCGGCTGGCCTACATGCAGGACGAGGCGGTCGAGGGCCGGGACGCGTTCCTCCAGAAGCGGGACCCCGACTTCTCCGACTACCCGTACTACTACTGAAGGCCCGCATGCGCGAGGTGTGGACCGACCGGCCGGGCTCGATCGCCGAGCTGCGGTCGGCGCTGGCGGAAGCGCTGGACGGGGGCCGCACTGTCCTGCCGCTGGCCTCCGGGTCCGAGGGGCTGATCACGGCCATGGCGCCGGAGGAGCCGGCGGAACCCGGCACCGCCGTGATCATCGCCACCTCGGGCTCCACCGGGGAGCCGAAGGGCGTGCTGCTGTCCGCGGACGCCCTTCTCGCCTCGGCCACCGCGACGCACACCCGGCTCGGCGGTCCCGGTCACTGGCTGCTGGCCACGCCGGCCCAGTACATCGGCGGGCTGCAGGTGGTTGTCCGCACGCTGGTCGCCGGAACGGAACTCGCGGTGTTGCCCCCCGGCGGGTTCCGCGCCGAGAAGTTCGCCGAGGCCGCCGCGGATGTCCTGCGCGCCGACGGTCCCCGGTACACCGCCCTGGTCCCAACCCAGTTGACGCGCCTGCTCGACGCGGGCGGACCGGGGCTGGCCGCCGTCCGCGCGTTCGACGCGGTCATCATCGGCGCCGCGGCGACCTCGGCCGGGCTGCGGGAGCGGGCGGCCGAAGCCGGGGTGGCGATCGTGCCCTCGTACGGGATGAGCGAAACGGCCAGCGGCTGCGTGTACGACGGGGTCCCACTGGACGGCGTGAAGATCCGGATCGCCGGGGACGGGCGGGTCCTGATCGCGGGACCGGTGCTCGCGCACGGCTACCGGCTCCGCCCCGACCTGACCGCGGAAGCGTTCGCGGACGGCTGGTTCCGCACCGGCGACCGCGGCGAGCTGACCGGGGGCAGGCTGACCGTGCTCGGCCGCATCGACGACCTGATCAACACCGGCGGGGTCAAGGTGTCGGCGGCCGCCGTGGAGCGCGCGCTCGGCGCCGTCCCCGGGGTGCGCGAGGCCTGTGTGGTGGGCCTGCCGGACCAGGAATGGGGCCAGTTGGTCGCCGCGGCCGTGGTGTGTGAGGGCGGTGCGCCCAGCGCCGAGGACCTCCGGGCCGCGGTGCGGGCCGCCCTCGGCGCACCGGCCGTGCCGAAACGGTTCGAGTTCGTCGAGGCGCTGCCGCTGCGGGGTCCCGGCAAGGTGGACCGCCAGGCCGTCACCACCCGGTTCTTCGGCGCCTCACCGCAGGCATGACGCGCGTGTCCCGCAGCGCACGGGGGCGTGCCGCCCGCCAGGGACTGACCGCCGTCCACCAGAATGGGTGATATGGCGACAGTGACTCAGTGGATCGAGGGGGCCCGCCCCCGGACGCTGCCCAATGCGGTGGCCCCGGTCGTGGCCGGGGTGGGCGCGGCGATCGGGATCGATGCGTTCTCCTGGTGGAAGTCGCTCCTCGCCCTGCTGGTCGCGCTGGCACTGATCATCGGCGTGAACTTCGCCAACGACTACTCCGACGGAATCCGCGGGACCGACGAAAACCGCGTCGGGCCGCTGCGCCTGGTCGGATCCGGGGCTGCCGCCCCCAAGGCCGTGCTGGCCGCCGCCCTCACCTCGCTCGGCGTCGCCGGGCTGCTCGGCCTCGCACTGGTGATCCTGAGTGGTCGCTGGTGGCTGCTGCTGATGGGGGCCGTGTGCCTGTTCGGCGCGTGGTTCTACACGGGCGGCAAGAAGCCCTACGGCTACTCGGGACTGGGTGAGATCGCCGTCTTCGTGTTCTTCGGTCTCACCGCCGTGCTCGGCACCGTCTACGTCCAGGCCGGGACCGTCAGCTGGCCCGCCGTGGGCTGCGCGATCGCGGTCGGCTGCTTCTCCACGGCCGTGCTCACCGCGAACAACCTCCGCGACATCCCCACCGACCGCGAGGTGGGGAAGAACACCCTGGCCGTCCGGCTGGGCGACACCGGCACCCGGCGGTTCTACCTGCTGCTGGTCGCCGTGCCGTACCTGGTCACCATCCTGCTCGGCATCGCCCACCCGCTCGCGCTGATCTCGCTGGTCACCGCGGTCCTGCTGGTCACCCCGGTGAAGGCGATCACCGGGGGCGGCACCGGCCCCGGCCTGATCCCCGTGCTGCGCGACACCGGGCTCGTCATGTTGGCGTGGTCGGTCCTCACCGCCATCGCCATCGCCCTCGGTTAGAGAATGTTCTGGTCCCAGCGGCGTCAGGCGGTGGGCCAGCGGCCGGTGGCGAGGAACTGGTCCATGACGGCCAGGTGCGGCTCGATGTCGAAGCCGTGCTCGGCCAGCCACTGGTCGTCGTAGTAGGTGTGCGCGTACCGCTCGCCGCCGTCGCACAGGAGCGTGACCACGCTGCCGGCCTGCCCGGCGGCCAGCATGCGCGCGATCAACTGGAAGGCGCCGTACAGGTTCGTCCCGGTGGAGCCGCCCGCCCAGTACCCGGTGCGCCGGCGCAGGAAGCGGATCGCGGCCAGCGATCCGGCATCGGGCACCTGGATCATCTCGTCGATCACCGCGGGGACGAACGACGGTTCCACCCGGGGCCTGCCGATGCCCTCGATCCGGGACGGCATCCCGGTCGTGTAGTCGGGCGCACCGGTCTCCCAGCCGCCGTAGAACGCCGAGTTCTCCGGGTCGACCACGCAGACCTTCGTGGTGTGCCGCCGGTACCGCACGTACCGGCCGAAGGTGGCGCTGGTGCCGCCGGTGCCCGCGCCGACCACGATCCAGGACGGGATCGGATGCCGCTCAGCCTTCATCTGCGTGAACACGGACTCGGCGATGTTGTTGTTGCCACGCCAGTCCGTCGCCCGCTCCGCGTAGGTGAACTGGTCGAGGTAGTGACCGTGGCATTCGGCGGCCAGGCGCTCGGCCTCCTCGTACATCTTCGCCGGAATGTCGACAAAGTGACATCGGCCACCGTAGAACTCGATCAGCTGGACCTTCTCCGCGCTGGTCTTGCGAGGCACCACGGAGATGAACTCCAGCCCGAGCATGCGGGCGAAGTAGGCCTCCGACACGGCGGTCGAGCCGCTGGAGGCCTCGATGAGCACGGTGTCGGGCCCGATCTGCCCGTTGACCAGGCCGTAGAGCAGCAGGGAGCGCGCCAGCCGGTGCTTGAGCGAGCCGGTGGGGTGAACGGACTCGTCCTTGAGGTAGAGGTCGATCCCCCAGTCCGACGGCAGCGGAAAGACGTGCAGATGCGTGTCGGCGCTGCGGTTGGCGTCGGCCTCGAGCAGCCGGATCGCCTCCCGGACCCAGGCCCGGTTCATGCAGCCTTGTCCCCGTCGCCCGTCGAGGAACCGGCGGTGCCGACGGAGTCGGCGGTGTCGGCGGTGTCGCCGCTCACGGGCTCCTCGTCCTGCGGGTGATCGTCGCGCAGTTGCGCCCGCAGTTCGGCGCGCTGCCGGGCGCGGCGTTCGTTGCGCTTGGCCAGGCCCGCGGTGACCCGGGCGTTGAGACCGCGGAAGGCGAGCAGGCCGACCGGCAGGCCGACCACGATCCCGATCGCCACCGCGACCAGGAGCGGCACCTTGACCAGGATCAGCACGGCCGCGACGACCACGATCAGCCCGAACCGTGCGAGCAGGTACAGCGTCAGGTCGCGGGCCAGCCGGGGCTGTGTTTCACTCACGGCCTTCAAGGCTACGCGCCGTCGAGTCCGCTGTTGTTGGGTCGCCCCTCGAACCGCGTGGACAGCACCACCGTGGTCCTGGTCCTGGCGACGCCGTCGATCCGGCGGAGCCTGCCCAACGTGCGTTCCAGATCGTCCACCGTCGGCACCCGCACCTGCACCACGAAGGCCTCGTCCCCGGCCACGCCATAGCAGCTTTCCACCTCGGGCAACGCGGCCAGCGCCTTCGCGACGTCGTCGTCCTCGGCGGTGTCGGTGGGCTGGATGCCCACCAGCGCGGTGACCCCGAGCCCGACGGCACTCGGATTGACCATCGCGTGATATCCCGTGATCACCCCGGCGCTTTCGAGCTTGCCGACCCGCTCGTGCACGGAGGACGCCGACAGGCCGACGGTTCTGCCGAGTTCCGCGTAGGTCGCCCTGCCGTTCAGCCGCAACGCGGCGATGATCTTGCGATCGACTACGTCCACCCCGCCACCATAGCGCCGCGGAGGCTGGGCGTTTTGTCCCTTACTACCTCTTTACTCTCCGACAACCGTTCGAGTACCTGGCGGGTGAGATGCAACGATTGCCGCGTTGTTTTTTCCGGAAGCGAATTGCTTCCGGTTGTAGCAGTGAGGTCGTTAAGGAGACGGAAAATGACCGCGACCGTAGGAGGACGGCTCCTCACTCCCGGTGAAGTCGCCGCACTGTTCCGCGTGGACCCCAAGACCGTGACCCGCTGGGCGACCGCGGGCCGGATCGGCTCGATCCGCACCCCCGGTGGACACCGCCGGTTCCGTGAATCCGAAGTCAACGCGCTGCTGGCCGAACTCACCACCGACGCCAGCGAACCCACTCGCGGCTGACCCACCGCCGTCCCCGCGGCCCGGCGGCCGGACGGCACGTTCCGCAGGCCGCCGCGGCGCGGGGACGCCACCGCCGGGGACACCCCGCCCGAAAACCGGGCAAAAGGGCTACCCTCACAGGCGGTAGCATCGCGCAACACGGCACCGGAAGGGGGCGAGCATGATCTACCTGCTCGCAGCGATCGGAGCGCTCACCATCGCTGTCCTGATGTGGCGGGCCTTCGCACCGGAACGGGTTGGCGTTTCCTCCCGCCGGGCTCCCGTCGCCCCGGACGACGACCCCGAGTTCCTGCGGTCGCTCAGCGAGCGGCAGCGCCCCCAGGACGAGGATTGAGCGCGGGTCAGATCTTGCCGGGGAACGCGTCGGCCATCGCCGCCGCGAGTTCCAGCAAAGCGGTCCGCGTCTGGGGGGCCAGGCGCTCGAGTTCGATCTCGGCCCCTTCTTCCAGGTGCGGGTCGAACGGAATACGGCACACGGCGCGCACGCGGGCCGAGAAATGCGCGGCGAGCCGGTCCAAATCGACGGAGCCCGCGTTCGGGCGCACCGAATTGATCACCACCAGCGACCGCAGGACCAGATCACGGTAGCCGTGCGCCTCCAGCCAGTCGATGGTGGCCGAGGCGCTGGTGGCGCCGTCCACCGAGCCGGAGGAGACCACGACCAGCGCGTCCGCGAGGTCGAGGACACCCTTCATGGCCGAATGCATCAGGCCGGTCCCGCAGTCGGTGAGCACGATGTTGTAGTAGTGCTCCAGCAGGCCGATCACGCGCAGGTAGTCGGTTTCCGAGAAGGCCTCCGACACCGCCGGGTCCTGCTCGCTGGCGAGGATTTCCAGCCTGCTGCCGCCCTGTGAGGTGTAGGCCCGCACGTCGCTGTACCGCGTGATCTTGTCCGCGTCACGGAGCAGGTGCCGCACCGTGGCCGTGGTTTCGATCGGGATCTTCTGCGACAGCGTTCCCCGGTCCGGGTTCGCGTCCACCGCGATCACGCGGTCGCCCCGCAGCGAGGCGAAGGTGGCCCCGAGGGTGGTGGTGATCGTGGTCTTGCCCACCCCGCCCTTGAGGCTCAGCATCCCGATCTTGAACGAACCCCGCAGCGGCTGGTTGATCCGCCGGGCGAGTTCACGCTGCCGCCGTTCGGCCGGGCTCTCCCCAGGGTTGACGAGCTTGCCGGTGCCCAGGTACACCGCCTTGCGCCAGCCCGACGCCGGTGCGCGCTTCGGCTGGGGCACGGGCTGTCCCTGATAGGCCGCGGTCCGCGAGGGCTGCGGCAGAGGCGGGTATTGCGGCTGGCGCGGGGGCAGGTTGGGGT
>NZ_VJWX01000188.1 GCF_007713715.1 Amycolatopsis rhizosphaerae
CGCGCGCACCGCGCCGCCGTTCCAAGGTCGGCATCACCACCTTCGGCATCGCCCTGCTGGTGGCTGGCGCCGGGGTGGCCCTGGGCAGCAGCCACCATTCGTGGTTCTCCGCACAGCACGTCATCGGCCTGGTGCTCGGCGTGCTGGGGGTCGGCCTGGTGGCCGGAGGACTCGTCGGCGGCGGGCGTGGCCTGATCGGCCTGGCCGTTCCGCTGTCCATCGCGGGCATCGTGCTGACCGCGGTGCCGGTGGATGACTACACGGGCGGGTTCGGCAACCTGACGGCGATCCCGCGGACGGCGGCCGAAGTGCAACCGGTGTACCAGCACACCGCCGGGGACGTGGAGATCGACCTCACCAGGCTGCCCGCGGACGTCCCGGTGAGCACCGTCGTCCGCAACGGCGCCGGGCAGACCGTGATCATCGTGCCCCGGACCGCGGACGTGCGCTACACCTGCGAGATCCAGGCGGGCAACGCGGACTGCCTCGGGACCGCAATCGACGGTGTGGCCCGTCCCGCGATCACGGGCTTCGACACCGGGACCGACGGCCCCGGCGGGCTTCAACTGACCCTGCAGGTCAAGCAGGGCGGCGGCAACCTGGAGGTGCGACGTGGCTGAAAACCCCTACCGGTTCGGGGAAGACACCGAACCGGCCACCGAGCGACCGGCCCGCCGGCGGGTGGACCTGTTCGCCCTGATCATCGGAATCGGCACGCTGTTGGTCTCGGCCTACACCCTCACCGACGGCGCCACCTGGCTGCCTCCCGCCAACCTGCGCTGGACCCTCGCCGGCGGCGCGGTCCTGCTGGGAGTCCTGATGCTGGGAGCCTCGCTCCGCGGCGGCCGCCACCGCTGACGGCCCCTCACCCCCACTCATGCCAAAGGGCCCTCCGGTTTTCACCGGAGGGCCCTTCGGCTCAGGCGCGTGCCGAGGAGGGAGCTATTCCCACTCGATGGTGCCGGGGGGCTTGCTGGTCACGTCGAGCACTACGCGGTTGACCTCGGCCACCTCGTTCGTGATCCGGGTGGAGATCCGCTCCAGCACCTCGTAGGGGAGGCGGGTCCAGTCCGCGGTCATCGCGTCCTCGCTGGACACCGGCCGCAGCACCACCGGGTTCCCGTAGGTGCGGCCGTCGCCCTGCACGCCCACGCTGCGGACGTCGGCCAGCAGCACCACCGGGCACTGCCAGATGTCGCGGTCGAGGCCTGCCGCGGTCAGTTCCTCGCGGGCGATCGCGTCGGCCGCGCGCAGCGTCTCCAGCCGGTCGGCGGTCACCTCACCGATGATCCGGATGCCAAGGCCGGGGCCGGGGAACGGCTGCCGGTACACGATCGTCTCCGGCAGGCCCAGCTCCAGGCCGACCCGCCGTACCTCGTCCTTGAACAGCAGTCGCAGCGGCTCGACCAGTTCGAACTGCAGGTCCTCCGGGAGTCCGCCGACGTTGTGGTGGCTCTTGATGTTCGCCGCGTTCGCCCCGCCACCCGACTCGACCACGTCGGGATAGAGCGTGCCCTGCACCAGGAACCGGAAGTCGCCCTGCGCCTTGAGGTCCCGCTCCGCCTGCTCGAACACGCGGATGAACTCGCGGCCGATGATCTTGCGCTTCTGCTCGGGGTCGGTGACGCCCGCCAATGCGCCAAGGAACCGTTCCCGCGCGTCGATGGTGACCAGCCTGACGCCGGTGGCGGCGACGAAGTCGCGCTCGACCTGCGCCCGCTCGCCCGAGCGCAGCAGACCGTGGTCGACGAACACGCAGGTGAGCCGGTCGCCGATGGCACGCTGCACGAGCGCGGCCGCGACCGCGGAGTCGACACCGCCGGACAGGCCGCAGATGGCCCGGCCGTCACCGATCTGCTCGCGGATAGCGGCGATCTGGTCGTTCACGATGGAGGCAGTGGTCCACGCGGGGCGGATACCGGCGATGTCGTGCAGGAACCGCCGCAGCACCTCCTGGCCGTGCGGCGAGTGCAGCACCTCCGGGTGGTACTGGACACCGGCGTAGCGCTCCTCCACGTTCTCGTACGCGGCGACGGGGGCACCCTCGGAAGTCGCGGTGACGAGCGCGCCGGGAGGCGCCTTGGTGACGCTGTCCCCGTGACTCATCCACACCTGGTGCCGCGCGGGCAACTCGCGGTGCAGCGCACCGCCGTCCTCGCACAGCTTGATCTCGGTGCGGCCGTACTCGCGGGCACCGGTGGCCTCGACGGTGCCGCCGAGGGCCTGGGCCAGCACGTGGAAGCCGTAGCAGATACCGAAGATGGGCACCCCGGTCTTGGCCAGCCCGGGATCCATGCCCGGCGCGCCGGGCGAGTACGCACTCGCCGGACCGCCGGAGAGGATGATGGCGGCGGGATCCTTCGCCATGATCTCGTCGACGGTCGCGGTGTGCGGCACGACCTCGGAGTACACCTGGGCCTCCCGCACCCGGCGTGCGATCAGCTGCGCATACTGCGCACCGAAGTCCACCACGATGACCGGACCGTTCCGACTGGGCACCCGCACCTCCTCAGGGGCAACGCTCATTGCTCCTATCGTCCCAGGTGAGCTCCGCCACGCCACCCCCGGCCCGGGACACGGGGCCTCCCTGCGCGAAGGGCCGCTTCCGGCGGCTTACCTTGGTGACCATGGACACGATCACTCCGGAACCCCGGCCCGCCTGGATCGCCGGCAGGCCCGAGCAGGGTGGCGGCACCCTCGAGGTTACCCACCCGTTCGACGGCAGCGAGGTCGCCACGGTCGCGGTGCCCGACGCCGGTCAGGTGGAACGGGCGGTGGCGGCGGCCGCCGCGGTGGCGCCCGCGTTCCGGCGCTCACCCGCGCACGTGCGGGCCGCCGCACTGGACCACGTCTCGCGCGGGCTCGCGGCGCGGGCCGAGGAAATCGCCGAAGTGATCACGGCGGAGAACGGCAAGCCGTACAAATGGGCCGAGGCCGAGGTCCGCCGCGCGATCTCGGTGTTCCGGATCGCCGCCGAGGAGGCGCGCAGGTTCTCCGGGGAACTCCAGCGGCTGGACACCGATCAGGGCGGCGAGAACCGGCTCGCCATGGTCCGCCGGGTGCCGCGGGGCCCCGTGCTGGGCATCGCCCCGTTCAACTTCCCGCTGAACCTGGTCGCGCACAAGGTGGCCCCGGCACTGGCGGTAGGCGCGCCGATCATCGTCAAACCGGCGCCGCGCACTCCCCTGTCGGCACTGGTCCTCGGCGAACTACTGGCCGAGACGGGGCTGCCCGAGGGCGTGTTCTCGGTGCTGCCGCTGGGCAACGCCGAAACCGCCGCACTGGTGGCCGACCCGCGGCTGCCGGTGGTGTCGTTCACCGGTTCCGGTCCCGTCGGCTGGTCGCTGACGGAGGCGGCGCCGCGCAAGCACATCGTCCTGGAGCTGGGCGGCAACGCGGCGGCCGTGGTGCTGGCGGACTGGCCGGACCTGCCGGGCGCGGCGGCGCGGATCGCGACCTTCGGCAACTACCAGGCGGGCCAGTCGTGCATCGCCGTGCAGCGCGTGATCGTCGAGCGCGCGGTCGCGGACGAGTTCGTGCCCGCGCTGCTGGAGGCGGTGCGGGCCCAGCGCACGGGCGACCCGTACGACACGACGGTGGACGTCGGTCCCGTCGTCGACGAGGCCGCGGCGGAACGCATCGTCGCGTGGATCGGCGAGGCGGTGGCGGGCGGGGCGAAGGTGCTGACCGGCGGCACGCGCGAGGGCGCCACCGTCGAGCCGACGTTGCTCACCGACGTGCCCCCGGAGGCGAAGGTCTGGGCCGAAGAGGTGTTCGGCCCGGTGCTCGCGTTGTCCGTTGTGGACAGTGCGGACGAGGCCTTCGCCGCGGTGAACGCCTCGGCCTACGGACTGCAGGCCGGTGTGTTCACCCGGGACGTCCGGCAGGCGTTCCGCGCCTCGGCCGAACTCGAAATGGGCGGCGTGATCATCGGGGACGTTCCGTCGTACCGCGCGGACCAGATGCCCTACGGCGGGGTGAAGGGTTCCGGCGTCGGCCGCGAAGGAGTGCTCGCCGCGATGCACGACCTGACCGAGGAGAAGGTCACCGTCTTCACCGGCATCGACCTCTAGCGCACCGGAGAGGGCTGGGGCTAGCCGTGAAGGGCCCCTTCACGGTCGAATCGACTGTGAAGGGGCCCTTCACGGCACTCCGTCAGGCGCCTTGCTTCCGGGAGGTGGGACGACGGCGTCGGCTCGCGGCCGGCTTGGCGGTGAGCTTCAGCGCGGCCGGTGCGTGGGCGGGGACGGCCGGGGTCTTCGGCGCGACCGCGTCGAGCCTGCGGTAGCCCTCGCCCTGCTCGGGGCGCGGATCCTCCTCGCCCTTGTTCGGCCAGAACGAGAACGCGCGCTCCGCCTGGGCGGCGATGGTGAGCGAGGGGTTGACACCCAGGTTCGCGGTGACCGCGGTTCCATCCACAATGGACAGATTCGGGTAGTGGAACACCCGGTGGTACGGGTCGATCACCCCTTCATCGGCATCGGCTCCGATCGCCGCCCCGCCGATGAAGTGGGCGGTGAGCGGGATGTTGAAGATCTCGCCCCAGGTCCCGCCCGCGATCCCGCCGATGTGCCCGGCGGTGCGCAGGTTCGCCTCGTGCCCCGCCGGGATGAAGGTCGGGTTCGGCTCGCCGTGCCCCTGCCGCGAGGTGTACTTCCGGCGCCCGAACAGCCCGCGCCTGGTATAGGTGGTGATCGAGTTGTCCAGGCTCTGCATCACCAGCAGGATCACCGTCCGCTCGCTCCAGCGGTAGCCGTTGAGCAGCTTCGCGGACTGCACCGGGTGGCGCAGGAGGAAACGCACCGCCTGCAGCCAGCGCGGCACCTCGGAGGACCCGTCGGTCGCGATGGTCTGCAGCAGGCTCATCGCGTTGCTGCCCTTGCCGTAGCGCACCGGCTCGATATGGGTCGAGGGGTCCGGGTGGATGGACGAGGTGATCGCGACGCCCCTGCTGAAGTCACGGTCCGGGTCGACGGTGGGCCGCCCGGCGCCGATGATCGCCTCGGAGTTGGTGCGGGTCAGTTCGCCGAAGCGGCGGGACAGCTTCGGCAGCACACCCTCGTCCCGCATCCGGTGCAGCAGTTGCTGCGTTCCCCAGGTGCCCGCGGCCAGCACGACCTGCCGCGCGGTCAGGGTGTGCCGGAAGCGGCGGCTGGTGGTGCCGGTCTTGCGGATGTCGACCGCGAACGAACCGTCCGGCCTCGGCCGCAGCGCGTCCACGGTGGTCAGCGGGATGACCTTCGCCCCGCCCCGCTCCGCCAGGTACAGGTAGTTCTTGACCAGGGTGTTCTTCGCGCCGACCCGGCAGCCGGTCATGCATGCTCCGCATTCGGTGCAACCGGTACGGGCGGGGCCCGCGCCGCCGAAGTACGGGTCTTCGGCGCGTTCCCCCGGCTGGCCGAAATAGACCCCGACCGGCGTCGGGTGGTAGGTGTCGGCCACGCCGAGGTCGGCGGCGACCTTCTGCATGACCTCGTCGGACGGGGTGACCGTGGGGTTGGTGACCACCCCCAGCATCCGGCTCGCCTGGTCGTAGTGCGGCGCCAGTTCGGCTTCCCAGTCCGTGATGTGGGCCCACTGCCGGTCCTCGTAGAACGGCTTGAGCGGCCGGTACAGCGTGTTCGCGTAGACCAGCGAGCCACCGCCCACCCCGGCCCCGGCGAGCACCATCACGTCTTTGAGCAGATGCACGCGCTGGATGCCGAAGCAACCCAGCGCGGGCGCCCACAGATAGCGCTTGAGATCCCAGGACGTCTTGGCGAACTCGTCGTCGGCGAACCGGCGGCCCGCCTCGATGACGGCCACCCGGTAGCCCTTTTCCGTCAGCCGGAGGGCCGCGACGCTGCCGCCGAAGCCCGAACCGACCACGATGACGTCATAGTCAGCCGCATTGCTGTTACCCGTGGTCACAGCAAAAAGAGTAGCGCCCGCCGGCGCTCCTGACCAGGAGTAAGTTACCGGCGGGTTCGACTACGCTCAGCGACGAACGGTCAGGCCGACCCGCTGGAACTCCTTGAGATCGGAGTAACCGGTCTTGGCCATCGCCCGGCGCAGCGCGCCGAACAGGTTCACCGAGCCTTCGGCGTCCGCGGACGGGCCGAACAGCAGGGTCTTGAGATCCGCCTCGAAGTCCGGGACCGCGGCCACCCGCGAGCGCGGCAGCGACGGATGCGCCGCGGCCGCCGTCCAGTACAGGCCGTGCCCGGGCGCCTCGGCGGCCGCGGCGAGCGGCGCGCCCAGCATCACCGCGTCCGCCCCGCAGGCGATCGCCTTCGCGATGTCGCCGGAGAAGCTCAGGCCACCGTCCGCGAGCACGTGCACATACCGGCCCCCGGTCTCGTCGAGGTAGTCGCGGCGGGCCGCGGCCGCGTCGATGATCGCCGTCGCCATCGGCACCCCGATCCCCAGCACGCGGTCGGTGCTGGTGACGCCCGGCGTGTAGCCGTGGCCCACGATGACCCCGGCGGCCCCGGTGCGCATCAGGTGCATCGCGGTCCGGTAGTCGGCCACCCCGCCCGCGATCACCGGCACGTCCAGGCCGCCGATGAACTCCTTGAGGTTGAGCGAATCCGAATCCCCGGAGACGTGCTCGGCCGAGATGATGGTGCCCTGCACGACCAGGATCTCCACCCCGGCCGCGATCAGGTGCGGGGTCAGCTCGGCGGCGTGCTGCGGGCTGACCCGCGCGGCCACCGTCACGCCCGACTCGCGGATCGTGCGGAGGGCCTCTGCCAGCAGCTCGGGCTGCACCGGAGCGGAGTGGAGGTCCTGCAGCAGGCGCACCAGCGCCGCCGGGTCCTCGCCCTTGGCGGTGTCGGCGAGCTGCCGCATCACCTTCTCCACGTCGGCGTGCCGGGCCCACAGCCCCTCGGCGTTGAGCACGCCGAGCCCACCGAGCCTGCCGATCTCGACCGCGGTCGCGGGCGACACGATCGCGTCCGTGGGATGGGTGACCAGCGGCAGGTCGAAGCGGTAGGCATCGATCTGCCACGCGGTGGAGACCACCGCCGACGAACGCGTCCGGCGCGACGGGACGATCTCCACGTCGTCGAGGTCGTACGCGCGCCGCGCGGTACGTCCCATGCCGATCTCGACCAGATCCCGCACGAGCGGATCCCTTCTCGTTTTGTGTGGCCCGGTCAGCGGGCGGTGTAGTTGGGTGCTTCGACGGTCATCGTGACGTCGTGCGGGTGGCTCTCCTTGAGCCCGGCCGAGGTGATCCGCACCAGCTGCGCCTCCTGCAGCTGGGCGATCGTCTCCGCGCCCGCGTACCCCATGCCCGCGCGAAGACCGCCGACCAGCTGGTGCACGACGTTGACCAGCGAACCCCGGAACGGGATCCGCCCCTCGATGCCCTCCGGCACCAGCTTGTCCTCGGAGAGCACGTCGTCCTGCGCGTAACGGTCCTTCGAGTAGGACTTGCGGCCGTCCCGTGACTGCATGGCCCCGAGCGAGCCCATCCCCCGGTAGGTCTTGAACTGCTTGCCGTTGACCAGGACCAGGTCACCGGGCGATTCCGCGGTGCCCGCCAGCAGACTGCCGAGCATGACACTGGAGGCACCGGCGGTGATCGCCTTGGCGATGTCGCCGGAGTACTGGATGCCACCGTCCCCGATCACCGGGATGCCGGCCGGACGGCACGCCTTGTCCGCCTCGAAGATCGCGGAGATCTGCGGCACGCCGACCCCGGCCACGATGCGGGTGGTGCAGATCGAGCCCGGCCCGACGCCGACCTTCACCGCGTCCGCCCCGGCGTCCACCAGCGCCTGTGCCCCGGCACGGGTCGCCACGTTGCCGCCGACGACGTCGACCGCGTCGCCCAGTTCCTTCTTGAGCGTCGCCACCATGTCGAGCACGGCACGCGAATGCCCGTGCGCGGTGTCCACCATCAGCACGTCGACGCCGGCGTCGGCCAGTGCCATCGCCCGCTGGTGGCCGGACGGGCCGACCCCGACCGCGGCACCGACCACGAGCCTGCCGTCCGGGTCCTTGGTGGCCATCGGGTACTGCTCGGTCTTGACGAAGTCCTTGACGGTGATCAGCCCGCGCAGCTTGCCCGCGCCGTCCACGATCGGCAGCTTCTCGATCTTGTGACGGCGCAGCAGCCCCAGCGCGGCCTCCGCGGTGACACCGACCTGGGCGGTCACCAGCGGCTGCCTGGTCATCACCTCGCTGACCGGGCGGTTGTGGTCCACCTCGAAGCGCATGTCCCGGTTGGTGATGATGCCGACCAGCGCGCCGGAGGCGTCGGTGACCGGGACGCCGGAGATCCGGAACCGCGCGCAGAGCGCGTCGACCTCGGCCAGGGTGTCGTCGGGGGAACAGGTGACCGGGTCGGTCACCATCCCGGCCTCGGACCGCTTGACCACCTCGACAGCGGCGGCCTGCTCCTCGATCGGCATGTTGCGGTGCAGTACGCCCATGCCACCCTGGCGGGCCATCGCGATGGCCATCCTGCCCTCGGTGACGGTGTCCATCGCCGCGGAGATCAGCGGAACGCGGAGGGTGACGTTGCGGGACAGCCGGGTGCTGGTGTCCACCGCGCTGGGCACGACGTCCGACTCGGCCGGCAGCAGCAACACGTCGTCGAAGGTCAGGCCCAGCATCGCGAACTTGTCAGTGGGGTCGAACTCGCTCGTCATGACTGGTTACTGACCTTCCTCGGCATTCGGGAGAGAACCTTCACCCGATGGTATAGGCCGTGACCGGGGTGAAGCCCCAGGCCCGCACGGAAGGTGACGTGAGCGTCTTTGACAAAGGCGCTGGACAGGGCACCACCTCCGAGCGGTACCGTGCCACGGTGCCGCACGACGTGTTGCCTCCGGACCCGTTCGCCGACGACCCCGACGACCCGGCCAAGCAGCTGGCCGACCTCGATGACGACCTGGAAGAACCGATCGAGGGGCAGGCACGCACCGAGCTGCTCGCCGACCTCGCCGATCTGGCGGTCTACCAGGCCCTGCTGGAGCCGCGCGGAGTTCGCGGGATCGTCGTCGACTGCGGGGAATGTGACCAGCCGCACTACCACGACTGGGATCTGCTGCGGGCCAGCCTGGAACAGTTGCTCGCCGACGGCCGGATGCGGCCGCACGAGCCCGCCTACGACCCGGACCCGGCGGACTACGTGAGCTGGGACTACTGCCGCGGCTACGCCGACGGCGTCACCGCGAACGAAAGCGCCTACTGACCTCACTCCGCCCGCCGTGATCGCTCCCGCGGACGGTGTGGCGGTGGTGAGAGGTCGGTTACCCGCCGGTGGCGGCGGCAGGCCCCTGTCCACTCGAGCTGTTCGAGGTGTCGCTGCGCACCGTGCCGCTGCCACTGCCGTTGGTGTTGTTGGTCCCGGCCGCGGAACCCGCCGCGCTGCTGCTCGAGGTCGGTGCGCTCGAGGACGTGCTGGGCGAGGACGTCGGGGTGCTCGACGTCGAAGGCGGCGTCGAAGTCGAAGGCGGGGTGGTCGTGGTGGACGCCGACGAGGACGGGGGCGTCGAGGACGACGGCGGAGGCGTCGAGGACGTGGGCGGCGGCGTGGTGCTGTGCGTCGGGCTCTCCAGCATCCGGGTCAGCTGCTGGTGCTCCTGCATGAGCTGGGCGAGGTTGTCCTCGGCGGAGACCTGGGTCAGCTTGTCCGCCGCCTCGGCCAGCGCCTGCTGTGCCTCGGCGATGCGTCCCTGGGACAGCGCGATGCTCGCCTGCCGCAGGTCGGTGCGGGCGGCCGAAGCGGCCTCGACCGAACGTGCGTGCTCGGCGTAGAGGACCTTGGTCAGGCCCCACAGCGTGTCGCCGGGCTGGGCGTCGCGCGCGGCGACGCTGGTGCCGGTGAAGGCGATGGCGAGCACGGCGGCGGCCGCCGCGACCGGCACGAGCAGACGTCGCTTGCGCACCCGGGCGCCATGGCGCCGCGCGAGTGTGGCGGCCTTCACCGTGGCCACCGCGGTCTCGGTGTCGACCAGTTCGGCCAGCGGTTCGCTGTCGATGTCACGCCGCCAGGCCAGCAGCAGCGCGTTGAGCTCTTCGTCCCCCATGCCGCGGGCGGCCTTCGGGTCGGAGCCGCCGAGCGCGTCCAGCAGGGCGTCGTCTTCGTGCACGGCGGAGAGGTCCGCCTCGAACGCGGTCTGCGACGCGCTCATCGTGTCGTCGTAGGAAAGCTCGCGTCTGACCTCGTCCCGGCTGTCTCGGTTGGTCACTCAGGCCACCTCCTCGGACGCCAGCGCCTTGCGGAGCCGCGCGAGCGCACGGTGCTGGGCGACCCGGACCGCACCCGGCGTCGAGCCGACCGCGTCGGCCGTCTCTTCGGCGGAGAGTCCCACGACCACTCGCAGCACCACGATCTCGCGTTGTTTGTCGGGCAACACACGCAGCAGCTGTGCCATGCGTTCGTTCAGCTCTCCCTGCAGGGCACGCTGCTCGGGACCGATATCGCCCTCGATCTCGTCGGGGATCTCGGCCACCGGCTCGGCGCGGTTGCGGGCGGCGGCCCGGTGGGCATCGGCAACCTTGTGCTGCGCGATTCCGTAGACGAAGGCGAGGAACGGGCGCCCCTGGTCACGGTACGAAGGCAAAGCCGTGAGCACCGCGAGACACACCTCCTGCGCTACGTCGTCTGCCGAAGCGAACGAACGCTCCTGCCTGCCAACCCGGGCACGGCAATACCGCACCACAAGAGGACGGATCGCGGCCAGCAGCCGTTCCACCGCCTGAGGATCTCCCTCGACGGCGGCGACGACCGACTCATCCAGTCCGTCCCCCACATTGGCCATCGCAGACAACAGTCCCAGCGTTACGTGTAGGCGTACAAATGACGGCGCGCGGCAGCTACCCCCCTCGCACCGGTAACGCCCACCGTACCGCCCGGCATCGACGCCGCCTGGGCACGGTCACCTTCGGCGTACCCCGCGGCGCGGGGCGCGCGTGAGTCGCGATCCCAAGGTGTTCAAGGATTCAACGACTGCCGCAGCTTACGGGATGCCGGGGTGGTCAGGAAACCAGGCCTCGCCGGAAACCGTGCGCCACCGCCTGGGCGCGGTCCCGCACGCCGAGCTTGCGGAACAGCCGTCGCGCGTGCGTCTTCACCGTGTCCTCGGACAGGTAGAGCTCGCGGCCGATCTGCCCGTTGCTCTTGCCCTGGCTCATGCCCCGCAGCACCTGGAGCTCGCGCTCGGTGAGCTGGACACCGGGGTCGGCGGGTTGCCGGGGCGCCGGGACGGAGGTGCTGGCCAGTGTGTGCGCCAATGCGGCGACGAGCTCGGGTCGGGAGGCGTCCCAGCGCAGGTAGCCGCGAGCGCCGCCGGCGATCGCGGCCGCGATGCTGCTCGCATCGTCGGGCGCGCCGAAGACGATCACGTTGGCCTGCGGGTTGGCGGACACCAGCCGCCGGGTCGCCTCCACACCGGCCGGCATCGCGCGCTGGGTGCCGACGAGGACTACGTCCACGGGCTGCCGCGAGTACCGGGCCAGGAGCTCGTCACCGTGCGCAACACAGTCGATGCGACTGACGCCGGGAACGGCAGACATCACGCGGGTGAGCCCTTCGCGGACACTGCGTCGGTCGTCGCAGATCAAGACCGTAGTCACGGGGTTTCCTTCCTGCAGCCGGGTGACGTTCCATATCCCCTATCGGACGCTTTTGGCCGAACCTTGACACGATCCGGTGGCTTTTTTTGTGGGATCTTCGCCCGGATGTCGGCATGCGTGTCTTCCTGCACCAACTCAGGGGAAACCGGGATCCAGGGTGACGCAAGAGCCAGCCGCCTCCCCTCCGGATCGGAGCCCAGTAACACTGCGTGCAACACCGCGTCGGCCCGGAACCGATCCTCCCCGCCGTCGAGGCCGAGATCCGCGGCGAGCAGGCGCGCGGGCCAACTCAGCGAGCGTAATGCGAACCGGTCCGCGTCGGCGAGGGCGAGACCGGCCAGATTCAACGCACGTTCCCGGGCCGCCCGCTCCCCCGTGGCCCCCAGTGCGGCCGCCAGGACCAGCCTCGACTTGGTCCGATGCCGGAGCGAACCGGCCTCGAGGGACGCTGCCAGCGCCGCCTCGGCGGGCGCCACGGCGGCGGGGGCGTTTCCCGAGGCGAGCTCGATCTCGGCGGTGACCCAGCCCGCGCGCACGCGCGAGCGCCAGCCCGCCGGTTCGGCCCTGGCCAGCACGCGCCGGGCGACGCCGAGCCTTCCGATGCCTAGGTTGTCGGCGGCCAGACCGAGAAGCGCGTCCGTTCGCGCGCCCGCCGCGTCGAGCCCGTCAGGATCACCGGGGCCGTCCAGCCCCGCGACGAGGCACAACGCGGCGCCGTCCCGTCCGAGTGCGGCGGCGTGGCCGCCCAGTTGGCGGCGGTGAGAGGCGAGGGTGCTCAGCGCGAGCGAGGCGAGCACCGGGTCGGCATCACGTCCCAACTCGTCGAGCAGGGCCGCCGCGGCGGCGTATCGGCCCTGTCCACCGAGAACGATCGCGGCCAGCAGCCGGGCCCGGGGCGGCCCCGAGGCCGCCCGCGCCAGCCGCCCGGCCGGGACCCCGGGAAGATCACCGAAGGCGGCCCGCCGCAGTTCGTCCATCTCCACCGTGCCACGGTACCGGGGCAGGGTGACAGGAAC
>NZ_VJWX01000189.1 GCF_007713715.1 Amycolatopsis rhizosphaerae
GGCCGCCGCCGACGAGGTCGTCGCGCGGATCCGCAAGGACGGCGGGCGCGCGTTCGCCCTGCCCGCCCTCCTCGGGCAGCACGGCGACGCCGCGGCACTGTGGGCCGCCTTCGACACGGCGGTGGCCGAGCACGCACCGGAGGGCGGGGTCGACATCATCGTGAACAACGCCGGGATCGGGCGGAGCTCGGATCTGGCCTCGCTCACCGAGGACGGGTTCGACGAGGTTTTCGCGGTGAACGTGCGCGCCCCGTTCTTCGTGGTGCAGCACGGCCTGAAGCGGTTGCGCGACGGCGGGCGCGTCATCAACATCTCCAGCGGCGCCGCCCGCCTCGCGATGCCCGAGATCATCGCCTACGGGGCCACGAAGGGGGCCCTGGACACCTTCACCCTCAACCTCGCCAAGGAACTGGGGCCGCGCGGCATCACCGCGAACTCCGTCGCACCGGGCATCATCGACACCGACGTCAACGCCGGATGGCTGCGGGGCGATCCGGAGGCCGAACGCCATGCCGCCTCCCTCGCGGCACTCGGGCGCGTCGGGCAGCCGGCGGACGTCGCCGCCGTCGTCGCCTTCCTCGCCTCCGACGACGCCCGCTGGGTCACCGGCCGAGTCCTCGACGCCACCGGCGGCGCGGGCCTGTAGCCAGCGCGGTGAAGGCCGGGCCCCGCCCGTGGCGGGACCCGGCACCGCGCGGTTCAGACCGCCGCGTCCGCCGTGACCAGCCGGGAGCGCGTCCGCCGCCACGCGATCACCAGGAACGCCACCAGTGCGATCAGCGGCAGGATGCTGATCGACCAGCTCAGCGCCATCGGCGGGCCGGGCTGGCCGAGCACCGTGAGGCCCCGCAGCTCGCCGGTACCGCTGCCCTGCGGGCCGTCGATCCGGAACCGGAAGGTCCACTCGCCCGCGGACTTCAGCGAGCGCACGTCCAGGCCCCACACGTCGCGCTTACGCGGATGGCGGGCCAGCGGCTGCATCCTCGACATCCCGCCCACGGGACCGATCTGGGCGAGCGTGCCCGTCTTGCCGTCGATCCCGCCGTCCGGGATGAAGGTGAAGTCCAGCGACTGCATCGCCCGCAGGGGCCACACGCTGAACCCGACCGTCATCCCGTACGGACCCACCTGCACCCGTTCGGTGTGCACGATGTTCACCGGCTCGTAGGCCGACGCCTCGGGGGCCGCCGTCGCGGTCAGCCCGAGCACCGCGAACAGCACCAGGATTCTCTTCAGCATGCTCACCGTCCTTCCGCCGGGGAGAGCAGCCGGAGCATCCGGCCGAAGCGGTAACCGAGGAACCCGGCCAGCAGGCCGAGCACGGCACCGGCCGCCGCGGTAGCGAGGACCGGTGTCGCCTCCGGCAGGTGCCTGCCGCTCACCCAGGCGGACTGGAACGGGGCGCAGACCGCGACGATCAGCGCACCGGCCCCGCCCGCGAGCACCACCGCCCACCGCATCGCCGTCGGGCGGGACCGGCCCCACCACAGCAGGCCCTCGACCACGGCGGCCACCACGAGCAGGCACATCGGCATCAGGGACGGCATTTCCGGTATCTCCCGGACGTAGTCGCGCACCGGCAGCCCGACCGCTCCCGCGTAGGCGCGCGCGGCCCACGGCGAAAACCACCAGAACACCGCCTGGATCACGGCGAGACCGAACGCGGTCGCGAGCGCTCCCCCTGGCCTGCCGAGGAACCCGGCGGCGATCAGCACGATCAGCACCGACAGGAACCCGGTGCCCGCGTCGATCCAGCTCACCACTCCGTCGAGGTCCTGCAGGCCGAGCACGGTCACGGTGCTGAAGGCCAGCAGCACCGACAGCGCAACCAGCGTGCCGACCCGGCCCCAGCGCCACTGCCGCGCGGCGGCGAACACCATCACGGCGCCGAGCATGGTGATCGAGATCGACAGCAGCAGGCCGATGTGGGGCGGGGAGTTGATCACCGCGTCGAATCCGTAGAGCCCGTGCCACCACTGGTCCCACAGCCCGTACAGGAGGAACGAGGCGGCCCCCGTCCCGGACACCAGGTAGCCGAGCGGCGCGGCGAAGATCCCGAGCGTGCGCACCGCCCGCCCGCCGATCGCGGGGTCCGGGGTACTCCCGCGGCGCTGGGCCGCGGTGGCGGCGAGCACCATGACCAGGCTGGCGATCCCGGAGATCGCGCTGCCCGAGTACAGGAACAGGTGCGGCACGGTGAAGAACGTGTCCGGGCCGACCTCGCTGTGCCACTGCACGTCCCAGGTGAGCCCGATCAGGGAAATCACCGTGCCACCGAGCACGGTCAGCGCCGAGGGCATCCCTCTCGCCCGGGCGGCTCCGGTGTGGGCCACCCGGTCCACGGTCAGATCCATCCTCCTCCTATCCCTTGACCAGTAACGGAATCACGAGCTGTTCCGTCCCGAGTGGACCGTCCAGCACGAGGGTGAGCTCCCACTGACCGGACATCGGGAGGGTCGTCTCGGCCCGGTAGCTGCCGGGACCGGACACGGTCGCGGGCACCGGCGCGAGGGCGTGTCCCATCTGCGGCATCACCGGTTCCACCCGGACCTTGTCCACTGAGGACGGTGTGACTTCCAGGCTCAGCGTGTTCACGCCCACGCGCGGATTCTCCACGCTCAGCCGCACCTGGTAGATCCGTCCCGCGGCCTGTTGCACCACGGTCCCGGCATCGGCGGAGGGCAGGCACAGCCAGACCACGATCGCGGCGGCCAGCACCAGCGGGGCCAGGACGAACACTCGGCGACGGGTCATCCCCCGGCTCCCTTCACGGGCACGTCGACGGTCACCGGCACCGTCCGCACCGAGAACCCGCGCTCGGCCTGGATCCACAGCCGGTACCGGCCGGGCAGCGGGAAGGTGTACGTGAACGACAGGTCCGGCCCGTAGGCCGCGACCGTCTCGTCGGGCGGGCCGCCGGCCGGACCGGGCACCGGCGGGAGCATCGCGTGGGCGTGCCCCCAGACCGGTGCCGACAGCGCGGCGGCGCCCACCGGGGTGCCCTCCGGCAGCGGGCCGGCGACGATCAGATGACCGAGCATGCCCAGCCACGGCTGGAGATCGCCCGCTTCGGCCAGGCGCACGGTGATCGTGCTCGGGCTTCCCGCGCTTCCCACCACGGTCCGGACCGTGGCCGCGGTGGTCTCCGGAGACGGCGCCGGGGCCCCCGCCCGGACTTCGAGGGCGGACCGGACGAGCTGGACTCCCCCGCCGCGCCGGGCCACCTCGGCCGCCAGTGCGTATTCACCGGGTTCGGGCGGGCGCAGGCGAACCCGGTAGGCACCGGCCGCGACGCGGTACGGATGCAGGTGCCACAGCTGTCCGGACGGGCCGACGACGACCAGGTGGACGAGCGCGTCGTCCCGCACCAGCAGATCGTCCACCGGCCGTCCGGTCGCCGCGTCCGAGAACGCGAGGTCCAGATCGACCGCCCGGCCCGCGGTGGCGTCACCGGCGACGGACAGTGTCACCGGCGGCCGCGAAAAGTCCGTTGTGGACAGTGTGCGGTAGGGATCGGTCACGGTGTCGACGGTGGGATCGAGCTGACTGCCGGGCGGCGGCGGCTGGGGCGTGACCGCCGACAGGAGGGCGGCCGTGACCGCGACCGAGAGTGCGGCCACCATCGCCGCGCCGGGCACCAGTGCGATCCACGAGCGCCGCCCGCGCACCGCCGCCGCCAAGGCGACGAGCAGCAGCGCCCCGGCGGCCACGAATCCCCCGTAGGCCGCCCTCTCCCAGGGCGCGACCACCCGGGCGGGCACGAGGAACGGGATGCGCGCGACCTCCTGGCCGTCATCCACGGACAGCTCCCACGGTCCGGGCTGGTCCACGCCGAGGGTGGCGGCATAGGAACCCGGCACCCCGCCCAGCGCGAGCGAAGCCCTGCTGCTCCCCTTGCCCTGCGTCGCGCTCGCGCGCAGGTTCAGCACCCCGGGTGCGCCTCCGGCGTGCGTGACGACTTCGACCCGCAGCGGGCCGGGCACCGGCTCGGCGCGCCGGATCACCACGGTCAGCTCCCGGTCGCCGAGCGTCTGCGCGACGGACAGATCGCTCCCGCTCGGCGCCCCGTCGGCGAAGGCGGGCACCGCGCCGCACACGCTCAGTACGAGCGCGCCGGCCAGCGCGACCAGCGCCCCGCGAAAACCTCGGATCCCCATCGGCAGGGACGTTAACCGGGCCCGGCGCCCGCCCGCGTCACCGCGAAGAGGGAACCGCCGTCCCCCATGAGAGGGAGGCATCCCCTAGGGACCGGGCGCCGCCGTGAGGGGACCTTTCGCGGGACGGCGCGGATCGGCACCCTGGAGCAACGATGGCAGATGCTGTCATCGTCTAGGATCGGTCCATGGGTCGATGGGAACCGAACGCGCGCGGCAGGCTCCAGCAGGCGGCGCTGGAGCTCTACGGCGAACGCGGGTTCGACCAGACCACGGTGGCCGAGATCGCCCAGCGGGCCGGGCTCACCGAACGCACGTTCTTCCGGCACTTCTCCGACAAACGGGAAGTGCTGTTCACGGGCACGGAGACCCTGCAGGACCTTCTCGTGCGCACCGTCGCCGAGGCGCCCGATTCCGCGGCCCCGATCGAGGCGGCGGCCGCGGCGCTGACCGCGATCGGCGGCGCCATCCCGGACCGCGAACTCGCGCGGCAGCGGCAGGCCGTCATCGAGGCCAACGCGGAACTGCGCGAGCGGGAACTGATCAAGCTCGCCTCCCTCGGCTCGGCGTTCGCCGGAGCCCTGCGCGAGCGCGGCGTAGCCGATCTCACCGCGAGCCTGACCGCCGAAGCCGGCATAGCGGTCTTCCGGGTGGCGTTCGAGCGCTGGCTCACCGGCGACGGCCGGACCGACCTGACGGGACACATCCAGGAGTCACTCGACGAGCTCAGGGCCGTGACCGCGGGCCGGTGAGTCAGGGCCGGTGAGTCAGGGCCGGACGAGGCCGTGCCGGTAGGCGTAGGCGACCGCGTGCACCCGGTCGCGAAGGCCGAGCTTCGCCAGCACCCGGGAAACGTGCGTTTTGACCGTCTCCTCGCCGACCCGCAGTTCCGCCGCGATTTCCGCGTTGCTGAACGCGTTCGCGACCAGCAACAGCACCTCGCGCTCACGCGAGGTCAGCCTGCTCACCTCGGGCGGTTCCTCCGGCGGCTCGATGCCGGCCGCGAACCGGGCCACGAGCCTGCGCGTCACCGACGGATCGATGAGCGCACCACCGCGCGCCGCGACCCGCACCGCCGACAGCATTTCCTCCGGGGGCAGGCTCTTGAGCAGGAAACCACTCGCCCCGGCCCGCAGCGCGCGGTAGACGTAGTCGTCCGAATCGTAGGTGGTCAGCACCAGCACCTTGGTCCGGTTGCCCGGCTGGGCGAGGATCGCTTCCGTCGCCGCGAGGCCGTCGAGCCTGGGCATCCGCACGTCGAGCACGGCCACATCCGGACGCAGCCTGCCCGCCTCACTCACCGCGGCCCGCCCGTCGGCCACCTCCGCCACGCAGGTGAGATCCGCCTGGGTGTCCAGCACCGCGCGCAGGCCCGACCGGAACAGCGCGTGGTCGTCGGCGAGAAGAACCGTCAGCCCGGCTCCGCCATCGTCGTTCACGCGGCCTCCAGTGTTTTGCGGGACACCCGCACCCGGTCGGCCCACGCGAACAGGGCTCCGCCAGTATCGTTCACGCGGCCTCCAGTGTTTTGCGGGACACCCGCACCCGGTCGGCCCACGCGAACAGGGCTCCGCCAGTATCGTTCACGCGGCCTCCAGTGTTTTGCGGGACACCCGCACCCGGTCGGCCCACGCGAACAGGGCTCCGCCAGTATCGTTCACGCGGCCTCCAGTGGGACAGGGAACGCCGCGCACAGACGCCACAGCGGGCCATCGGGCCCGTAGCTGAGGCGGCCACCGTAGAGGGCGACGCGTTTGAAGATGCCCGCGAGACCGTGGTGCGGCTCGCCGGCCCGCCTGCCGTGCTGCCTCACCGCGTTCGTGACGGTGAGCACGACTTCGGCCTCCCGGTAGACGAGTTCGACCTCGACGGTACCGCCGTCACCGTGGCGCAGGGCGTTGGTCAGCGCTTCCTGCGCCACCCGGTACAGCGCGATGTCCATCGACCCGGGCAGGTCCCGCCGCTTCCCCTCCACCGTCAGCCGCGCGGGCAACCCGTCGAGCAGCGCGCCGAGGTTTTCCAGCCCGGGCTGGCGGCGCGCGTCCGCGTCCTGCCCGTGCAGCAGGTCCAGCAGGCGGCGCAGATCGGCCATGGCCGCCCTCGTCGCCGACTCGACGGCGGAAAGCGACCGCCACACCGGGGTGTCCCGTTCGGCCAGGCCGAGCCGTGCGGCCCCCGCGTGCACCCCGATCGCGCTGACGTGATGGGAGATCACATCATGGAGATCGCGCGCGATGGCGCTGCGTTCCTCGGCGACCGCGCGCCGGATCGCCTCGGCCTCACGCCGTTCCACGTCGGCGATGTAACCGCGCCGCGCCGTGGTGTACCGGCCGACCAGCCACGGCAGCAGACCACTGGTGAGCGAGTTCAGTACCAGCAGCCGCAAGTCCGGCACGTTCCCGGCGATCAGGTGGCAGGCCACGAGCGCCGACACCAGTGCCGTGACCGCCACCGCGGCCTGCCCCGTGCGCAGCCACGCGCCCGCCCGGTACCCGGCGATCAGCACACCCGCGTTGTCCATGTTCCGCCTGGCGTGGCCCGCGGGAAGCAGCAGCGGGCCCACGATCAGGACCACCGCGTGCGCGAGGGCGACCCACCCGGACAGGCGCGCCGGACCGGCCAGAGCGGCGTCGGCGAGCGCGGTGGCGGCGAACACCGTCCACACGCGCCAGTCGTCCAGCGGTGGTCCCGTGATCAGGAAGATCCCGGCGTCTGCCGCCACGCACACACCCGCCACCAGCGCCGCCTGCCACGCCAGTGCCCCCTTCACGTCCCGCACGCCCTCACCTTGCCATGGCCTCGCCCGCCGGTGCGGGCACCTGCCCGCAGGGCTACCGGTCCAGGCAGGGGCGTTTCGGATCGAAGGTCCAGTCCGGCACCAGGCGGCGCATGGCGATGGTGTCGTCGCGCGCTCCGAGCCCGTGCCGCAGGTACCGTTCGTGCGCGAGTTCGACCCGGTCCGGGTCCAGGTCGACGCCGAGGCCGGGCCGCCGGGGCAGCGCGATCTCGCCGCCGCGGATCTCCAGTGGCCGCTTCGTCAGGCGCTGCCCGTCCTGCCAGATCCAGTGGGTGTCGATCGCGGTGATCTCGCCGGGTGCCGCGGCGGCGACGTGGGTGAACATGGCGAGGGAGACGTCGAAATGGTTGTTGGAGTGCGAACCCCAGGTCAGGCCCCATGCCGCGCAGAGCTGGGCCACCCGCACCGCGCCGTGGAGCGTCCAGAAGTGCGGGTCGGCGAGCGGGATGTCGACCGCCTGGGCGCGCACGGCGTGCCCGAGTTCCCGCCAGTCCGTGGCGATCATGTTGGTGGCGGTGGGCAGGCCGGTGGCCCGCCGGAACTCCGCCATGGTCTCCCGGCCCGAGTAGCCGCCCTCCGGACCGCACGGATCCTCCGCGTAGGCCAGCACCTCCCGCAGCGAGCGGCCGATCCGCACCGCCTCCGCCAGCGGCCAGCAACCGTTGGGGTCGAGCGTGATGCGGGCGCCCGGGAAACGCCGGGCGAGGGCACGCACCGCTTCGGCCTCCTGCGCGGCGGGCAGCACACCGCCCTTGAGCTTGAAGTCGCGAAACCCGTATTTCGCTTCGGCGGCTTCGGCCAGGCGGACCACGGCCGCGGGGGTGAGCGCCTCCTCGCCGCGAACGCGGAACCACTCGTCCGCGCTGCCGCTTTCGTCGCGGTACGGCAGACCGGTGCGCGTGCGATCACCGAGATAGAACAGGTACCCCAGCACCGGGACCCGGTCACGCTGCCTGCCCTCGCCGAGCAGGTCCGCGACCGGCACTTCCAGGTACTGCCCGAGCAGGTCGAGCAGGGCGGCCTCGATCGCGGTCACCGCGTGGACGATGATCCGCAGGTCGAAGGTCTGCCCGCCCCGGCCGCCGGCGTCCCGGTCGGCGAACCGCGCCCGGACCGCGCCGAGCACGGCGTGGAAGGCGCTCACCGGACGGCCGAGCACCAGTTCCCTGGCTTCTTCGAGGGTGCCGCGGATGCGCTCACCACCGGGGACCTCGCCCACTCCGCTGCGCCCGTCGGAATCGGTGAGGATCACCAGGTTCCGGGTGAAGAAGGGGCCGTGGGCTCCGCTGAGGTTGAGCAGCATGCCGTCCTCGCCGGCGACCGGGACGACACGCATCGCGGTGACTCGGGGGGTACCGGGCATGGACCTTCCTCCGCGCGTCGGGCCCGGCCTTGGCCGGCGCGGGCGGTGCCGACGCTAGGGCAGCCGAGCGACGCCCGTCCAACACCGATCGCGCATCGGCCGATACCCCCGGCGCAGGGCGGTGGCTGCCGCGCGCCCCGGCGCGGCCGCCACCGCCGGGCCGTCAGGGCCGGTCGTCGGTGAGCGACGCGATGACGGTCTTGATGTCCGTCCGGGGCCCGCGGTTGTAGGGGAGCTTGGACAGCATCATGCCCATGGCGCAGGTGTTGCTGACCGCCGCGAAGACGAGCCCGGCACCGACCGCGGTGCCGATCAGGTGCGCGCCCGGGACGACCAGGCCGACCAGCCCGGTGACCAGCACCAGGGAACCGGCCACGAGCCGCACCTGGCGTTCGAGGTCCCAGCGCGGCTTGCCGCGCACGACACTCCGGCCCGCCGCCTCCCAGGCGAGGATTCCGCCCTCGAGCACGCGCAGGTTCTCCAGCCCGGCTTCGGCCAGGGCCTTCCGTGCCTGCGCGGCGCGGTTGCCGGAGCGGCAGATGAGCACGACCTCGTGGTCAAGGTGGTGCAGGAGTTCGGCCCGGTGCTCGCGCAGCGTGTCGAGCGGCACGTTGTACGAGCCGGGGATGTGGACGGTCTGGAACTCGCCCGGAGACCGCACGTCGAGCAGCCGCGGAGCGTTTTCGCCCCGCATCAGCTCGCCGAGGCCCGCGGGCCCGAGGTTTTCCGTACGTCGCGCGGAAGAGTCGATGGTAGTGATGATGGCCTCGCAATAAGTGGGGACAGGTGCTGCGGACACCCCACCGGGCGGCGGGTCGCACTCGCTCCGGGCTTTATACCTACGGGGGTATCCACTCCTCAGGGTAGTCAAGCCTTGGACGGCGGTCAAACGCCTGGGCGTGAGGGGCCCCTAAAGGCCATATCGTCTGTGAGGGGGCCCCTCACGGCGACGCGTACTATGCGTAACCGGAACCGGATTCGGATCGTCAGGCGAGGAGGTCACGATCGGCACCGCGACCGGCAGGACCACCCGGGCGGAGCGGGTCACCGCGACCCGGGACGCCATCCTCACCACCGCCGAACGGCTCTTCGCCGAGCACGGCCTGTTCGCCGTCTCCAACCGCCAGATCAGCGAGGCCGCGGGCCAGGGCAACAACACCGCCGTCGGCTACCACTTCGGTACCAAGGCCGATCTCGTCCGCGCCATCGTGCGGCGGCACGCCGAACCGATCGAGCGGCTGCGCCAGGAGATGGTTACCCGGTGCACCGGGTCCACCGACATCCGGGACTGGGTCGGCTGCCTGATCCGCCCCTTCACCGAACACCTCGCCGCGCTGGGCAATCCCACCTGGTACGCCCGGTTCGGCGCGCAGGTGATGACCGATCCGGGGTTCCGCCGGATCATGACCGAGGAGTCGCTCGGCTCCCCCTCGCTCAACGAGGTCGTCGCCGGGCTCGACCGCTGCCTGCCCGACCTGCCGCCCGAGGTCCGCGCCGAGCGCGGCGACATGGCCCGTCAGCTCATGGTCCACATGTGCGCCGAACGCGAGCGGGCCCTCGCCGAGGGCACCCCCACGCCGCGCGCCACCTGGCGGGACGCCAGCAACGGCCTCGTCGACGCCATCACCGGCCTCTGGCTCGCCCCGGTCACCGGGTCGGACTGACCAGGACCGGGTGAGCCGTGAAGGGACCCTTCACGGTCGAATCGACTGTGAAGGGACCCTTCACGGCAATCGCACCCGCAGTTAAATCAATCGCTTGACTTAGGGTCTCGGGCCCGGTTAGCTGGTCACAGGATCAGGACCTAGTTCGAGGAGGATGCGCGGTGAGCCACGACGAGGGCGCGCACAAGCTCGCCTACCCGATTCCCAGCCCCGGCGCGCTGGAGCCGCCCGCGGAGTGGGCCGAACTGCGGCAGCAATGCCCGGTCGCGACGGTGACGCTTCCCAGCGGGGACGAGGCGACGCTGCTCACGCGGTACGACGACGTCCGGCAGGTCCTCTCCGACCCGCGTTTCACCCGGAGCTCCCCGGAGGCCGCCCGCATCTCCGCGAACAAGTCCGGCGGGGTGTTCAACAGCGAGATGGCCACCGCGCTGCCGCAGTCCGGCGAGGAGCACCTCCGGTGGCGGCGGCGGATCTCCCGGTGGTTCACGGCCAAGCGGATGGCCGCCCTGCGCCCCGGTATCGAAGCCATGGCCGATCAGCTGATCGACGACATGCTGGCGCAGGGGGCTCCCGCGAACCTGAAGGCCGCGCTGGGCTTCCCGCTCCCGGTCTGGGTGATCTGCACGATGCTCGGTGTTCCCGAGTCCGACCGGAACCGGTTCGCCCACTGGTCGGACACGCTGCTCAACCTGACCCGCTACACCGACGAAGAGGTGCAGCGGGCCCAGTCGGAGTTCGTCGCGTACATGTCCGCCCTCGTCGCGGAGAAGCGCGCCGAACCGGGCGACGACCTGCTCAGCGAGCTGGCCCACGGCGAGGACCCGATGCCGGAAACCGAACTGGTGGCCACCGGCCAGGCCCTGCTGGTGGCCGGGCACGAGACGACCGCGAACATGATCGGCAAGATGGTCGCGCTGCTGCTGGCCGGCCGGCGGCGCTGGGAAAGCCTGGTCGAAGACCGGTCGCTGGTACGCACCGCGGTGGAAGAGGCGCTGCGTTTCGACGCGAACGCCGGGTTCGGCATGCCGCGCTACATCCCCGAGGAGGCCGAGGTGGCGGGCACCCAGTTCGCCGGGGGCACGACGCTGGTGTGCAGCATGGGGTCCGCCAACCGGGACGAACGCGCCTTCGACGGTGCGGGCGAGATGAACCTCGCCCGCACCCCGAATCCCCATCTCGCCTTCGGGGCGGGCGCGCACTCGTGCCTCGGCCAGGCGCTGGCCCGCACCGAACTCCAAGCCGTGCTCGAAGTGCTGCTGCGCCGGCTCCCCTCGCTCGAACTGGCCGTCGGCGTCGAGGAGCTGCACCGGCTCGAGGGGCTGGCCGTCGGCGGACTCCGCGAGGTCCCGGTGCGGTGGTGACCGTGCGGGCCGAGCGCGGCGCGACGACCCGCGAACTCATCCTCATCACCGCGGAACGGCTGTTCGCCGAACGCGGGGTGTACGCGGTGTCGAACCGCCAGATCAGCGAAGCGGCGGGACAGGGCAACACCGCGGCCGTCGGCTACCACTTCGGCAGCAGGACCGACCTGGTCCGCGCGATCGTGCGTGGGCACAGCCAGGAGATCGACCGGATCCGGGAGCGGATGATCGCCCGGGTGCGCGGTTCCCGCCGGATCCGCGACTGGGTGGCCTGCCTGGTGCGCCCGACCGCCGAGCACCTGGACGCGCTGGGCACTCCCAGCTGGTTCGCGCGGTTTTCGGCACAGGTGATGACCGATCCCACGCTGCGCGGGGTCATGGCCGAGGAGTCGCTCGGCTCGCCGTCGCTCGTGCACGCCGTCGAAGGGCTCAGGCCCTGCCTGCCCGATCTGCCGCCCGAGGTACGGGCCGAACGCAACGACATGGCACGCCAGTTGATGGTGCACGTGCCCGCCGAGCGCGAACAGGCGCTGGCCGACGGCGCCCCCACGGTCCGGGCCGGCTGGCACGACGCGGCCACCGGCCTGGTCGACGCGATCACCGGCCTGTGGCTCGCCCCGGTCACGGAGGGTCCGTGACCGTTTCCCTGGGAGGACCGACGATGAAAGTGACCGTGGACGAAGAGAAGTGCTGCGGCGCCGGGCAGTGCGTGCTGCTCGCGCCCGAGGTCTTCGACCAGCGCGACGAGGACGGGATCGTGATCCTGCTCGACGACGGACCGGCGCCCGCACTGCACCCCGCGGTGCGCGAGGCCGCCAGTGTCTGCCCCGCCGCCGCCATCGCGTTGAGCGAGGACGCGTGAGCAGTGCCGGCGGCGTCCTCGTGGTGGGCGCCTCCGCGGCCGGGCTGGCCACGGTGGAAGCCTTGCGCCGCAAGGGATACACGTGCTGCTGAACGACAGTCCGCCCGCCGGGCAGGCCGAGGACGTCCGCCACGCGGCCACCGTCTGCCCCGCACTGGCCATCACCATCGAGGAGTAGGCCCGTCACCCCTCACTACGGCTTTCCTGTGAGGGGTCCCTGGCCAATACGACCAGGGCCCCGGCAAAGTCGGTCCTTGCATGGGCGAGTCCCACCTTCCGGCGGTTGTGTCCCACGTTCGGCCCGTGCGAGGGCGCCTTTCTCCGCGGTGACCCGCCCGCAACCAGGGCTGCGCAGTGCCGTCAGGGGCCCCCTCACAG
>NZ_VJWX01000018.1 GCF_007713715.1 Amycolatopsis rhizosphaerae
ACTCCGTGTTCCAGCCGTCGCACCAGTCGAAGACGAAATTGCCGGTCGAGTACAGGATCAGCCCGTTCCGGTAGCACTCCACGGGGTGCAGGCAGTGCGGGTGGTGCCCGATGACGAGGTCGGCGCCGGCGTCGACCAGACGCCGGGCCAGTGGCTGCTGGTACTGGGCCAGCGGCCCCTGTGCCGCGGGCAGATAACAGTGCGGAACGCCCCAGTGAAGCGCGACGGCAACGTAGTCGTTGCCGCGCTTCGCATCCTGGATCAAAGCCTCGGCTGCTCGAACGTCCGGCTCGTGCGCACGGGAATGCACGAAGGGCGGCGTGCCCGGCGTTTCGTCCAGGAAACCGCTGTCGTATTCGAAGCTCTGACGCACCCGGATGGCGCCGATGCCCGCGCGGTCCGCGGTCGCGTTGAACCCCAGCGGAAGTGCGCAGCAGAAGCTGAAGAACGCAAGGCTTTCGGCGCCGACTGAGACGACCCGGGCGAGAGTCGCTTCGGTGCGCGATTCGCCGAAGCCGGCGTGCCGGACTCCCGCGGCGTCCAGTGCCTGGACCGTGTCGCGCATCCCGTCGGCGCCGTAGTCCATCGCGTGGTTCATCGCCAGGGACATCAGGTCGAACCCGAGGGCAGCCAGTTCGGCGGCACCCGAGGCCGGGGCACGCATCGCGACCAGCTTCTCCGCGCGCTGCCCGCGTCCGGTGAGCGGAACCTCGAGGTTCCCGATCGTCAGATCACCGCCTCGCAGGAGCTCGAACGCCGAAGCGCCGGGACCACGGTGGCCGGTGACCGGACGGCGCGGCCACCCCGAGACGACGACATCGCCGACAACAGTCAGATCCATGCGGGCTCCGTTCCATTCTATAGCACGGTGTGCCGCAGAGTAGTCCGGAAGCCTGGTTGCTGTAAAGCGCCGCCGTGCCGAGATGAGGTACGGCAGTGCGGCCGGTGGTACAGTCGCGACCTCATGGGCACCAGAGACGACGTCGGCGACTCGGCCGGCACGGACAAGCCGAACAGCAGCATCCGTTCGATGAACAGCGTGCTGACCACGCTTCGCGTGTTCGAAGAGGTCGCCGTGCGCCAGCCGATCGGCGTCTCGGAACTGTCCCGGGCGACGGGCATCCCGAAGAGTTCGGTTCAGCGGTGCCTGGTCACCCTCCAGCAGGCGCGCTGGCTCAGGATCGTGGACCGTGACCACGCACGGTGGGGACTGACGATGAAGGCGCTCGTGCTCGGCCTGCGCAGCGCTGGGGAGCAGGACCTGCGCGAGGTGGCGAAACCGGTCATCAAGGGCCTGGCCGCGGAGACAGGCGAAACGGTTCTCCTCGGTCTGCGCGACGGTGAGGAGTACCTCATAGTCGCGAGAGAGGACAGCACGCAGCTCGTCCGCGTCTTCATGGAGGTCGGAACGCGCGTGCCGCTCGGTGCGAGTTCCGGGGGCGTCTCGATCATCGCGCGCCTCGAACCCGACGAGATCGATCAGATCCTGCGGTCCGAACCCAAGGAGTTCGAAGGCACGCCCATGCTCGGTCCCGATGAGATGCGGGAGGAAATCGCCCGGACCGCCGACCGGGGCTACGCCCTGAACATGTCGTCGTGGTACCGCCCGCAGGTGGCTTCCCTCGGCGCGGCGATCACCAACTCGGCCGGTCGCCCCATCGGGGCGGTCACGCTGAGCATCCCGGAGATGCGGTACGACCCGTCGCGGGAAAAGGACTTCGCGCAGCGGGTCATCGCGGCCGCGGACGAGATCAGCAGGCTGGTCTCGTCCGCCTGACCACGCGGGGCCCGGCTAGGCCGTCCCTACGCGCTCATGACGCCGGCGATGAGTTCGGCCGTCCCCTCGGGCGCTTCCACAAGGAAGTGGTGGCTGCCCAGGTCGACGAGCACCACGTCGATGCGGCCCTCGAAGCGGTCGAGGGCTTCCTGGGTGACCAGTTCCCGTACTCCGAACACGGTGATCGGCTGTTTCACGTCGGCCAGCGCATTCTCCATGTCCCAGGCGACCAGGCCTTCGAACGCCCGGGTCCCCGCCGGCTGCCGCACCGCCACCATCTTCTCGAAATGTGCCTCCTTCAGCGCGGAGTCGGTGTCCGGTGGCGATCCCGCCTCGACCATGTTTCGGACCAGCCCGGCGAAGTCGTCCCGCAGCGGCTGCAGCAACCCCTCGGCCTGCTCTTGGTCCATTGCGCCGAACAGGAAGAGGTAGTGCAGGGCGTCAAGAGCGACGATGTGGCGGACCGTGCCGGGACACAACCGGCCGACTTCGACGGCCACCGCCCCGCCGAGTGAGTGCCCGACGACGACGCACTCGGCCACCGACTCGGCGTCGAGCACCTCGGCCACGTCGTGAGCGAATTCTTCGATCGTCCAGTCGTCGCGCGCCGAGCGCGACTCGCCGTGCTCGGCGAGATCGACCGCGATCACGCGGTACCGGCCGGGCAGGAATCCGCTCAGCGCGTCGAAGTCCGCCCGGCTGCACGCCCAGCCGTGGACCAGGATGACGGTCGGCCCTTCCGCCGGACCGCTGATCGAATACCGGATCAACGTCTCGTTCGACCGCCGGACTTCGCGGCTCTCCGAAACGCGGCCAGTGGTCACCATGCTCACTCCTCGTGCCATTATGCGGTACGGCGTATCATCGAGTAGCATGAAGGTAGACATGTCTTCGGCGCCTGTCAATCGTGCGCGACGCCTCGACGTGCGGGGTGGCCGCACCGATCGAAGGAGCAGCGGAAATGTCAGCAACCCTCTTCAGCCCGATCGAGATCCGAGGGGTGCGGTTGAAGAACCGGGTGGTCGTATCGCCGATGTGGCAGTACTCCGGAGTGGACGGGAGGCCGACGCAGACGCACACCGTCCACTACGGACGGCTGGCCGAGGGCGGTGCCGGCCTGGTTCTCCAGGAGGGGACGACGGTGACCCGGAGCGGCCGGGGGACCCTGGGAGACCTCGGCATCTGGGACGACAGCATGGTTCCGCTCTACTCACGGCTCGTGGACGTCGTCAAAGCCGGTGGCGCCGTGCCGGGCATCCAGCTCATCCACGCCGGACGCAAAGGCCGCAGGAACCCGCCATGGTCCGCGCACACGCCCCGTCCGGCCGCCAGTGACGATTGGCGGGTGCTGGGGCCCAGCGCGGTCCCCATCGGAGTCGAAGAATTCAGCACGCCCGTCGAAATGTCCCTCGGCGACATCGAGGACACGGTGACGGCCTTCGCGAACGCTGCTCGACGTGCCGACGAAGCCGGCTACGAAGTTCTCGACCTGCAGGCAGCCCACGGCTACCTGATCCACAGTTTCCTCTCTCCGTTGACGAACCGGCGTACGGACCGCTACGGCGGATCCACGGAAAACCGGTTCCGGTTCCTCGTCGAGATCATCGACCGCATCCGCGCCACCTGGCCGGCCGGCAAGGCCCTGTTCGTTCGCCTCTCGTGCGTGGATGTCGAGTGGACCATCGACCAAAGCGTCGAACTGGTGCGGGAACTCGGCACCCACGGCGTCGATGTCATCGACTGCAGCTCGGGAGGAATCACCGGACTGCCGTTCCCGGGCGCGAAAGCGGACTACGGCTACCAGGTGCCGTATGCGGAAGAGATCCGCTCACGAACCGGGAGCAGGACGATGGCCGTCGGACACATCGTCCACGCCACGCAAGCCCAAGCCATCGTCGAAAACGGTCAAGCCGACTTGGTTGCGCTCGGCCGCGAGCTGCTCCACAATCCGCACTGGCCCTTGGACGCCGCTCGCAAACTGGGCTTGCCCGATCCCTACGCCCAAGCCCCGACTCGCATCTCTTACTGGCTGAGGAAACGCGAAAAGAGCTTCCCAGGCTTCACTCCCTCCACAGAAGGAAGCGGTCTCTGGTGATGGCGAGCTGCTCCGTCCGGCGTCTCACGAAGGTCAGTCGATTCCGCACGCCGAGGACGAAAGATGCAACAGGCCCATGATGACCGAGACCGGGAGCGTGAAGGTGAAAGTCTTCGCAAAGTCGACGACACGATCTTCGGGAAATGAGTCCATGAGCGCGTGAGCACTGTCACGCACCACCGGTACGAGTCGACGCGCAAGCCTTGCGTTTATGGTCCGAATAGCGTGGCGCATGGCCGTGTGGCGCGGAGGGTTCTGCACAATCAGGGCATGTGATTGCCAGTCGAAAAGAGACCCCTCGGTGCAACCGAGCGAAGAAACCAGGCCGGTCCCAACGTTCCGAAAACGCTTGCGGTCGAGAAAGGCTGAGCGGACGTCCTCGTACCGGAGCAGGGAAATCCGGCCGAACTGATCGACCGCACAACAAACAGCAACAGAACGGGGTGGTTGTGCCCCGGTCTGCCGTCAGGCGCTGACCGGCAACCTTGTGGCACCGTCGACTGCCCTCAACCTCTCCTCACCGAGAGTCATCTTGGCTGGTTCGGTCCAGCATGTGCGTGCCACCGGACGTTGCCGACCAGCTTTCGAGACGACCCGTACCTGTTCCCGAACGACACCCAGTTGCCTTATTGTACACAACTCTCGCTCGCTTGGAGTGAGTGTGCACCCTCGGATCGACCTTCGATGCCTGTTGACGTGCGACGCTGGCTGATTGACAGCAAGACAGAGTCCTCTCTAGTCTCACATGTCGTATACAGATCTATCCCGACTGCGGCCGGGGACGGCGAGTCGGCACCGATCGTGCGCTCTCAGTGAGGAGAGGTTGATGGCAGTCGACGTGGACGTGGTGGTTGTCGGGTTCGGCCCGGGAGGCGAGGTCGTGACCTCCCTGCTCGGTCAGGCAGGCCACCGGGTGCTGGTGCTGGACAAGGCACCCGCCCCCTACGGCCAGCCCCGGATGAGCACCCTCGACGGGGAAATCGCCCGCGTACTCCAGCACGCCGCGGACCGGGCCGAGGCGATGCGGGAGGCGATCCAGGCACCCAACATCCTGATCTACGGCGCTGACGGCGATCCCGTGCCGCCGATCGACTGGGACTACCGGATCGCCGGACACTGGTCGCACTACTCCCTGCACCAGCCGAACATCGAGGCGGCGCTCGAGGCGCGGATCGCGCAAAATCCGTCGGTCGAGGTCCGCTGGGGCGCGCGAGCCATCGGCATCGATCAGTCCACGGACGCCGTCCGCGTCACCGTCGAGAATGCCGACGGGGCGCGGAGCGAGGTCTCCGCCCGGTACGTCCTGGGTTTCGACGGGGCCGGCAGCTTCGTCCGGCAGGCGGCCGGGATCGAACTCGAGGTGCTCCGGGAGCACGACGACCGGTGGATCCTGACCGATTTCGACGCGCTCCGAGCGCTCCCCGAGGCGATCGCGCGCACCCAGTACCACATGGATCCGGCCCGCCCGTGGTTTGCGGGACCGAACGGCGCCAACCGGTGCCGCACCGACGTCCGGGTCCTGCCGCACGAGGATCTCGACGAGATGCTCCACGAGGACTACGGGTACGCGTTCCTGGAGGAACGCTTCGGGCTGACCCGGGAGGACGTGCGGATGACCCGCCGGGTCGCCTACCGGTTCCGCTCCCACATCGCCCGCGCGTTCCGGGCCGGGCGGGTGTTTCTCGGCGGGGACGCCGCGCACGCCATGACGCCCTACATGGGTCAGGGTGCCTGCTGCGCCATGCGTGACGCGGCCAACCTCGCCTGGAAGCTGCGCCTCGTGCTCTCCGGGGCGGCCGACCAGTCGCTGCTGGACACCTACGAGCCCGAACGGCTTCCCCAGTCGGAGTTCTTCGTCCGCGGCTCGCTGGCGATCTTCCAGTACGTCAACGAGTTGGACCCGGAGAAGGCCGCCGCGCGAGACGTCGCCTCCCGCGCCGGCGAGATCGACTTCCCGCCGATCCCGGGCCTGGTCGCCGGGGTGATCCGGCGGGACGCAGCGGGTGAGCCTGCCCCCTGTGCCGGGCAGCTGGCGCCACAGGGCGTCGTCCGGCATGGAGACATCGAGGAGCGGCTCGACGATCTCGTCGGCTACGGCGTCCAACTGATCAGTCCGCTGCCGCTCGACGAGTTGTTGGGGCCCGATCGGCTCGCCCGCCTCGCCGAACTCGGCGCCCACGTGTTGCGGATCGAGGACAGCGCCGACGCCGACGATACCTACCGCGACTTCTGGGCGGCCACCGGTGCGACCGCGCTGCTCGCCCGCCCGGACCACTACCTGTTCGGCGTCGCCACGGACGCGGCGGACCTCCCCGTGCTCGTCGACGAGTTCCTCGCGCAAGTTCCGAGGGCGGCCGTGACGGCAGGCGTCCGATGAGCGAAGTAACCCTCCACTCCGGCCTGATCTACCACGAGATCGACGGCACCACGCTGCGCGCCGATCTCCACCTGCCCAAGACCGAACTGCCCCCGCCGGTCGTGGTGTATGTCCACGGTGGCGGCTTTCAGTTCGGGGCACGCACCGACGACGCCGAGACACGGCTGTCCGCCCTGGCCGCACACGGCGTCGCGGTGCTCTCGATCGACTACCGGCCGGCCCCCGTCGTCCGGTTCCCCGCCCCGGTCGAGGACGTCCGCCAGGCAGTGCGGTGGGTGCGGGCCCACGCCGCGGACCTGGACGTCGATTCCCGGCGGGTCGCGCTGTGGGGCGCATCCGCGGGCGCCACCCTCGCCGCGCTAGCCGCCCTGTCCCCCGGGGAAGACGCCCCGGTCGGGGCCGTGGTGGCCTGGTTCGGCATGGCCGACCTCGCCGAGACCGCCTCGCGGAGCCGGCTGGAGGCTCGGATCCTGCCCTTCGACTTCGAGGCAGCGTTCCTGGGGGACCTGGGGCGGGCCCGCGAGGCCAGCCCGCTGACCTGGGTCAACCCGGCCGCACCACCCTTCCTCATAGCCCACGGGGACCGTGACCGGGTCACCCCGGTGAACCAGAGCCACGCGCTGCACGACGCGCTGGTCCGGGCCGGAGCGGAGTCCACGCTGTTGCTGCTGGGCGGTGCGGGGCACGAGGACCGCGCGTTCGAGTCCCCCGCCCACCTGGCTCTCACGGCCGGGTGGCTCTCATCCACACTGGGTGCGCGATGATCGTCGAGTGGCGGGCGGCGGCCGTCTCCCGGACCGCTCACTCCTCGGATGGGGTCAGCAGGAGATGACGCTCCATGCGGCGCAACGACTGCCGGCCGTGCCGCAGGTGCGCGCGCATGATCGATTCCGCCCATTCCCGGTCCTGAGCCTCGATGGCCTGCACCAGCTCGCGATGGTGTTCGAAGGAGCGTTCGAGCTCCAGCCGGGTGTGGTGGTGGAACGCCTCGCTGACGAACGGCGGTGCCAGGATGGACGGCACCAGCGCGGCGAGCTGCCGGTTCCCGGAGGCCTGATGGATCTCGCTGTGGAACTCTATGCTCAGCGTCCCGAGCTGCTGCATCTCCTCCTCGCCGGCGGTGGGCAGCATTTCGTCCATTGTGGTGCAGAGCTTGTGCAGGCGTTCCAGCTGGTCGGTGGTCCGGTGCAGCGCGGCCCGGCCGGCACCGTAGCCCTCGATCGTGCTCCTCAGCTCGTAGAGGTCGTCCAGGTCGTCGGCCGTCCAGCCGACGACGAGCGCGCCACGGTGCCGCATGAGCTGCACCAGCCCCTCCGCCTGCAGCCGGTGCAGCGCCTCGCGGATCGGCGTCCGGCTGACCCCGGCGGCGGCGGCGACGTCCTCTTCCCGCAGCCAGCTGCCGGCCGGATAGGTGCCGTCGGCAATGCCGCGGCGGAGCATGTCATACGCGTGTTCCCGTGCCGATCCGCTCATCCTGCCCTCCCGTCCCGCCGTGCGGTTCCCTCATCATCGCGCATCCGGTACGAGGACGACACGACCACCCGTTTCCTCCGCAGGGACGGTCGCGTACGCGTCGTGAACCTCGGACAGTGAGGTAGGTCCGCGCCACCCGCGCGGCCAGGACGGCGGGCTCAGGATTCGAGCCCGGTCAAGGAGCGGCCGGCGCCGAGCCTTCCTCCGGCGCGAGGACGACGTCGAAGCGCACGTACCGGAACGGCGCCGAGACCCCGAACCGCTCGGCCTGCGCGTCGTCGTCGACCACCACGAAGTCGCGGATCAGGGCGCTCTTCACCGCGAACACGACGTCGCGCTCGATGTACTCGCAGTCCGACACGAACGCATGCGTGGTCACCGGCTGATAGCCCTCGGCCTCGATGATGAAGTGCAGGTGGGCGGGCCGGTAGGGCTCGCGGCCGGCGCGGACCACCAAGTCACCGGCGGGGCCGTCGACCGGGATCGGGTAGTAGCGCGGCATCACGCTGCGGTACCAGTAGTAGCCCTCGTCGTCCGCGGTGAACAGGCCGCGGCCGGTGCCGGCCGGAAGTCCGCCCTGCTCCTGGACGTCGTACCAGCCTTCGCCGTCGGCGTGCCAGGTGTCCACCCGTGCCCCGGGAATGGCCTTGCCCTGGAGGTCGGTGACGCGACCCTCGACAACGAGAGGGGTGCCCTCGCCGGTGGTGTTGATCAGTTCGCCGAGCTCGCGGACCGGGCTTTCGGTCAGGTGGAACGGACCGAGCACCGTGGGCGCTGTCGGCCGTAGCCCGTCACCCTCGGGCAGGTCGCCCTTGGCGCCGTTGATCGTCTCGACCAGCATCGACACGCCCATGGTGTCGGAGAACAGGATGAACTCCTGCCGGGTGTCGGTGCAGGCCTTGCCGACGGCGGTGAGGAACTCGATCGCCTGCTCCCACTCGGCGGTGGTCGGGCGGACCTCGCGCACGAAGGAGTGCAGGTGCCGGACGGCGCTCTGCATGACCTCCTTGAGCCGCGGGTCGGGCATGGTGTCGAAGCTGGCCGCGACGACGTCGGCGGACTGCTCTTCGGTGAAGTCCATGGTGTCCTCCGTCAGTGGGGATGGGTGTAGGTGGTCTCGCGTTCGGCGGTGTCCCAGAGCCAGCGGCCGAGCGGGGCGTGGGCCTCCTCGACGAGATGTCCGACGAGGCCCGCGGACCGGGCGACCAGCGCGATACCGCGGAGCGCGGCGGTATCGATGCCCAGATCGCAGAGCAGGGCCCCGCTGGCGCCGCCGGCGTTGAGCGGCAGGTCCCTGCCGCGCGACGCCGCCTGCTGGACCCGAAGCATCAACCGGGTGTGCGGGCCGAGGAGGCCTTCCTCCTCGGCGATCCGCAGGAGACGGGCGGTGCGCGGGTCGCCGCCGGTGTGGATGGGGTGGCCGAGGCCGGGCAGGCGGGCCTTGCGGCTGCGGTGGTCCTCGACGACCCGGGTCGCGATCGTGTCGAGGTCGGAGTCCGTGCTGTCGGCGGCCGGGGACTCGGCCCGCAGCATGCGGCCCGCGTCCTCGAACACGCCGAGGAACACCGAGCCGGCGCCCAGCAGCCCCGCCGCCACCGCACCCTGGATCGCCTCCGGCGCCCCGGTGTAGGTGAGCCGGGCGGCGAGCGCGCTTGGGGTGAGGCCGTGATCGGCCAGGGCGACGAGGACCGCGTTGAACAGCCGGGCCTCGCCTTTCCCCGGGAGCCGGCCACTGACCAGCAGGAAGAACACGGCGGCGAAGTCAACCTCGCCCATGAGCTCGTCGGTCAGGTTGTGCCCGCACACCTCGACGGTGTCCTTAGTGGAGTGTCCGATAGCGGTGCGGAGCGGGGTGATGGGGTGGGGGTTCGCGTCGGCGGCCGGCGGTACGTCGGCTGTCATGGTCGCCTCCTGCGCGCCGTCGTTGAGCAGCTCCATGGCCGAGTATGGCAGAAGTCGGCGGATTTTGTACACAACTTTGGTTCATTGCTTCCCGTAACGCGGGTTTGACAGGGCGATATCGCCCTTCCTAGGGTGTTGATCGTATACAGATGACCGTCGCGTGGAGAGGGAGACGAACGGTGGACCGAACCCATGACGACGACGCGCGGACCCTGGAGGTCTTCGGTCGTTGGTACACCGCACACGAGTCCGGGGACGTGGCGGGACTCAACGCCACCCTCGGCGACGAGGCCACCGTCCACTCGTTGTTCAAGCCCACGCCCGCACGCGGCCGGGAAGCAGCGGTCGCGCACTTCACCGGCGTCAACGCGACCTTCAGCCCGCTCGCGATGTCGCTGCGTCACACACCCGCCGCGGCCGACGGCCGGGTGTTCGCCGAGGTGGAGTTCAGCGGCGCCTTCACCGGCGAGCTGACCTGGGGCGGGGTGACGACACGCGGTGCGGGACAGGGATTCCGGGTGCCCGGCGTCGTGGTCGTCCGGGTCGCGGACAGCGCGGTCCGGTCCGTCCGGACGCTGTTCGACCGCGACGAGTGGCTGCGGCAGATCGGGATCCCCGCGCGGTGGGACGATCTCGAAGGAGCGCGGCGATGAAGGGCGTTCTCACCCTGCCCGAGTTCCTCGCCGAGGGCGCCGCCCGCTGGCCCGACCGGCCGTGGTGCTCCGCCCCCGACGGCGATGCCACCCGAGCGCAGATGTACACCGACGCGCTGGCCTGCGCGACCAGCCTGCGCGCGGCGGGGGTCGGCCGTGGTGACCGGGTGGTGATCGTGCTGCCCAACGGTCTGGACTTCCTGCGCGTCTGGCTGGGCACCATTCTCGCCGGGGCGGTCGCCGTCGCCGTGAACCCGAAGGCCTCCGAGTCCGAGCTGCCCGCCGTCGTCGCCGCGACCGATCCGGCGATCGTGGTAACCGCGCCCGACGCCGCCGTGCCGGGCGGGGTCGACGCCGCCACGGTGACGGGTTTGGTCGCCACCGGGAAGCGCGAGGGTGTTCCTGCCACACCGGACACCCACGCCGGATACATCCAGAGCTCCGGCAGCACGGGCAGGCCGAAGTTCATCATCCAGACGCACGGCATGTACACCATGGCAGGCGAGGGCTTTCCTCACTGGCTCGGCCTCACCGAGGACGACGTCCTGCTCACCACCCTCCCGCTGGCCCACCTCAACGCCCAGGCCTACTCCGCCCTCGGCTCCTGGGGCTGCGGGGCGCGGCTGGTGCTGCCGCCCCGGTTCTCGGCCGGCGCGTTCTGGCAGACCGCGCGCGAGAGCGGGGCCACGGTCGTCAACATGATCGGCGCCATGCTCGAGATGCTCATGAGGCAGGACCCAACGCCCGCGGACCACGAGCACTCGATCCGGCTCTGCTACTCCGCCCCGGCTCCTGACGCGGCACGCCACGCCCAGATCGAGAAGCGGTTCGGCTTGCGCCTGGTGATCGGCTACGCGCAATCCGAGTCACCGTACGGATTGATCAACCCGGTCGACGAGCCCCCGGTGTACGGCTCCATGGGCCGGCCCCGTCAGCACCCTCGGCTCGGCCGGATCAACGAGGCCCGTGTCGTCGATCCGGTGCGCGGCACGGAACTCGGCGACGGAGAGGTCGGCGAGCTGCAGCTGCGCAACCCCGCGATCACTCCGGGCTACGCCGGCATGGCCGAGGAAAGCGCCGCCCTGAAGAACGCGGAAGGCTGGCTGCACACCGGTGATCTCGTCCGCCGGGACGGCCACGGCCGCTTCACCTTCGCCGGCCGGCTCAAGGAGATGATCCGCCGCCGCGGGGAGAACCTGTCCCCCGCCGAGGTCGAAGCCGTGCTCGACGCCCATCCCGCCGTGTCGTCGAGCGCGGTCGTCGGAGTACCGTCGGCACTGTCCGAAGAGGACGTCAAGGCCTTCGTCCACGCCGCCGAGGGCCACACCGTCACCGCCGCCGAGCTGGCCGAGTGGTGCGCCCACCGGCTCCCACCCTACAAACAGCCCCGGTACATCGAGTTTGTCGACTCCTGGCCGCTCACCGAGACGCACAAGATCGCCAAGACGCGCCTGCCCAGGGACCGCAACGACATCGAGGTCGATCTCGTGGAGCACGCCCGATGAGTCCTCTTCCGCTCGCCGGGCTGCGCGTCCTGGAACTGGGCAACTACATCGCCGCGCCGACGGCCGGGCGCCTGCTCGCGGACTTCGGCGCCGAGGTGATCAAGGTCGAGCGTCCCGGGCGGGGCGACGAGATCCGGACCTGGCGGCTCTACCGCGGCCGCACCTCGATGCTGCACCGGACCCTGAACCGCAACAAGAAGTCCATCGAGCTCGACCTGAAATCCGACGAGGGGCGAATGACCGCGCTGAAGCTCGCCGCGGGCTGCGACGTCGTGCTGGAGAACTTCCGCCCCGGAACCCTCGAGTCCTGGGGCCTCGGCCCGGAGGAACTCGACGACGCCCGGCCGGGGATCGTCGTGGTCCGGGTGTCGGCTTACGGGCAGAACGGGCCGCTCTCCGGTGAGCCCGGGTTCGCCGCGGTCGCCGAAGCGGTCGGCGGGCTGCGTGCGCTGGTGGGCGAACCCGATCGGCCGCCCGCCCGGACCGGAGTCTCGATCGGGGACACCCTCGCCGGTATCTACGGGGCGTTCGGCGCGGTCATCGTGCTACTCGGCCGGGCGCGGGACCCGCGGGCGCCGGTCCCCCCGCTGGCCGACCGGATCATCGACGTCGCACTCAACGAGGCGGTCCTGTCGGTCACCGAGTCGCTGGTCCCCGACCACCTCGCCTATGGAGTCGAACGGCGCCGTACCGGCGGGCGTGTCGAGGGCATCGCCCCCTCGAACGCCTACCGCTGCCAGGACGGGTCCAGTGTGGTCGTCGCCGGCAACGGCGACGCGATCTTCCGCCGGTTCATGGCCGCCATTGGCCGCCCCGACCTGGCCGAACGCCCGGATCTGCAGGACAACTCAGCTCGCTGGGCCAATGTGGACGAACTCGATGCGGCGATCGAGGAGTGGAGCTCCGGCAGGCCACGGGACGAAGTCCTCGCCACCCTGGCCAAGGCCGGGGTACCGGCCGGCCCGATCTCCACCGCCGCGGACATCATCGCGGACGCGCAGTACGCAGCGCGTGACATGATCCAGTATTTCGGCGTCGACACCGGCGACGGGGTGCACCGGGTCGGGTTCCCGGGCATCGTGCCGGTGATCGGCGACCGCTCGCTGCCGATCCGGAGCCTCGGCCCCGGCCTCGGCGAGCACACCGCCGAGATTCTCGGGGAGCGGCCATGACCGTGATCAGGGACGTCACGCTACGGGACGGGCTCCAGCTCGCCGGCACCGTCCTGCCCACCGAGGCGAAGATCGACCTCGCGCGCGCACTGCTCGACGCCGGCATTCCCGAGCTGGAGATCGGGTCGCTGGCCAACCCCCGGCTGGTCCCCCCGATGGCCGGCACGCTCGACGTCGTCGCAGCCCTCACAGACGAGGAGCTCGCGCGTTGCTGGGTGTGGGTCGCCACGCCCGGCCACGTGCGCCGTGCCCTCGACGCCGGCATCCGGAACCTGCAGTACTGCCTTTCGGTCAGCGACGCCCACAACCAGGCCAACCTCGGCCGCGACACCGAGACCAGCCTCTCCGCGCTGCCCGAGTCCGTGGAGGCGGTGCAGGCGGCGGGTGGGCGGATCGAGCTGTGCCTCGCGACGTCCTTCACCTGCCCGTTCGACGGACCGGTCGATCCCGGACGGGTCCTCGCGATCGCCCGCGACCCGCGCGCGGAGGGCACCGAGGACATCGTCCTGTGCGACACCCTCGGCCAGGCGATCCCCACGGAGGTCGGCGCGCTGGTCCGGCGTGTCCGGGAGGACACCCCGGCCCGGCGGATCGTGTTCCACAGCCACGACACCTGGGGCCAGGGCCTGGCCAACGCGTTCGCCGCCGTCGCCGCCGGGGCCGAGATGGTCGACGGAACCCTCGGCGCCCTGGGTGGCTGCCCCTTCGCCCCCGGCGCCGGCGGCAACACCTCCACCGAGGACCTCGCCTTCGGGCTGCGACCGGACTGGCTCACCCCGGAAGTCCTGGCCCGGCTCGTCGTCCTTCAGGAGAACCTGCTCGCCGCGCTCGGGGAGCCCTCCCGTTCGCGGGCAGCGGCGGCTGTGCGGGCCACCCCGCCGGTCTTCCGCTGGGCGGCCGGGTACCGCTGAAGCCTCGCCGCGAAACCGCGAGGGAAACCACGGAGGCCGGTCACCGGTGATCACCAAAGGCATATCGCCGATTCCATGCGTGGACGGCGCCCAGTGGTCTCGACCAACCCCTCCGACACCGCCCGCTGCCAAGCCCGCGACGTGGCCGTTTCCTGAAACTGCTTGATTCTTCACCGGCTTCTTGAAAGCGCCTTCTTCGAAGAGGTTGGCGGTCGCCCCGAAGCCCCTGGTGCGGCACCCGCCGGTTGGCGGGCAATGACCGCCAACCGACGGGGCGCCGTACGCCGCGGTACCACCGAAAATGGAGATCAGAAGTCAGCACCCCGAGGAGTCAACAATGACGATCTCCCCCTCCGGTTCCCCAGGCGTCCCGGTCGGTCCCCCGCCGCCTTTCGACGCCGAACTCGTGCCCGCCCTGAGGATCATCAACGAGAAACTGCCGCCCGGCCTGTTCGGTGACCTCGCGAACCTCGCGACCATACGCCAGGACCCGAACGGCCTGGCACGCGTGCCGGACGAGGAGCTGACCAGGAACGGAAGGTTCCTCGTCGAGGAACGCGCGGTGCCCGGCCCGCCGGGTGCCCCGGACATCAGCCTGCTGATCTGCCGCCCGGCCGGTACCACCGGTGCGACACCGGTCATCTACCACACCCACGGCGGCGGCATGGTGATCGGCGACAACCGGCAGGGTGTGCCGGCGATGCTCGATCTGGCACAGAAGGTGGACGGCACCGTCGTATCGGTGGAATACCGGCTGGCACCCGAAACCCCGCACCCCGGGCCGGTCGAGGACTGCTACGCCGGCCTCGTGTGGACCGTCGCGCACGCCGACGACCTTGGGGTCGACCCCGCCCGGGTCCTCGTCGCGGGCGCGAGCGCCGGTGGTGGGCTGGCCGCGGCACTGGCCCTGCTCGCCCGCGACCGCGGCGGCCCCGCCCTGATCGGGCAGATCCTGATGTGCCCGATGCTCGACGACCGCAACGACACCCCTTCGGCACGGCAGATGCGCGGCCTCGGCGTCTGGGACCAGGCCTCCAACGGTGGTGGGTGGACGGCGCTACTGGGGCAGGCTCGTGGCACCGAGGACGTCTCCCCTTACGCCGCCCCCGCCCGCGCGGACGACCTTTCGGGGCTGCCTCCCGCGTTCATCGACGTCGGCTCCGCCGAGACCTTCCGCGACGAGGTCGTCACCTACGCCAGCCGCATCTGGCAGGCGGGTGGTCGGGCCGAACTGCACGTGTGGCCCGGCGGTTTCCACGGATTCGACGGACTGGCGCCCCACGCGACGCTGTCACAAGACGCTGCCGCGGCCCGCCTGCCTTGGCTGAAAAGGATATTGTCGGACTGAAACAGCTCGTGCGCCGTCAAGAGGTGTTGGCCGATGAAGGACTTGACCATTCGCTTGGACGCGCTGGATCCCCAGGCCGGTGCGGCGCTGCGCGTCATCTCCTACTTCGACGACCTCCTCTCCCACAACGCCGGAGTTCAAGCGATCGTCAGGGGCGCCGCCGTGCTCGGCGCCACCGCCGCCACACTGGTCGACAACGACCGGGGCGTGCGCGTCAGGATCGACCGCGCGGGACGCAGCGGCAGTCCGGCGGACCGCTCCCCCGACCCCGCTTGGCCGAGCGCGCCCGTGGGACCGGGGAACGCCGTGCTCTGGCTGGAGCGATCCGGCCCCAAGCATCCCGTCGACGACATGATCGTCGAACGGGCGGCTTCCGCGGCCACCACCGTCCTGGAGCGCACGTACGGCCGCGGGTCGAGCCGTGGTCGGGAAGCCGCCTCGCTCGAGGTTCTCCTCGACCCGGCGGCCCCGGCCTCAGCCAGGGCGACGGCCGCGCGACGGCTCGGGCTTGACAAGTACGCGCGGGTCCGGGCCGTTGCGCTACCCGGCGGCGCGGCGCGGGTCCTGCCCGCCTCCGGCACTCCCCCAACGGGATCCGGCCAGGCGATACCCGAAGGCACCCGCGCCGGAATCGGTCCGGCCGTCCCGGTCACCGAACTACCCGTTTCCTGGGAAACCGCCCGGCTCGCACTGCGCCTGACCGCGCGAGGAACTCCCGCCGACCCTGGCCCCCGCATCGTTCACGCCGACGACAGCGGTGGGCTCCTGGTGCTCGCACGCACCGTCGGCCCGGACACGCCCAAAATCGCCGATGTGGAGGCCATCGAAACGGCCGGTCGAGCGGCGCCGTGGATGCTCCTGACCCTCGACACGATCGCCGCCACCTCCAGCTTGCGAGCCGCCGCCACGGCACTGCACGTGCACCACTCCACGTTGCAGGAGCGTGTCGTGCAGGCCGAGCACCTTCTCGGCTGGCCACTCGGCGACCCCGCCGGCCGCTTCCGCCTCCACCTCGCCCTCGCGCTGCGCCGGCTCCACCGCGCCCAGCCCGACCCTACCGACGACGACCGCATCGTTCCGGGCGGCTACCGGCCCCCCGCGTGATCGTGCTCCCGCTCAGTTGGCCCAGCGGGCGATGCCCAGTGCCGCGGCGCGTACCGCGGGGGCGAGCCGGTCGACGGCCGCCCGGGAATGTGCCACGATGCCGAGCGCGGCGCGCACGCCACCGTCCAGGCCGACGATCGGAGCGGCCACGGACACCGCCCCCAAGGTCATCTCCTCATAGGAATAGGCCACGCCGGACTTGCGGACCTCGGCCAGCGCGGCCGCCAGCCGGCCGGGCTGGGTGATCGTGTGCGGGGTCATCGGAGTCAGTCCGGAGTCGGCGACGGCACCGAGCAACTCCTTCCCGGAGAAGGCCAGGAGCGCCTTCCCGACCCCGGTCGCGTGCAGGGGAAGGCGGCCACCGATGTGGGTCAGCGTCGGCACGGCCTTGGTGCTGGAGATCTTTTCGATGCACAGCGCCTGAGTGCCCTCCAGCACCGTCAGCTGGATGTTCTCCTGGGTCGCCTGGAACAGATCGTGCATATAGGGCAGGGCCGCTTCGCGCAGCCCACGCTGCCGCGGGGCGAGGGAGCCGATGGTCCACAGCCGCATCCCGATGCGGTAGCGGCCGTCGTCGAGCCGTTCCAGGCCGCCCCAGCTCCGGAGTTCGTTGATCAGCCGGCGTGCCGTCGAAACGGGGAGGCCGCTGCGCGCGGCCACCTCGGTGAGCGACAGCGCGGGATGAGCGACGTCGAAGCAGTCGAGCACGGTGAGCAACCGCCGCGAGACGGACTCTCCGGGCGTGTTCGTTCGGCCTGCCACACCGCGAATCTAGCGGTGATTGCCACTGGGTGGCAATGAACTCTGGCGCCCGCCTGCGGTAGGACGGCAGCATCGGTGGGTCACTGCAAGAGCGTCGCAGAACAAGGAGGTTCTGAGGATGGTCACAAGCGTCGAAACGGCCCGCGACCGCGTTGCCACTGGGTGGGTAAACCGATGACCAGGTTCTGGACGCGCCAGGGCATCGTCCCGAATCTCCGCTGGGGATTCGTGGCGCTCACCTTGTTCATGATCGGCGACGGGATCGAATCCGGCTTCCTGTCCCCCTACCTCGCCGAGCACGGTTTCGGCTCGGGGCGGACATCCCTGTTGTGGGGCGTCTACGGGTTCGTCGTGGCCGTCGCCGCCTGGCTCTCGGGCGCACTCGCGGAGGCGCTGGGCCCCCGGCGGGTGATGCTCGCGGGTTTCGCGATCTGGGTCGTGTTCGAGGTCGTGTTCCTGATCGCGCTCGCGCGGGCCGACTTCGCGTTCATGCTGGTCAGCTTCGGCATCCGCGGCCTGGGCTATCCGCTGTTCTCCTACGGCTTCCTCGTCTGGGTGGCCATGGACACGCCGGAATCGGTGATGGGCAAGGCCGTCGGCTGGTACTGGTTCTTCTTCGTGCTCGGCCTGGGCGTGATCAGCTCCTACTATGCGGGCGCGGTCATCCCGCTGATCGGCGAGTTCGCCACCCTCGCCTCCTCGCTGGTCTTCATCGGCATCGGCGGGATCATGCTGGCGTTCCTGGTCAAGGCGCGTGAGCGGAAACCGGCCGGCCTCGCGAAGAGCATGCGCTCGATTCTCGGTGCGTTCACGATCGTCGCCGAACGGCCGAAGGTGGGGATCGGCGGGATCGTCCGGGTGATCAACACCCTGGGCTTCTACGCGTTCGTCGTGTTCCTGAGCACCTTCATGGTCCAGGACGTCGGACTGTCCACGCCGCAATGGCAGACGGTGTGGGGGACGTTGACCTTGACCAACATCCTCGCCAACATCATGTTCGGGTACGTCGCCGACAGGATCGGCCGGGTCCGGACCGTGGCGTGGTTCGGCGGATTCCTGTGCGCGATCAGCGTTCCCGCCTTCTACTACGTGCCGGAACTGTTCGGCCCGAACTTCTGGGCCATTCTCGTGGTCGGCGTCGTGTACGGCGCCGCGCTGTCCGGTTTCGTGCCGCTGTCCGCGATCATGCCGTCGCTCGCGCCGCACCGCGTCGGCAGCGCCATCGCCGTCCTCAACCTCGGCGCGGGGGTGAGCCAGTTCCTGGGACCCGTGGTCGCCGGGCTCGTTTCGCCCCTCGGTGTCGAAGGAACACTGTGGACCATCGCCGGTATCTACTTCGTCGGTATCGCACTCACCTATGCCCTGCGTGACCGGGGTGCAACCGTGGGCGAAGTGTCCACAGTAGACCATCTGGCGGAAAGGACAGCGTGATGACCACTCGTCCCACCATCGTTCTCGTGCACGGGATGTGGCACGGCGGCTGGGCCTGGGAGCGCGTCGCGAAGCTGCTCGAGGTGGACGGCTATCCCTGCGTGCGGGTCACGTTGCCCGGCAGGGACCGTGCTCCCGGCGACCCCACGTTCCGGGGCCACTGCGACCATCTCACCGAGGTCCTCGCCGGCGTTCCCGGTGACGTCGTGCTCGTCGGGCACTCCTATGCCGGAGCCCTGCTGACCGAGGTCGGCGCCGCGGCCAACGTGCGCGCCCTGGTCTACGTCAGCGCGTTCTGCCTCGAACCCGGCGAGTCGGTCGCGTCCGTCAACGACGCCAAGGCGGGGTCGCAGGCGGGCAAGGACGACATCCGGCAGGTCGGTGACTTCCTTGTCATCGATCCGGAAACCGCGCGGCACGCCTTCTACCACGACTGCACTCCGGCCGATGCGGCCAGTGCGGCCGCGCGGCTCACGCCCGAGCACGCGAACGCGCGGGCCGCGGTGGTCTCGGCGGCGGCCTGGCGGAGTGTCCCGTCGCATTTCGTCGTCTGCACCCTCGACCGGGCCTGCACACCCGAAGTCCAGCGCATGATGGCGGCCCGGGTGGGTTCGTCGAGCGAACTCGAGTCGAGCCATTCCCCGATGCTGTCGATGCCGGAATCCGTGGCGCGGACGATCGCCGGGTTCGCGACGGAGCACGCGGCATGAGCGCCCCCGTCGCGATCGTGACCGGCGGCGCCGGCGGGATGGGCATGGCCATCGCCACCGTCCTGCTCGGCGACGGCTTCCGGGTGGCCTTGTTCGACCGCCACGGCGCGAAGGAAGCCGCCGGGCAGCTCAGTGGCGACGTCCTGGGGGTGGCGGCCGACGTCACGGACGAAGACCAGGTCCGGGCCGCGATCGAGCAGGTGAGCAGGACGTGGGGCCGGGTCGACGCGCTGGTCAACAACGCCGGTATCGAACCGGCGCACTCGCTGGAGAGCCTGGAGCCGGACACGTGGCAGGCGACTCTCGAAGTCAACCTGACCGGGCCCGCGCTGATGATCAAGCACTGCATTCCGCTGTGGCGCGGGCAAGGTGGCGGCCGCGTGGTTTCCCTCGGTTCCCGGGTATGGCTCGGCGGCGGCTGGACGCCCGCATACTCCGCTTCGAAGGCGGGGCTCGTCGGCCTGACCCGGGTGGCGTGCCGGGAGCTCGGCCCGCTCGGGGTCACCGTCAACGTCGTCGCGCCGAGCTTCGTGCACACCCCGTTCAACGCGCAGAAGGCCGACCCCGAATTCCTCGAGGACTACGCCGGCCGGTTCGCCGAAGCCTCACCGCTGGGCAGGCTGGTGGAACCGGTCGACGTCGCCTACGCCGTGGCGTTCCTCGTATCCGACCGCGCCCGGAACATCACCGGCGAGGTAATCCACGTCGCCGCCGGATCACAACTGGCGCCGGCAATTCGATGAAGGAGATTCCGAACGTGCCGACAGGCTTCGAAGACAGGCTGGCACTCCGCGAACTGGTCGAAAACTGGGCCGTCTGGCGCGATGCCGGGGACTGGGACCGCTTCGCCACCGTGTGGCATCCGACCGACGGGTGGATGACCGCGACCTGGTTCCAGGGGCCGGCGACGGAGTTCATCGCGGTCAGCCGCGAGGGCTTCGACCGTGGCGTGAGCATCCTGCACTTCCTGGGCGGGCACAGCGTGGACGTCCATGGCGACCGGGCCATCGCCCAGACGAAGATGACCATCAACCAGCGCGCGAACGTCGACGGGGTCGAGGTCGATGTGGTCTGCACCGGGCGCTTCTACGACTTCTGCGGCCGGTACGACGGTGAGTGGAAGATCGTGCGCAGGCAGCCGATCTACGAGAAGGACCGGCTGGACGTCGTCGACCCGGCGGCGCGGCTGGAACTCGACCCCGAACTGCTGAACCGGTTCCCCGCAGGTTACCGCCACCTGGCCTACCTGCAGACCAAGGCCGGATTCACGGTCAAGGCCGGACTGCCAGGACTGACCGGCAGGGCGGTGCGACGCCTTTACGACGAGGGCGCGAAATGGTTGGCGGGCTCGGCCTCCGCGGGCGACACCGAATGAGCACCGAGATGACCACGAAAACCTTGAACTGCAGTGCGAACACGCTGCGCCTTGCCGACCTGCCCACCCGCGTGGCCGCGGCGGCCGGTGCCGGGTTCGCCGGGATCGGCCTGCGGGTGACCGACTACCTCGACGCGAACATGGCCGACGGCGAGATCCGCGATCTGCTCGACCAGCACGGTCTGCGGGTGCTCGAAATGGAGCACAACTGGGACTGGGCCCTTGGCGAAGATCCGGTCGAGAAGGCGATGTTCACCTTCGCCGACGAGATCGGGATCCGCCACCTCAACGTCCCGATGTTCGCCGAGCACCCGCCGGCGGATCTGGTCGAGCCGTTCGGCGCGCTGTGCGACCGCGCCGCCGCGCACGGCGTGCTGGTCGGCTTCGAGTTCCTGCCCTACAGCCATGTTCGCACCATCGGCGAAGCCTGGGAGGTCGTCGCCGCGGCGGACCGGCCCAACGGCGGGATCACCGTCGACCTGTGGCACTGGTTCCGGTCCGGCGCCCAGCCCCAGGACCTCGCCGGCATTCCCGCGTCCGTGATCACCACGGTGCAACTGTGCGACGTGGCGCCCGAGCCCGGGCCCGATATGACCGAGGAGGCCCGCCACCGGCGGAAGCTTCCCGGGCAAGGCGCCGGAGACACCCTCACCGCCCTCAAAGCCCTGCGGGACAACGGGATGGTCGCACCAGTGTCGGTGGAGGTGTTCTCCGACGAACTCGACGCGCGGCCACCGGCGGAAGCCGCCCGGCTCGCCTTCGACACGGGCGTGAAGACCCTCGAACGCGCCGAGTTCCCCGCGCCCGCCTGGACGACGACCCGCGAGGAGGCCCGATGACCAAGCAGTCCTTCTCGGCGGAAGGCTCGGCCGAGATCGTCGCCGAAAGCTTCACCAACACGCCGGACCCACGGCTGAAGCAGGTCATGACGAGCCTCGTGACGCACCTGCACGCCTTCATCAAGGACATCGAGCCCACCGAAGCGGAATGGCAGCAGGCGATCGACTTCCTCACCGCCACCGGGCACAGGTGCGACGACACCCGGCAGGAGTTCGTCCTGCTGTCCGACGTGCTCGGGGTGTCGATGCTGGTCGACGCGATCAACAACCGGAAATCCGCGGAGGCTACCGACACCACCGTTCTCGGGCCGTTTCACCTGGTCGAATCCCCGCCGCGGGAGCTGGGTGCGGACATCTCGCTCGACCGGAACGGTGATCCGTGCGTGTTCGCCGGGCAGGTCCGCTCGTCCGACGGGACGCCGCTGGCCGGGGCCCGGGTCGACGTGTGGCAGGCCAACGGCGCCGGGTACTACGACGTGCAGCAACCCGGTGTGCAGCCCGAACGCAACCTCCGCGGGCTGTTCGTCACCGACGAGCACGGCCGGTTCCGGCTGCGGACCGTCGTGCCCCGCCATTACCCGATCCCGGACGACGGACCGGTCGGCCGGTTGCTGGACGCCACCCAACGGCATCCGAACCGTCCCGCGCACATCCACGTCATCGCCGAAGCGGGCGGGCATGCCCCGCTCACCACCCACGTCTTCGTCGAAGGCAGCCCGTATCTGGACTCCGACACGGTGTTCGGGGTGAAGGAATCGCTGATCCGGCCGGTCACGCTCGTCGACGATCCGGCACGCGCCGAGCACTACGGAACGGCCAACCCCTTCCGGCTCATCGAATTCGACATCGTCCTGGACCGGGTGCGATCGTGAACCACGACTTCGTCCACGAAGGCCGCCCCGGCCGCGTCGTGTTCGCGGCGGGGGCGAGCACCCGGCTGCCCGGCGAGGTCGAGCGCCTCGGCCTGCGCAGGCTGATCGTGGTGTCCACCCCGGAGCAGGCCGGTCTGGCCGCCGAACTCACCTCCCCGCTCGGCGACCGGATCGCGGCACCGCACCCGCACGCCACCATGCACGTGCCGGTCGCGGTCGCGGCGGAAGCGGTGGCACGAGCGCGGGAGACGGGCGCCGACGGCTGCGTCGCCGTCGGCGGTGGCTCCGCGATCGGCCTGGCCAAGGCCATCGCGAAGGAAACCGGACTGCCCATCGTCGCGGTGCCGACGACGTACGCGGGCTCGGAGATGACCCCGGTCTGGGGCCTGACCGACGCCGACCGCAAAACCACCGGCCGGGACCCGCGCGTGCTTCCCGCCACCGTGGTCTACGACCCGGAGCTGACGCTGACGTTGCCGATCGGGCTTTCGGTCACCAGCGGGATGAACGCGCTCGCGCACGCCGCCGAAGGGCTCTACGCGCCCGACGGTTCGCCGATCAGCACGCTGATGGCGGCGGAATCGGCGCGGGCCCTCACCGGTGCGCTACCCCGGGTGGTCGCCGATCCGCGCGATGTCGATGCCCGCTCGGACACCCTGTACGGGGCCTGGCTCGCCGGCAGCGTGCTGGGCGCGACCACGATGTCCCTGCACCACAAGCTTTGTCACATCCTGGGCGGCACGTTCGGCCTGCCGCACTCCGAGACCCACACCGCGATTCTTCCTCACGTTCTCGCCTTCAACCTCCCGGCCGCGTCCCGTGCGCGGACCGCGCTACAGGCCGCGTTCGGCGCCGCCGACCCGGCCGAGCACCTGTTCCACCTGGCCAAGGACCTCGGGGCCGAAATGTCGCTCAGGGCGCTCGGCATGCCCGAAAACGGCCTGGAAACCGTTGCCGGGCAAGCACTCGCCGCGCCCTACGCCAACCCGAGGCCGGTTACCGGAGCCGATCTGGAGCACCTCCTCGGGAACGCACTCGCCGGGGCCGCACCCGCGTGACATTCATGCCGTCCAATGGAGGACACATGTCAAACCCCGACCTGCGCACTGTCCTTGATCGCAACAGAGTGGGCAGCCTGCAACGCCGGGTCCTGTTGCTGTGCCTGGCGGTCGTGACCCTCGACGGGATCGACGTCGCGATGGTCAGCTTCATCGGCCCGTCACTCATCAAGGACTGGCACATCACGAAAGCCCAGCTCGGCCCCGTCGTCACCAGCGGGCTCCTCGGCCTGGCGCTGGGCTCGCTGACCGCGGGCCCGCTAGCCGACCGCCTCGGCCGTAAGAAGGTGATCCTCGCTTCACTGGTCTTCTTCGGCCTGCTGAGCGCGGCGACCGCGCTGACCACGGACATCCTGTGGTTCTCGATCCTCCGTGTGCTCACGGGTTTCGGTCTCGGCGCCGCGCTCCCCAACGCGACGACGTTGGTCTCCGAGTACGCCCCCTCCCGGCAGCGTAGCCACATTATGGCGCTGACCTACTGCGGGATGACCCTCGGTGGTGCCGCCGCCGGTTACCTCACCAACCTGTTCATTCAGATCGCGAGCTGGCACTGGGCGCTCGTCGTCGGCGGGATCCTCCCGCTCGCCTGCGCCGTTCTCGTCGCTGCCGCGTTGCCCGAGTCGCCGAAGTTCCTTGCCCGCCAACCCGAACGCCAGGGTGAGCTGGTCGCACTGATGAACCGGGTCGTGCCCGAGCAGTTCCCGGCGGGCACCCGGTTCTCGCTCGACGAACCCGTGGTCGCCACCAAGGTCCCGGTCGCCGGGCTGGTGGCCCGCCGCTTCCGGCTGGGCACGATCACCATCTGGGCCGGGTTCGTCTGCGCGTTCTTCATCGTGTACCTGATGAACAGCTGGCTACCCATCCTGATGACCGACGTCGGCTTCTCGCTGACCGCGGCCGCGACGATGGGGCTGCTGCTGCAGGCCGGTGGCACGATCGGAAACCTGATGATCGGCTGGCTGATGGACCGGTTCGGGCTGCACCGCACGGTTGCCGTCGCCATGGGCTGCGCCGGCGTCATGCTCGTGTTCGTCGCGCTCGCCCCGTCGGACGCGCTCATCCTCGGCATCCTGATCTTCGTGCTGGGCATGTTCACCAACACCGTCGGCACCGGCTTCCCCATCCTGTCGGCCGCCTTCTACCCCACTTCGATCCGCGCCACCGGCACCAGCTGGGCCACCGGGATCGCCCGCTTCGGCGCCATCGCCGGCGCGGCCGCCGGTACCGTGCTCGTCGCCGCGGGCCTGCACTATCGGCAGGTCTTCCTCGCGCTACTCGTGCCGGCCGCCACCTGCATCCTGGCGGTGACGGTCAAGGGGCGGTACAAATCCACAGTGGATACCGGGCCGGTCGCCGAACCCGCTCCCGTGACGAACTGAGCAGAAGGGACCCGTTTTCATGCGACTAGCGGACAAGGTTGCCCTGATCACCGGCGCCGCCGGAGGGATGGGACGGGCCACCGCCGAAGCGTTCGCCCGAGAAGGCGCGAAGGTCGTCGTCGCCGATATCCTCGACGACGACGGTGCCGCCACCGTCGAGGAAATCCAGGCCGCCGGCGGGCAGGCCCACTACCTGCACCTCGACGTGACCGACGAGAACTCGTGGACAGCCGCGATCGGCGAGGTCCTCGAGGAGTTCGGCCGGCTCGACGTGCTGGTCAACAACGCCGGGATCAGCGGCAGTTTCGATCCCGACCTGACCAGCACGAGCTTCTTCGACCGGCTCATGCTGGTCAACGCGAAGGGTGTCTTCCTCGGGATCAAGCACGGCGCCGCCGCGATGGCCCGCTCCGGCGGCGGCTCGATCGTCAACCTGTCCTCGATCTCGGCCTCGATCGGCCAGCTCGGCATCCACCTGGGCTACGGCGCGTCCAAGGCCGCGGTGAAATCGATGACCAGGACCGCGGCGGTCCACCACGCGGCCGACGGCATCCGGGTCAACGCGGTGGCGCCGGGCATGCTGCCGCCGATGCGCACTTCCCGTGGTTCGGCCGATCCGGCCTGGCGGGCCAGGCAGATCGAGGGAGTGCCGATGAAACGCACCGGGGAAGTGCGGGAGGTCGCCGACGTCGTGCTCTTCCTTGCCAGCGACGAAGCCTCCTACGTGACCGGGGTGGAGGTCCTCGTCGACGGCGGGCTGACCGCCGTCTGAGACGGGCTCGCCACTTGTCCCGTCACCCGGCCGAAGAACGCGCGGACGGCGTCCACGACTTCCCCGGGTGCTTCTTCCGGAACGTAGTGGCCGCCTGGGACGGCGTGACCGCTCACCGCGGCGGGATCGGCGTGGTGCTCCTGCCAGATACGCACCACGTCGCTCTCGCCGAGGCCTCCCTCGGCACCCCACAGCAGGAGCAGCGGCGCCCGCACCCTCAGTCCACGGGCGTGATCAGCCTCGTCGCGTTCGAGATCGACCGAGAACCCGGTCCGGTAGTCCTCAAAGGACGCTCGCAGACGCGCCGGATCGCTGAAGGCCTCGACGTAGTGCTTGAAGGTTTCCTCGTCGACGGCACCGGATTCGCGGACCCTGGCGAAGAAGTGGCCGAGATACGTTTCGACGTTCCCGGAGACCATCCGCGCCGCCAGCTCCGGGTTCCGGTGGAAGAACCAGTGCCACATCGCGCTCGCCGAGTCACGGTCGAACGAGTTCATGACCACCCTCGTCGGCAGGATGTCCAGCAGTGCCAGCGCCTTGATGTCCGACGGGTGGTCGAGCGCCCAGCGGTGCGCGACCCTGGCACCGCGGTCATGGCCGATCACCGCCGCCGATTCGAATCCCAGGTGGTGAATCAGAGCACTCAGATCGGCGGCGGTGGCGCGCTTGTCGTAGTCCCCGGACCGGGCCAGCCCCGAGGCACCGTAACCGCGCAGGTCCGGGGCGACGACGGTGCGGCCCTCGGTGAGCGGCGCGATCACGTGGCGCCAGCAGGCGTTCGTCTGCGGCCATCCGTGGACCAGGACGACCAGCTCCGGCCCGTCACCGGCGATGCGGTAAGCCAGGTCGACGTCGTCGAGGCTCACCGACTCGAGCGTGTCCCGAGGCATCGTTCTCCCTTGCGTTGTTCGAGTGTTCCCGCTTCCACAGTGGACCCGCCGGTCAGGAGGCGCCAAGCCCCCGTTGCCACTCAGTGGCAGCCGGGTGCCGGGCGAGCAGATCGTCGAGCCGGGTACCGACGTCCGGGCAGTTCTGGCGCACCACCGAAAGGAATGCCGCGAGCACGGGCGAGGAATCGTCGGCCCGGAACGACATCTGCAGATCCGGCAGCCGGAACCGGGGCTCGACATCGCAGAACCAGATGTCGTTGCGGGCGATCAGCCGCATCCGGTTGGGGCCGAGCCCGACCCCGGCGCAGCACGCGGCCAGCCCGGCGATCGTGTGGATATCGCGTGCCAGCGCGGCGCCGTCGAGAACGGTGGGATCGAACTCGAACACCTGCCGCAGGTAGGAGGCTGCCGCATCCGGGCTGACCACGAGCGGTTCCTGCGCCAGCTGCCCGGCGTCGACGGACTGGCGCCCGGCGAAGGGATGCGCCACCGAGACCACGGCCACCAGGTGGTCCGCGCCGATGGGCACGGTGACCAGGTCCTCCGCTCCGGCGCCGCGAGGGCCGCCGCGCCCCACCGCGACGTCCAGCTCACCGGCGAGCAGGGCCGCCGACGCGGTCGGCGTGTCCAGTTCCTGCGTGGTGAGCCGGACTTCCCGGTGAGTCCGGCGGAACCGGCCGATCACTCCCGGCAGCGGGGCGAGCAGTGCGGATCCGATGAACCCGATCCGCAGCCGTCCGGTCTCCCCGCGCGCCGCGCGGCCCGCATCGACCCGGGCGAGGCTCATCTCGGAAAGCGCGTTGCGCGCCCTGGCGAGGAACGCATCCCCGGCCGCGGTGGGAAAAACCCCGCGCGAGGTGCGGTCGAAAAGCCGCTCGCCGACCTCCCGCTCGAGCGCGGCGATCTGGGTCGACAGCGGCGGCTGGGCGATGCCCAGCGACGCGGCGGCGCGGCCGAAATGCTGGTGCTCGGCGAGTGCCAGTGCATAGCGGAGATGACGGGCTTCCACACCGTGCATAATACGCATGAAGTATCACGGGAGCATTCGTAATATATGACAGTAGATAGGCGGGGCGGTCCTGGTGTGACCTGGTGTGGTCCTTGACCGACGCTTCCGAAGGGCCCCGAAATGACCCGTCCATCCTCGTCCGAAACCGTCGTGCTGCTCGTGCACGGCGCCTGGCACAACGGCCTGCACTGGACCTCGACCCAGCGCGCACTGGGCCACCACGGCCTCGCCGGCATTGCCATCGACCTGCCCGGCAGCGGGCTCGACGCGCCCGTTCCCAGCGGGTACTTCCAGCCGGGCCAGCCCGGGCTCGCGAGCGAGAAGTCGGCGCTGTGTGACGTCACCATGCAGGACGCCACCGATGTTGTGCTCGAGGCGCTGCTCAGTGCCCGCACCCGGTACCGGAACGTGGTCCTCGTCGCGCACAGCGCCGGTGGGGCCGCGGTGTCGGCCGCCGCGGAGCAGGCTCCCGAACTCGTCGACCGCCTCGTGTACCTGTCCGCGTTCGTGCCCGCCGGCAGGCCCCGGTTCGCCGACTACATCGGGGCCGAGGAGAACGCCGGCGCCGTCCAGGTTCCGGGGATCGGTGATCCCGGGGAGCTCGGCGCGTTCCGGATCAATCCGCTCTCTCCCGAGACAGCGGTCACCGACGTCATCCGGCGGGCGTTCCTGAACGATCTGCCATCGGACGGCTCGGACTCGTGGCGGCAGTTCCTGCACCCGGACCACCCGTATTCGAGCTTCACCACGCCGGTTCCGCTCTCGGCGGAGCGCTGGGGGCGGCTCCCGCGCTCCTACATCCGCTTGACCGACGACCTCGCCTTGCCGCCGGTGACCCAGGACCTGATGATCTCCGAGGCCGACCAGGTGACGCCGGACAACCCGTTCGAGGTGCGTTCCCTGCCGGGCGGCCACTCGCCGTTCGTGACTCGGCCGGAGGAGCTGGCGAAGATGCTCGCCGCCATCGCTCTGCTACGGCCCGCCCGATGACCGCGTTGCGTTCCCCGACGGCGGCCCGACGACTCCTCCTGCCGATCATCCTGTCCGGCACCTTCGTTCAGCTGTTCAGCGTCACGGTGATGCAGGTGGGCGTGGTCGACATCCAGCGGGATCTGGGCGCCGGGGCCGGCGAGAGCCAACTGGTTCTCGCCGGCTACACCCTCACCTACGCCTGCTCGCTGATCGTCTCCGCGCGGCTCGGAGACCGGTACGGCTACCGGAAGATGTTCATCGCCGGAATGGCGCTGTTCACCGTCGCCTCGATCGGGGCGGCCGCGGCGCCGGAAGCCTGGTTGCTGATCGTCGGGCGCCTGCTGCAAGGGTTCGGCAGCGGGCTGATGGCACCCCAGATCCTGTCCATCATCCAGTCGGCGGTGCCCCCGAACCGCCGGCCCGCCGCGTTGAGCGCCTTCGGCGCGACCATGGCGGCGGCCTCGCTCGCGGGCCCGGTGCTCGGTGGGGTGCTGATCCAGCTCGACCCGCTGGGCCTCGGCTGGCGCGCGGCGATACTGCTGACCGTTCCGATCGGGATCGCCGCCCTCGCGCTCTCGCCCAGGCTGCCGGCCATGCACCGTGAACAGGCAGCACAACGTGTCGATCCGGTGGGGGCGACGCTGAGCCTGCTGGGCTTGTCCCTGCTGGTCCTCACCCTGACGACGGGGCGGGACAGCGGCTGGCCGTTGTGGACCTGGGTGAGCCTGGCGCTGGCCGTGGTACTGCTGACCGGGTTCGCGATTTCCCAGCGCAGGGTGGCCGATCCGCTCGTTCATCCGTCCACATTGGCCGATCGGGCGACGCGGTGGGGGCTGGGTGTCGTCCTGGTGTTCAACGCCGGAGTACCGTCCTTCACGCTGCTGCTGTCGATGCACCTGCAGGGCGTGCAGGGCTGGAGTCCACTCCGGACCGGGCTCAGTGTGACCCCGTACGCCATCGGGGCGCTGGCCGGCAGCGCGATCGCGAACAGCCTGAGCCGGCGCTTCGGCCCGTGGGCGCTCGCCGCGTCCTCGCTGATTCTGGGACTGGTGTCGCTCGTCGTTCCGGTGACCATCGGCGACCACAACCTGCTGTGGGTGTACTGGCTCGCGCTGTGCGTCGGCGGCGCCGCTTTCGGAGTGTTCACCGCCTCGGCGTTCACCCAGGTCATCGCCAGGGTCCGCCCCGAGGCCGCGACCTCGGTATCGGGCCTGCTCCCGACGGCACAGCAACTGGGCGGGACGCTGGGTGTCACGTTCGCCGGCATCGCTTATACGGCACCCACCGGGAACTCCGGGCAGGCGCTGTGGCACGCGATGACCTACGAGGCGGCAGCGTTCGCACTGGCCGCCGTCTTCGCGGCCGGTCTGGTCGGCCGCACGACTCGAAAGGCACCGGCACGACCCGGCCCGGCGACCTGCTGAACCGCCCCGGTCGGGTCCGTCTCGGCACGAGCCCTGAGCCGGCTTTCCGGCTCAGGGCTCGTGCCACTCGCGTTTGGATCACGGCAAGGGCATGTCGTGTTCGATCCAGTGGGCGATGGAGGGACGTGAGGGGCGCCAGCCGAGGGCACGTGCCCGGGTGGCACGCACGCGGCTGTTGGCGCCGAGCGCGTAGCGGGTGAATCCTTCCCCCCACACGGCCGCGGCGGAGTCCAGATCCCACGGTTCGACCGGCCCGAGACCCAGCCGCCGGGCGATCGCCTGCCCGATCTCGGCGAACGAGGCGTCCTCACCGCCCTCCACGAAGTAGAACCCCGCGGCTTCGGGCTCGGTGAGAGCCAGGTGGTAAAGGTCGGCCATGTCGTCGAGATGCACGGTCGACCAGCGGTTGAGGCCGCGTCCGACCACGCGGACGGTTCCACTGCCGAAGGCCTGCGTGACCAACGGCGGGATGAGCACGGTCTGCGGGCGGGGGCCCGTGCCGTTGCCGTAGATCAGCGAGTTGCACAGCACGACCGTGCGCAGCCCGCGCCCACCAGCATCGACGACAGTGGTGTCGATGGCGTGCCGGGCCCGTCGGATCTCGTGGTTCCCCGGGCTGAAGGGCACAGCGTCGTCGAAGACGGTCGTTGAGGCGCTTTGCCCCTGGGCGTCATCGCCGATGACGCTGGTTCCACTGGTGTGGACCAGGATCTTGCCCGAACCGCGCAGCGCACCGATGAAGGTGTCAACGGCGCCGCGGTGATCACTGTGTGCGGTGTTGACGACCGCGTCCGCCCGCCTCGCTTCTCGCTCGAGCAGGGCGGCGTCGTCGAGGTCACCGACGACCGGTTCGATGCCGGCGGCGGCGAGGGCATCGACAACTCCGGGGGTGCGGGTCAATCCGCGCACGGTGTGCCCTTCGTGGATGAGGCGTTGGGCGACGGCTCCGCCGATATAGCCGCTCGCGCCGGTGAGGAAGACGTCCATCTTGAGTCCTTGCCTGAGTTTATCCGGGTGGGTGGTCTAGCTGCGGAATCTGCCGGCCGCGCGGAGGGCCTTGTCGAGCGGCATGCGCTGCCACTGGTCGCCGAACTCGTCGATGCGGGTGATACGGCCATCGTGCACGGTCACCAGCAGACAACGGGAGATGTGCAGCGGGGTGCCGTCCTCCAGATCGCCCGAAGCGGTTGCTGCCATGGTGAAACCGCCACGGTCGACCCTGAGGGACCAGATCCGGTCGGAGTGGCCACGGACCACTTCCTTGGTCGCGCGCAGCATCCGCAGCATCGCGCCCGCGAGCTCGCCACCGGGCAGCGACATCGTCTCGGGGTCGAAACTGTGCCAGACCTCCACGGTCTCGGCGAACAACTCGTCGAATTCGGGGTCGACTCGCGTCAGGCTGTACGTCTGCGCGAATCGGGTGGCGATGGTGTGAACGGGGGTGTTCACCGCCATCGCCGGCGCCGGCAGGCTCCTGAGCTCATTCCTGGTCGCTTGATCGTCGGTCACGCCCGCAAGGTACAAAAAGAACCGAGTCCCGGCCTATTTTCTTTGCCGTTACGGCAAAGCCACTTTCCGAGGGGTTCGAGCAGGGCTCCGGCGCGAACGAGCGCCGCCGGCTCAGTCGGCCGCGGCAGCCGGCTCCTGCTCGGAGCCGGGGTTCGAGTTCCGGGCCGCGTGCTCCGGACTCGAGTTCGCGGCGACGGACTTGAGTTCCGTCGCCACGCCCGCGATCAGCTGGACCAGTCCCGTATCGCCCGGGTCGGTCAGCCACCGATCGAACGCGGTCACGAACGCGACGGTGGCACACTCCGCCGCGATGGCCGCAGTGGTCGCCGGCACGCCGCGAGCCACCATTCCGCGGCTCAGCGCCGCGCTGAGCGAGGACGTCTTCAGCAACTCGCGCTCACGAAGGTTCGGATTTCCGGCGATCACCCGCGCGCGCCGCGACAGAAAGTCGCGGCGTGATTCGAACACGATCGCGACTCTCACGTACGCGGCCGTCGCCATGTCCAGCAGAGGCGCTTCGTCCATGACGGCGATCTCTTCGAGGACACGGGTTTCGAGGTCTTTGGCGCCCGCGAAAAGCACTTCGCGCTTGTCCGAGAAGTGCCGGAAGAAGGTCCTCTCCGTGACGCCGGCACGCGCCGCGATGTCGGCGATGGTCGTCGATTCGTACCCCTGTGTCTCATAGAGGTCCAGGGCGGCGGCGACCATGCGACCGGACGCGTCGGGTTCCCAGCGGCTCACCACCTCACGATAGCTGATGTCACATGATGACATCAGCGTGTACGGTGATGTCATCATGTGACATCACGATGGGTGCATGACGACAAGAGGGACGAATGAACTTCACCGGCAAGACGGTGCTCGTCACCGGGTCCGGTTCCGTCGGAGGACTCGGCCACGTCACGGCCGGACTGATCGCCGCCAGGGGCGGAAACCTGGTGCTCACGGGACGCGACGCGGGGGCGGGGGAATCAGCGCTGCGGGAAATCGTGGACGCCGGCGGCGAAGCCCGCTTCGTCGAGGCTGATCTCACCACCCTCGACGGCGTGCGCGCCCTCGTCCACGAAGTGAAGGCCGTGGACATTTTGATCAACAACGCGGGACTGGTCCCGTTCGGCCCCGCGGAAACACAGGACGAGGACGTGTACGAGGCGGTGTTCGGCGTGAACGTGCGGGCGGCGTTCTTCCTCACGACCGGCTTCGTCGCCGCGATGCGGGCACGGGGAGGCGGAAGTGTCGTCAACATCAGCTCGATGGCCGCGACACGCGGCCTACCCGATCTTGCGGTGTACGGGGCGACGAAAGCGGCGCTGGAGTCGCTGACTCGCAGCTGGGCCGCGGAATGGGCACCCGCCGGGATCCGCGTCAACGCGGTGGCGCCGGGGCCGATGACGACGGCCAAGACGGTCGCCGCCCTGGGTCCGGAAGTGGGCGGCATGGGCAAGACCACCGCATTGGGCCGAGTCTCCGACCCCACCGAGGTCGCGGAGGTGATCGCCTTCGTCGCGAGCGACCAGGCGAGCTACCTGACGGGCGCGGTGGTCGCGGTCGACGGAGGACGAACAGCGATCTAACCCCCGGCGGAAGTCGCCCTGGCAAGCGGGTTCGGGATACGCAAGGCGCCTTGCCATGATGACAGAATCTGACATCAGAGTGATGACAGAGACCGACATGAATGCTACGGTGATGTCACTAACTGACATCAAGGTCCTCGCCCCCGGCGGGGAGCCCGCAGCAGAAGGAACACACCCATGCGCGTATTCGTCACCGGAGCCTCTGGCCACGTCGGCTCCGCCGTCGTTCCCGCACTCCTCGAAGCGGGACACCAGGTCATCGGGCTGGCCCGCTCGGACAGGTCGGCCGCCGCGTTGACGGCTGCCGGTGCCGAGGTGCACCGGGGCGACCTCGACGATCCCGGCAGCCTCGCCGCGGCCGCCGCCGCAGCCGACGGCGTCATCCACCTGGCCTTCAAGCACGACGCCATGTTCGCCGGCGACTTCGACAGCGCCGTCGCGGCGGATCTGCGCGCCATCGACACGCTCGGCAACGCGCTCGCCGGCACCGGCAAGCCTTTGGTGACCACGTCGGGAACCATGCTGCTCGCCTCCGCGGGGCTGGAAGACGCCGCCACGGAAGCCGACGCGATCGACGCCGGACCGCGGATCGACGCCGAGAACACGGTGGTCGCACTTGCGGAACGCGGCATCCGCTCGTCCGTCGTCCGGCTTGCCCCGACCGTGCACAGCACGCTGGACCACAACGGCTTCATCCCGACCCTGATCTCCCTCGCCCGGTCGAAGGGCGTCTCCGCTTATGTCGGCGACGGGGCCAACCGCTGGCCCGCCGTGCACACGCTCGACGCGGCACGCCTGTACCGGCTGGCACTGGAATCCGCGCCGGCCGGGTCACGGCTGCACGCCGTCGACGACGAAGGGATCACCTTCCGCCAGATCGCCGAGGGCATCGGCCGCGGACTGAACCTGCCCGTGGTCAGCATCCCGCCGACCGAAGCCGAAGCCCACTTCGGCTTCCTCAGCGGCCATGCCACGGCCGACAACCCGTCCTCGAGCACGCTGACCCAGAACCTCCTCGGTTGGAAGCCCTTGCAGCCCGGCCTCCTCGACGACCTCGCCCAAGGCCACTACTTCGGCGCCCCGGCCACCACACAC
>NZ_VJWX01000190.1 GCF_007713715.1 Amycolatopsis rhizosphaerae
GCCCCGGCCCCGGCCCCGGGCGCCGACCAGCAGACACCGGAGCTGATCCAGAAGGCGAAGGCCGCCCGGCAGGACGCCGGGCTGGTCACCGGCACCGGTGACAGCATCGCCGCCTCCGGCACGGCCTCCCAGGCGCTGGCCGCTTTCACCTGCGCCATCCAGGACCCGCTGCGCGGCAACGACGACCCGAACCTCCCGCTGCTGGCCTGCAACCAGGACGGCACCGAGAAGTACCTGCTCGGCCCGGTGTTCCTGCAGGGTTCCGAGATCGACAGCGCGGCTGCCTCGCCTCCGACCCAGAACAAGGCGGGCTGGACGGTCGACCTGACCTTCAAGTCCGCCGGCCGCCAGATCTGGGGCGACTTCACCACCAAGAACCGCGGCCAGCGCGCCGCGTTCGTGCTCGACACCCAGGTGGTGTCGGCGCCGACCATCCAGACCGCGATCGTCGACGGCAACACCCAGATCAGCGGTTCGTTCACCCAGCAGCAGACCAAGGACCTGGCCGACGTGCTCCGCTACGGTTCGCTGCCGCTGTCGTTCACCTCCTCCGACGCGACCACGGTGTCCGCGACGCTGGGCCTGGCCTCGCTGGAGGCGGGCCTGATCGCCGGCGCGATCGGCCTGCTGCTCGTGTTCGTGTACTCGCTGTTCTACTACCGGCTCCTCGGCGCGCTGACCATCGTTTCGCTGGCACTGTCCGGTGCGATGGTCTACGCGGTGCTGGTGCTGCTGGGCCGCTGGATCGGTTTCACCCTGGACCTCGCCGGGGTCGCCGGGTTCATCATCTCGATCGGTGTCACCGCCGACTCGTTCGTGGTGTTCTTCGAACGCCTCAAGGACGAGATCCGCGAGGGCAGGAGCTTCCGCTCGGCGGTGCCGCGCGGCTGGGTGCGGGCGCGCCGCACCATCCTGGCCTCCGACGCGATCCTGTTCCTGGCCTCGGCGGTGCTGTACGCGATCGCCGTGGGTGACGTGCAGGGCTTCGCCTTCACCCTCGGTCTGTCCACCGTGCTCGACCTGGTGGTGGTGTTCCTGGTGACCCATCCGCTGGTGGCGCTGGCCTCGCGGTCCAAGACCCTGTCCAACCCGAAGCTCACCGGCCTCGGTGGGGTGCAGTCGGTGTCCGCCGAGCGCCGGACTGCCCGGAAGGCCGCCACCGCGGCCGCGAAGGAGGCATGAGGATGGCGAGCGCGGAAACCGGCACGCCCGCCGAGACGAAGAAGAACAGCGTCTTCCACCGGCTCTACGTCGGCACCGGCGCCTTCGACATCGTGGGCAAGCGCAAGCGCTGGTACCTGTTCTTCGGCGCGCTGGTGCTGGTGTGCCTCGCTTCGATCGGGATCCGGGGGTTCAACTTCGGGATCGAGTTCGAGGGCGGCACGCAGATCCAGCTGCCGAGCGTCGGGACCCACGGCACGATCACCCCGGACGAGGCCAAGCAGGTCTTCGCCGACACCCTCGGCAAGCAGGCCGCCTCCGCGCAGACGGTGGGTGTTGGCAACTCGGCCACCGTGCAGCTGCGGGCGGAGAGCCTGCCCGAGACCGACGTCATGAAGGTCAAGCAGGCGCTGTTCGACAAGCTGCAGCCGATGGGTTCCAACGGCCAGACCAGCCTCCAGACGATCAGCGACAGCGCGGTGAGCGCCTCCTGGGGCGGGGAGATCTCGCGGCAGGCCCTGATCGCGCTCGGCGTGTTCATGGTGCTGGTGACGATCTTCCTGACGTTCTACTTCGAACGCTGGATGGCGCTGGCGGCGCTGGTTTCGCTGATCCACGACATCATCGTCACCGCCGGGATCTACTCGCTGGTCGGGTTCGAGGTCACCCCGGCCACCGTGATCGGCCTGCTGACCATCCTCGCGTTCTCCCTCTACGACACCGTGGTGGTGTTCGACAAGGTCAAGGAGAACTCGCGGGGCCTGCTGGGGCTGACCAGGCGCACCTACGCCGAGACGGCGAACCTGGCGCTCAACCAGACCCTGATGCGGTCGATCAACACCTCGATCATCGCGCTGCTGCCGGTGATCGGCCTGCTCGTCGTCGGCTACCTGCTGCTCGGCTCCGGCACCCTGCAGGACCTGGCGCTCGTGCAGCTGACCGGCATGCTGGTCGGCGTGCTGTCCTCGCTGTTCCTGGCCACCCCGCTGCTGGTCGACCTGAAGATGCGGGACCCGCGCTACCAGCAGCAGGCGCAGCGCGTCCAGGCCCGGCGGGCGAACCAGGCCCGCAAGTCCGCGGAGCGCGACGCCACCGGCGGCACGGACGAGGACTTCGACGCGAGCGACGACGAGGCCCTGGAGGCCGAGCTGCGCAAGGAGAAGGCCTACGCGGCCGCGGCCAGCGTCCCCGCCCGGAACCCGAAGGCGGCCCCGAGGCGGGGCCGTCCCGCGGGGAAGCGGAAGCGCTGAGATGCAGCTCGACGAGGCACTGGGCCTGATCACCGAGATCCCGGACTTCCCCGAACCGGGTGTGCTGTTCCGGGACCTTTCGCCGCTGTTCGCCCACGGTGACGGGTTCGCCGCGGTGACCGACGCGCTCGCCGCCACGGTCGAACCCGACGTCGAACTGCTCGCGGCGGTCGAGGCCCGCGGGTTCATGCTGGCCGCCGCCGTGGGCTACGCCCGCGGCCTCGGGGTCGTGCTGGTGCGCAAGCCCGGCAAACTGCCCCTGGTCGCCGGCCGCGTGCACTACGAGCTGGAGTACGGCACGGCCGCGCTGGAGCTGCCGGAAAAGGTCGTCCACGCGGGCGCCAGGGTCGCCGTGGTGGACGACGTGCTGGCCACCGGCGGCACCGTCAACGCCGCCTGCCGCCTGCTGGAAGACGCCGGAGCCACCGTCGCCGGGGTCTCCGTCGTGCTCGAACTCGCCGCGCTCGACGGCCGTTCCGCGCTGGGCGGCCGGAAGGTGAGTTCCCTCCAGATCGCCTGAACCCGGCTCCGGGTGATCTCCGGCCGGGCAGAGCGACGCCATTCGGCCGTCACGCGTTAGGCTGGTAGTTCGAAGCTCCCCCGATCAGGCAGGAGGTGGGGGTGAGTCAGGAGTTGCACTCCGGGACGTCCCAGGACGCGCTGACGCACCAGAACGTGACTCGGGCGCCGTCGGCGACACGCCGGGTGCGGGCCAGGCTCGCGCGCCGTATCACGGCTCAGCGTGCCGCCTCGGTCAAGCAGGTGCTGGAGCCGCTCGCCGCGATCCACCGCGAACTCCACCCCAACGCCGACCTGAGCCTGCTTCAGCGCGCCTACGACGTGGCCGAGGAGCTGCACCGCGAGCAGCGGCGCAAGTCCGGCGATCCCTACATCACCCACCCGCTGGCGGTCGCCACGATCCTCGCCGAACTCGGCATGGACACCATCACCCTGGTGGCCGCGCTCCTGCACGACACGGTGGAGGACACCGGATACTCGGTGGAGCAGCTGACCGCGGACTTCGGTGAGAAGGTCGCCCAGCTCGTCGACGGGGTGACCAAGCTCGACAAGGTCAAGCTGGGCACGGCCGCGGAGGCCGAGACCATCCGCAAGATGGTGATCGCGATGGCCCGCGACCCGCGGGTGCTGGTGATCAAGCTCGCGGACCGGCTGCACAACATGCGGACCATGCGGTTCCTGCCGCCGGAGAAGCAGGCCCGCAAGGCGAGGGAGACCCTGGAGGTCCTCGCCCCGCTCGCGCACCGTCTCGGCATGGCCACGGTGAAGTGGGAGCTGGAGGACCTGGCGTTCGCCATCCTGCAGCCGAAGAAGTACGACGAGATCGTCCGGCTGGTGGCCGATCGCGCGCCCTCCCGCGACATCTACCTCCACAAGGTGATCGACGAGCTCACCACGAGCCTGCACAGCTCCCGCATCACGGCCAAGGTCGAGGGCAGGCCCAAGCACTACTACTCGATCCACCAGAAGATGATCGTCCGCGGCCGCGACCTCGACGACATCCACGATCTGGTCGGGGTGCGGATCCTGGTCGAGGACGTGCGCGACTGCTACGCGGCGATGGGGGTGGTGCACGCGCTGTGGCAGCCGATGCCCGGCCGGTTCAAGGACTACATCGCGCAGCCGCGGTTCGGCGTGTACCAGTCCCTGCACACCACGGTGATCGGCCCGGACGGCAAGCCGCTGGAGGTGCAGATCCGGACCTACGAGATGCACCACACGGCGGAGTACGGCATCGCCGCGCACTGGCGGTACAAGGAAACCAAGGGCACGCACAGCAGCAACACCGCGAACGCCGTCGACATCGACGAGATGGCGTGGATGCGGCAACTGCTCGACTGGCAGCGGGAGGCGGCGGATCCGGGCGAGTTCCTGGACAGCCTGCGGTACGAGCTCGCCGCCCGCGAGATCTTCGTCTTCACCCCCAAGGGCGACGTGGTCACGCTGCCCGTCGGCGGCACCCCGGTGGACTTCGCGTACGCGGTGCACACCGAGGTCGGGCACCGGTGCATCGGCGCGCGGGTCAACGGCAGGCTGGTCGCGCTGGAGCGCAAGCTCGACAACGGCGACGTGGTGGAGATCTTCACCTCGAAGGCGGAGAACGCGGGCCCGAGCCGTGACTGGCTGAGCTTCGCGCGCTCCCCGAAGGCGCGCGCGAAGATCCGGCAGTGGTTCGCCAAGGAGCGCCGTGACGAGGCGATCGAGGCGGGCAAGGAGGCCATCACCAAGGAGGTCCGCAAGGTCGGGCTGCCCATGCAGCGCCTGGTCTCCGCGGAGTCCATGGGGGCGCTCGCGGCGGAGCTGCGGCATCCGGACATCAGCTCGCTCTACGCGGCCGTGGGGGAGGGCCACACCAGCGCCAAACACGTCGTGCAGCGCCTGGTGGCGCTGATCGGCGGGGTCGAGGAGGCAGAGGAGGAGCTCGCCGCCCGGTCCACGCCGTCGACGGTGACGCGGCGCCGCGGTTCCAACGACGTCGGGGTGATCGTCAAGGGCGCCAGCGACGTGTGGGCCAAGCTCGCCCGCTGCTGCACCCCGGTGCCGGGGGACGAGATCCTGGGCTTCGTCACGCGGGGCGGCGGCGTCAGTGTGCACCGTACGGACTGCACCAACGCCGAGGACCTGCGCACGCAGCCGGAACGGCTGGTCGAGGTCGAGTGGGCGCCGTCGGAGAACTCGGTGTTCCTGGTGTCCATCCAGGTCGAGGCGCTCGACCGGCACCGCCTGCTCTCCGACGTGACCAAGGTGCTGGCCGACGAAAAGGTCAACATCCTCTCCGCCTCCGTCACCACCTCGCGGGACCGGGTCGCGGTGAGCCGGTTCTCCTTCGAGATGGGCGACCCCAAGCACCTCGGGCACGTGCTCAAGGTGGTGCGCGGGGTCGAGGGTGTCTACGACGTGTACCGGGTCACGTCGGCCTCTTGAGCCTTCGGGCGCCCTCTAGTGTTTGGCGCATGGTTGAAGGGCTGGAGTTTGCGCGGGACGGCGAGGTCGGCAGGCTGGTCTTCGCCCGTCCGGAGAAGAAGAACGCGATCACCCATGGCATGTGGGCGGCGATCCCGGAGGTGGTGGCCGAGGTCGAGGCCGATCCGGCGCTCAAGGTACTGGTGATCAGCGGGGCGGGCCAGGACTTCTCGGCGGGCGCGGACATCAGCGAGTTCCGGGACCTGCGGTCCACCGCGGACGGTGCGGCGGCCTACGACAAGGTGGTCGAGGGCGCGGTGACCGCGCTGGCCGGGATGGCCAAGCCCAGCATCGCGATGGTCCGCGGCAACTGCATCGGCGGCGGCTGCCAGATCTCGGTCGCCTGCGACTTCCGCTTCGCCGAGGAGGGGGCCCGGTTCGGGATCACGCCCGCGAAGCTCGGCATCGTCTACGACTTCCTGTCCACCCGTCAGCTCGTTTCGCTCATCGGTCCGGCGCACGCGCGGTACTTCCTGCTGTCCGGGCAGCTGATCGACGCCGCGCGGGCCCGCGAGATCGGGCTGGTCAACGACACCTTCGCCGCCGGATCACTGGTGGACGAGGTGGGGGCGTTCACCGAGACCCTGTGCTCGCGCTCGCAGGCGTCGATCCGGGGCATGAACCGGATCATCGGCAAGATCCTGGCCGGGCACCGGGAAGGCGACGCCGAGGTCGAGGCGATCCGGTCGGCGGCGATCCACGGTGAGGACTACGCCGAGGGCGTGGCCGCCTTCCTGGAGCGCCGTCCCCCGCACTTCACCCACCGCTGACCCGGCAAGGTCGCGTGGGCGTTGGCGTTGTGCCGTGAAGGGTCCCTTCACAGTCGAATCGACCGTGAAGGGACCCTTCACGGCTCGCCCCAGCCCCTCACAGCAAACAGGGCCGTGAGGGGTCCCCTCACGGCCCTGCCGAGCCTGGAAGGCTCAGGGGCTCAGGCGTCGACGGTGGCGCCGGTGAACTTCACCGGGGTCTTCGGCGCGCCCGTGCCGTCGCTGCTCTGCGCGGCCGAGGCCGGGTCCACGCCCTCGCGCGCGACCTTGTCCAGCACCTGCAGCCCGGCATCCGAAATGGACCCGAAGACGGTGTAGTCGGGGTCGAGCTGGGCGGTGCCGTACACCATGAAGAACTGGCTGCCGCCGCTGTTGGGCTGCGAGGTCTTCGCCATCGCGAGGATGCCGCGGCCGTAGGTCAGCTGCGAGAAGTTCTCGTCCGGGATGGTGTAGCCCGGACCGCCCATGCCGGTGCCGGTGGGGTCGCCGCACTGCAGCATCTGCAGGCCGTCGGTCCCCAGGCGGTGGCACGAGGTGCCGGTGTAGAAGCCCTGGTTGACCAGGCTCACGAAGCTGTTCACGGTGCACGGGGCCAGCGCCCGGTCCAGGGTCAGCGGGATGTCGCCCACCGTCGTCTTCAGTGTCACCTTCACCGTGCCCGTGGACGGCACGTTCTTGCCGTCGGGCATGGTGGCCTTCTTCTGCCCCTGCTGGTCGTTGGAGGCGGTGTAGGCGCAGTTCGCGGGGTTGGGCAGCGGGGTCGGCCGCGCGGCCTCGGTGACCCGCTGCGTCGGGATCTGGATCGTGCTGCTCGGGGCGGCGGTGCCGGACGCGGCCGCCGAGGCGGAATCGTCGTGTTTCTGGGTGGCGAAGAACACCACCAGGCCGGCGACGACCACGACCACGCCCACGGTCGCCCCGACGCCGATGATCCTGCGGCGGCGGGCGCGCTCGGCACGGCGGACGAGCTGCCGTTCGAGTTTGCGCTTCGCGGCCTCACGGCGTTGCTGGTTGGTCGCCACCTGCCCCTCCAGAATCCACTCGAAGTCACCGACCGGGTGGCGGCAGTCTATGGGCACAGTCTGTGAGGACCCCGTACAGGGCCGGTTAGGGTGGGTTCGGCGGACTGACGAAAGGTGGGTTTCCGTGCTCGTGGCCGGATTCGCGACCGGTGCGTTCCGGGTGAACTGCTACCTGCTCGCGGCCGCCCGGGACCGGCCCTGCGTGATCGTGGACCCCGGGCAGGAGGCCGCCGGAAGCGTCGAGGACGCCTTGCGGGAGCACGGTCTGACCCCCGAAACGGTGCTGGCCACGCACGGCCACCCCGACCACGTCGCCTGCGCCGGAGCGCTGGCGCGGGCGCACGGGGTGCCGTTCCGGCTCCACCCCGCCGACCACGCACTGGCCGGAACCCCGGCCGAGCCGCTCGGACCGGGGGTGATCGAGGTCGCCGGGCTGCGGATCACCGTGGACCACGTGCCGGGCCACACCGCGGGTTCGGTAGTCTTCCGCCTCCAGACCCCGGAAGGGGGCCGCCTCGCGCTCACCGGCGACACGCTGTTCGCCGGTTCGATCGGCCGGGGCGACCGGGAAACACTGGTGGAATCCTTGCGGGACAAGCTGTTGACCCTGCCCGACGACACCGTCGTCCTGCCGGGCCACGGCGGGCCCACGACGATCGGGCGGGAACGAGTGAGCAACCCTTTCCTCGGCGGCGCGGCGGTGCCGCGATGACCGAACCGGCCAAGGAGCCGAAGAAGCAGGCCGAGCCGGAACGGCTGCCGCTGTATTCCGACGACGCGGCGGCCCGCCGCCGCAGGCTGCGGTCCGGCCTGGCCGGGGTGCTGCTGTTCGCCGCCGCCTTCGGGGGCGTCGCGGGCCTCATCGGCGGTCAGATCGCGGGCCTGGTGGTCGCGGTGGTGGTCGGGCTGCCGCTGCTGTACGTCGTGCTGTTCAGCGTCCGCCGCCGGGTCTGGCTCGAGGGCACCGAAGTGCTCGTGCGGACCTGGCGCACCCGCCGCGTCGACATCGTCCAGGCGAACCGCATCGATCTGCTGGTCACCGACGTGCGCGGGATGCGCACGGTGAGCCTGCTGCTCAACGCCGGTCAGCGCGGCCGCACCGCGAAGATCGATCTCGCGGTCTACGCCGGTACCGGCGGCCGGGAGCTCGGCGTGCTCGCCCTGCGGCGGCTCGCGAACGCTCTGATGAACAACATCGAGGCCAACGGGATGGTGTTTTCCGAGCTGCTGGTCGCCCAGCTGCGCTCCGAGGCGCGGGGCGACGGTGCGGCGGACCGGCCGCTCTACCGCCTCGCCTCGGCCGCACCCTCGGGCCGCCTGGCGCAGCGTTTCACCATGGAGGCCGTCAACCGCTTCGTCGCCCACCTCGACTAGGTCTGTTTTGGAAGTGGCGAACCACTGACGCTCTTCGAGTCCTCCTGCGCGGCGATCAGGGCGGCGAGCACGGTGGTGACCGGGACGGCGGCCACGATGCCGATGCTTCCGGCCAGGGTGCGCACGATCTCCTCGGCGATGTCCTGGGAGCCCAGGATCGCGCCAAGGCCCACGCCCGAGATCGACGAGTACAGCATCACCGGCAGCGCGGCCCCGGCGTAGGCCATCACCAGCGTGTTGACCGCCGAGCCGACGTGATCGCGCCCGATCCGCAGGCCGGCGCGGTAGAGCTCCCGCCACGACAGGTTCGGGTTCGCCCGGCGCAGCTCCCACACCGAACTGGTCTGGGTGACCGTGACGTCGTCGAGAACGCCCAGCGCGCCGATCACGATGCCCGCCAGCAGCAGGCCCCGGCCGTCGATGCCGTGGCCCAGCGCGCCGATGAGCGTGGAGGTGCCGTCGTCGAGGCCGGTGAGCGAGGCGGCGGCGGAGAACAGCGCCGACAGCACCCCGATCAGCGCGAGGCTGACCAGGGTGCCCAGGACCGCCACCGAGGTACGGGCCGACAGCCCGTGGGTCAGGTACAGGGCCACGAACATGATCAGCCCGGCGCCGGCGATCGCCACCAGCAGCGGGTTCTGCCCGGCGAGGATCGCGGGCAGCACGAACAGCACGAGCACGCCGAAACTCAGCACGAGCGCGCCCAGCGCGGCCAGGCCCTGCCAGCGGCCGAGCACCACCACCGCGATCGCGAACAGCGCGGCGAGCAGGGCCAGCGGCAGGCCGCGCTGGAAGTCGACCAGCTGGTAGGAGCTGGGATCGGTGGCGGCGCCGCCGTTGTAGGCCAGCACCACCTTGTCGCCCGCGGCGAACCGGGGCGTGCTCGGCTCGACCGGCACCATCAGTTTCACCGAGGAACCCCCGGTCGCCCCGTCGGTCATCGCGACCTCCACCGTGAGGCACGGTTTCTCACCCGGCTTCGGCGCGGTGCCCACCTGGACCTGCCCGGGGGCCAGGCAGGGCCCGCTGAGGGCGGTGGTGACCGTGCCGTGCACGGGGGTGCCCTGCTGGTAGGCGCTGACCGGCTTCGCCTTGCCCCACGGGTAGAGCACGAGCAGCCCGGCCACGGTGGCGGCCGCGATGGGCGCCAGCAGCCAGATCAGCAGCACCCGCACTCGCCGGGACGCGGGCTGAGCTGGGCCGTGCCCGTGGCCGTGTCCGTGTCCGTGGTCCTGCCTGTCGCGGTGCTGTTCAGGCTGCTGTTCGGGCTGCCGTTCACGGGGCCCGGCGGCGCGGCCGGGCCGGTGCCGCGGGAGGCGGTCGTCGCCGGGCTCCCGGTCGCGGACCGGGCGCCGCGGGGGCGCCGGGGCCGGTTCCGCGCCGCGGGCCGGGCGTGGGCGTTCCGCCGGAATCCGCCGGATCGGGCCGGTTTCCGCATCGGCCAGCTCGTCACGCGCCACCCGGATATGGTGCCCAGCAGGTCCTCCGGCGGTTCGGGCGGGTCCCGGTGCCCGGATTTCTTCGTAAACCGGTGTAACGCGCGGGCATCTCGCACGTCTAAACCAGGAGAACTTCGTGAGGGGGTTGCTTCCGGTGTCCAGCAAGGTCATTGAGCAGCATCAGTTCGTTTCCGTCGACGGGCGGCCGACGCCCGTGTACTCCCGGTGGTCCTATCTCGCCCGTGACCCGTACGCGGTGACGCTGGCCTTCCGCACCCGGCGGGGTGACTGGATCGAGTGGTGCTTCGCGCGGGACCTCCTGCGGGACGGGCTGACCGGGCAGGCCGGGATCGGCGACGTGCGGGTGCGGCCCGACCTGGTGGAGCCGGGCAAGCTCCTGGTGCTCGAACTCGAGTCCCCGGACGGCTACGCCCTGGTCGAGCTGAAGCGCGCCGACGTCGAGCGGTTCCTCGCCGCGAGCGAACGGGCCGTCCCCCACGGCTCGGAGGGCGCGCTGGTCGACATCGACGCCTTCATCCGCCAGGTCATCGAGGTCTGAACCCCGCCTTGCCGGCCCCGCTCGAACACTCCGGCGCCACCGGTGCGGTGGCTCAGGAGCGGGCGTCGAGGTAAGCCGGGTCCGGCTGGGGGAGCGGGGTGTCCGGCCTGCCGCCGAGGATCTGGCCGAACGCGTGGTAGTACGGCGGCGCGGCGACCGTGCCACCGAACGCGCCGTGCCCGCAGTCACCGAGGTGGACCGGCGTGCCCGGGCAGATCTCCTGCGGCGTGCGCCCGTCGGCGTAGACGAAGGACGCCAGCGCGTAGTCGTCCACGCCACCCACGAAGGCCACCGAGTAGCTGTAGTTCGTGGTCCCGGTCTTGCCGATGTCGGCGTGGTTCCAGCCCGCCTGCCGCGCCGACTGGGCCGAGGTGCCCGTCTTGGTGTCCTGGCTCAGGCCAACCATGAGGGTGTTCGCCAGCCCGGACGGCACCACCTGTTCGCAGGGCTGCTGCTTCACGGCGACCGGCGCGCCGTGCCGGTCGGTGACCGACAGGATCGGGTTCGGCGGGCACCACACGCCGCCGCTCATCAGCGTCGCGGACACGTTGGCCATTTCCAGCGGGCTGACCGGGCTGTCGCCGAGGGTGAACGACAGCTTGTTCCGGAAGTACTTCGACTGCGGTTCGTTGTACCGCTCGTCGTGCGACAGCGAGTTGGCCGGGTCGGTGATCGGGGCGCCGCCGACCTCGTTGGTGGCCAGCGTCTTGCGCAGGCCGAGCCGCCTCGCCATGTCCAGCACCGCGGGCATGCCGACTTCGGACTCGAGGTTGACGAAGGCGACGTTCGGCGAGGTCGCCAGCCCGTCGCGCAGCGAGATCGGGTTGGGGTAGCTGGTGCCGTCGTTCGCGACCGGGTAGCAGGCCGTGTACCTGTTGGCGTCCGGCTGCGTGAAGCACTGGCTGCCGGGGTTGGGCAGAGGGGTGTTCAGGCCCGCCTTGCCCGCCTCCATCGCCGCCGCGGAGGTGAAGATCTTGAACGAGGAGCCCGCGCCGAACACGTTGTGGGCGTTGGCGACGATGTTGGTCGAGGTCTCCCCCCGGGAGAGGTCGGTGCCGTAGTTCCGGTTCGCCACCATGGCGAGCACTTCGTGCCCCTGCTGTCCCGGCCGGACGACGGCGAAGGTGTTCGCGACCCCGTCCTGGGTGGTCGGCACGTTGGCGTCCACGGCGTTCTTCACGGCCTGGCTCACCCCCGGGTCCATCGTGGTGCGGATGGTGTACCCGCCGGTTTCGAGCTGGTCGGTGGTGAAGCCCGCCTCCTGCAGGTAGGTGACCGCGTACGCACAGAAGAACCCGGCGTCGGGTGCGGCGCCCATGCACGTGCTCGACGGGATCCGCGGCGCGGAGCCGACCACGCCCAGCGGGGTGGCCTTGGCGGTCTGCGCGTCACGCGCGTCGAGCGTGCGGTTGGTGACCATCGCGTCGATCACCACGTTGCGCCGTTCCAGCGCCTGCTGCGGATGCGTGTAGGGGTTGTACAGGTTCGGGTTGTTGACCATCCCGGCCAGCAGCGCGGCCTGCGGCACGGTCAGCTTGTCCGGGGTGGTGTCGAAATACGCCCTGGCCGCGGCGCCGACCCCGTAGATGTTGCCGGAGAACTCCACCACGTTGAGGTATCCGGTGAGGACGTCCTCTTTGGACTGGGTCTGTCCCAGTTGGACGGCGATCTTGGCTTCGCGCAGTTTGCGGGCGATGGTGTCGGCGCGGTCGGCGTACTGGGCGGCCTTGTTGTTGCGGTCCACCACGTTGATCAGGTAGTTCTTGACGTACTGCTGGGTGATCGTGGACCCGCCCTGGGTGCTGCCGCCGGAGCTGTCGTGCAACGCCGCGCGCACCATGCCCTTGACGTCGACCCCGCCTTCGCTGAAGAACCGGCGGTCCTCCACGGACACGATGGCCGCGGCCATGGCGGGCGCGATCTGCTGATAGGTGACCGGCAGCCGGTACTGGTCGAACAGGGTGGCGATGGGAGTGCCGTCGCGATCGGTCACGGTGGTGACCAGGGG
>NZ_VJWX01000191.1 GCF_007713715.1 Amycolatopsis rhizosphaerae
ACCGTGAAGGGACCCTTCACGGCAGCAACAGCGAGGCGTTCCCGGTCAGGAGGCCAGGTACCCGGTGGCGGCGGGCTGGCGCTTCCGGCGGAGCCAGACGCGGCGGGAGCCGTCGGCGTAGAGCCGGACGGTGGACAGTTCCCATCCGGCGAACTCGGCGTGGATGGACAACTGGGTGGCGGCCGCACGGCGGGACAGGCCCGGTGGTAGCTGCAGCCGTCGGTACTCCCAGTCTTCGTCGACCACCGCCTCCTGTGACTTCATGGCTGGATCACCTGGATCCCTTCTCCCGTTGCCGAGCCGACGAGCACCCGGGAGGTCCGCTCGTCGACGGTCACCGAGTTGGGTTGACGCACGGTGGGGAAACGGTACTTCTCGACCGGCTCGCCGCCCCGCACGTCGAAGCCCACGACCTCGTTGCGCTCGGTCAGGGTGACCCAGGCCAGCGCGCGTGAGGGGTCGTAGGCGATGCCGTAGATCCCGCCGGGAACCGGGTAGAGCTGGCGCAGCAGCAGCGGGCTGGTGGAGAAGGCGAGCAGCGCGCCGCCCCGGGTGTCGGTCACCAGCACGCGCCCGAACGAGTCGGCCACGGCGTTGGTGGCGCCGTCACCGGCGCGCAGCCCGGAACCGACCTGCCCGTTCGCCACGTCCAGCGAGAACACGGCCGTGCGCAGCCGGTCGAGCACGAGCGTCTCCGTGCCGGAGCGCACCACCTGGTCGGCGCTGTAGAGACCGCCGCTGATCGTCTTGGTCACCGTGTCGCCGTGGACGACGTCGACGGCCTTGCGGTCGCGGACGGCCACGAGCGTGTCGCCGTCGCTGCCGACCGCGTCGGCGGGCTGGCCGGGCACGGCGACTTCGCTCGCGTGCCCGTCCGGGCCGATCCGGTCGACGACACCCTTGCCGGGGATGGCCGCGAGCACCTGGCCGCCGGCGAAGCTCAGCCGTTCGACGGTGCCGGAGACGGGAACCCTGGCCGGGGACGCGGTGAGGTCGTCCAGACGGTAGAGCAGCACCGACGCGGGCTGGTCCACGGCTACGGCGAGGGTGCGGCTCGCCGCGTCGGTGGCCATCGCGGTCACCGGGGAGGCCGCCACCACCGTGCCCGCCGGAGGGGTGGCGGGCACCGGGGAGACGGCGGCCGCGGCCGCCACCGGATTGGCCACGATCTGCAGCTCGTCACCGCCCTTGCCGGTGTCGGACGTGCAGCCGGAAGCCAGTAGCGCACACGCCAGTGGCATCGTGACCCACACGGCGGACCTCCGCACACGACCTCCGGACCTGTCGTCGAGCCCCAGCATCCTCCACAATGCCCGCCACGTCACCTTGCTGTCACCTGCTTGTCATTTGGGCCACCGCTCCGGGTAACCGAACTGGATCGCACTGACGTCGTCGAGTGCGGCCTTGATGGCGTCGGGGAGGGTGATGGCCTCCGCGGCGAGCGAACCGGTCAGCTGCCCGGTGTCGCGGGCGCCGACCACCGGCGCCACCACCCCGGGCCGGTCGCGCACCCAGGCCAGCGCCACGGAGAGCGGGGAGGTGCCGAGACCGTCGGCCGCGGTCGTCACGGCCTCGACGATGCGGGCGGCCCGGTCGGTGCGGTGTTGTTCGACGTAGCCCGCGTAGGCCGGTGACGCGCCGCGCGAGTCGGCGGGGGTGCCGGTGCGGTACTTGCCCGTGAGCACCCCGCGCCCCAGCGGGGCCCAGGGCAGGATGCCGATGCCGTGATGCCGGGCGGCGGGCAGCACCTCCCGCTCCACCCCGCGTTCGACCAGCGAGTATTCGACCTGGGTGGACACCAGGGAGGTCCCGGCGGCCGCGGTCGCGAGCTGCCAGCCCGAGTAGTTGGAGACCCCGGTGTAGCGGACCTTGCCCGAGCGCACCGCGTAGTCCAGGGCGGACAGCGTCTCCGCCAGCGGGACGGTGTCGTCCCACGCGTGCAGCTGCCACAGGTCGATGTGGTCCACGCCGAGGCGCCGCAGTGAGCCGTCCAGTGCCGACAGCAGCGCGCCCCGCGAGGCGCCGCCCCCGAACGGGCCGTCGTTGCGGCGCGCCACGGCCTTGGTCGCGATGACCACCTCTTCGCGCGGGACCACGTCGCCGAGCAGGGAACCGAGGATCCGCTCCCCGTCGCCGTCGGCGTAGATGTCGGCGGTGTCGACCAGGGTGCCGCCGGCGTCCACGAACGCGACCAGCTGGCTCGCCGCCTCGTCGGCGTCGGTCTCGCTGCCCCAGCTCATGGTGCCCAGCGCCATCCTGGAGACGCGGAGTCCCGAGCTGCCGAGCTGTCGCTTCTCCATGGGGACAGAGAGTAACTGTGCCGCCCTCGGGACCGTTTCAGGGCCGGTGCGCAGGGGTGCCCGAGGGGCCATCGACGTCATCGATACCCTCTCGGATCGTGCAAATCCGACAGAACCCGGCACTGCCGGGACACGACAGGGCCCGGTGATCATGGGCTGGTTCGAAGCCATCGTCCTGGGCCTGGTGCAGGGCCTGACCGAGTTCCTGCCGATCTCCTCCAGCGCGCACCTGCGCATCACGGCGGCGCTCGCGGGGTGGGGGGATCCCGGTGCCGCGTTCACCGCGGTCATCCAGATCGGCACCGAGCTCGCGGTGATCCTCTACTTCGGGCGCAAGATCGGCCACATCCTGCGTGCCTGGTTCTTCTCGCTGTACCGGCGGGAGTGGCGGCAGGACCCGGATGCCAGGATGGGCTGGCTGGTGATCATCGGTTCGGTGCCCATCGTGGTGCTGGGACTGCTGTTCCAGGACGCCATCCACCACACCTTCCGCGACCTGCGGCTCACCGCGACCGTGCTGATCGTGTTCGGCCTGATCCTGCTGCTGGCCGACCGGGCCGGCGCGAAGAAGCGGACCCTGGAGCACCTGACCGTGCCGCACGGCATCGGTTTCGGTCTCGCCCAGGCGCTCGCGCTGATCCCGGGTGTGTCGCGTTCGGGCGGCACCGTGAGTGCGGGCCTGCTGCTCGGTTACACGCGCGCCGACGCCGCCGAGTACTCGTTCCTGCTGGCGATGCCCGCGGTGTTCGGCTCCGGCCTGTACGAGGTGAGCAAGATCGGCGAGGGCGCCGGCCCGGAGTGGGGGCCGACGATCCTGGCCACGCTGGTGTCCTTCGGCGTGGGTTACCTGGTCATCTCGTGGCTCATGCGCTACATCAAGACGAACAGCTTCCTGCCGTTCGTGATCTACCGGCTCGCGCTGGGCGCGCTGCTGTTCGCGCTCATCGCCACCGGAACGCTCGACCCGAACGCGGGCCCCGACCTCTGACGGGCCTCTGATCGGCCTCTGTGCGGCGGCGTGGCGGCGTGGCCGCGCGCCGGTCCCCGGCCGGGACCGGCGCGCGGCTACCCTCGGGGCGTGGCTACCGTGATCCTTCTCCGGCACGGCCGCTCGACCGCCAACGGGTCGGGTGTGCTGGCCGGCCGGTCCCCCAAGGTGGGACTCGACGACACCGGACGTACCCAGGCCAAGGCCCTGCCCGCGCGGCTGGCCGGCGTGCCGCTGGCCGAAGCGGTCGTGTCGCCGATGCTGCGCTGCAAGCAGACCGTCGCGCCGCTGCTGGACGAGTTCGGCCTCGGCCGCGCGATCGAACCGCGGCTGTCCGAAGTGGACTACGGCGAGTGGACCGGCCGTGAACTCAGGACGCTGGCGAAGGAACCGCTGTGGCGGGTGGTGCAGGCGCACCCGTCGGCGGCGGTGTTCCCCGGCGGTGAGGGCCTGGCCGCCATGCAGGCCCGTGCGGTGGCGGCCGTCCGCGAGCACGACGCCCGGATCACCGCCGAGCACGGCGACCACGCGGTGTGGCTGCTGTGCAGCCACGGCGACGTGCTCAAGGCGATCCTGTCCGACGCGCTCGGCCAGCACCTCGACTCCTTCCAGCGGATCGTGGTCGATCCTGCTTCGGTCTCGGTGATCCGCTACACCGAGACCCGCCCGTTCGTGCTCCGCCTCAACGACCACGGTGCCGACTTCTCCGGAATCGTGCCGGAAAAGCCCAAGCGCGGTAGGAAGAAGGCATCCTCCGACGCGCAGGTCGGGGGTTCGACGGGACAGAAGGGCCGCCTGTGACCACCCAGTTGACACCGGACAATCCGTTCGCCGCGCCGAGCGAGTTGCCCTACGCGCTGCCGCCGTTCGACCGCATCACCGACGAGCACTTCGAGCCCGCGTTCGAGGTGGGACTGGCCGAGCACGCGGCGGAGATCGAGTCGATCGCGACCAACCCGGAACCACCGTCGTTCGACAACACGATCGTGGCCATGGAGCGGTCCGGCAGGCTGCTGGGCCGCGTGTCGGCGGTGTTTTTCAACCTGACCTCTTCGGACACCAGCCCCTACCGCCAGGAGCTGCAGGCGAAGATGGCGCCGAAGCTGGCCGCCCACCGCGACGCGATCCACCTGAACCCGAAGCTGTTCGACCGCGTGGAGGAGCTGTTCCGGCGGCGGGAGGAACTCGGCCTCGACCCGGAGTCGGCCTGGCTGCTGGAGCGGGTGCACACCGACTTCCAGCGCGCGGGCGCGGGGCTGCCGGAGGCGGACCAGCGCCGGTTGCGGGCGCTCAACGAGGAACTGTCCACCTTGAGCACCCGTTTCCAGGAGAACCTGCTCAACGACACGAACGAACTGGCCGTGCTCGTCGACGACCGCGCGGAACTGGCCGGGCTGTCGGAGGACGCGATCGCCGCCGCGGGTGAAGCGGCCGCCTCCCGCGGCGAGACCGGCAAGTACCTGCTGACGCTGAGCCTGCCGACCAGTCAGCCGTTGCTGGCCTCGCTGGAGAACCGGGCCCTGCGGGAACGGCTGTTCCGCGCTTCGGAATCGCGGGGCACGCGGGGCAACGAGTACGACAACCGGGAACTGCTGTCCCGGATCGCCACCCTCCGGGCCGAGCGGGCCGCGCTGCTCGGGTACGCGAACCACGCCGCCTACGTCATCGCGGACGAGACCGCCCGCACCTCCGAAGCCGCGCTCGGCCTGCTGGAACGCCTCGCCCCGGCCGCGGTGGCCAACGCCCGCCGCGACGCCGAGGAGTTGCAGCGCTATCTCGAACAGGACCTCCCGGGCGCCACGCTGGAGCCGTGGGACTGGGCCTTCTACGGCGAGCGGGTGCGCAAGGCCCGCTACGACATCGACGAGGCCACCCTGCGGCCGTACTTCGAACTCGGCCGCGTCCTGCGCGACGGTGTGTTCTTCGCGGCGAACCAGCTCTACGGGCTCACCTTCACCGAACGCCACGACCTGCCCAAGTACCACCCCGAGGTGCGCGTGTTCGAGGTGTCCGACGCCGACGGCGGCCCGCTGGGGCTGTTTCTCGGCGACTACTACACGCGGGACTCCAAGCGTGGCGGTGCGTGGATGAACACCTTCGTGGACCAGTCGGAGCTGCTGGGCGAACGACCGGTGGTGGTGAACAACCTCAACATCGTCCGCCCCCCGGAGGGCGAGCCGACGCTGCTCACCTTCGACGAGGTGGTGACGGCCTTCCACGAGTTCGGGCACGCCCTGCACGCGCTGCTGTCCGCCGTGCGCCACCCCACGTTCGCGGGCACGAACGTGCCCCGTGACTTCGTGGAGTACCCGTCGCAGGTCAACGAGATGTGGATGCTGTGGCCCGAGGTGCTGGCGAACTACGCCAAACACCACGAGACGGGCGAGCCGCTGCCGTCGCGGCTGGTGAACCGGCTCCAGGACGCCGCGCGGTACGGGCAGGGGTACTCCACGACGGAGTATCTGGCGGCCGCGCTGCTCGACCAGGCGTGGCACGGCCTCGCCCCGGACACCGGGATCGGGGATGTGGCGGGTTTCGAGTCGGCCGCGCTGGAGCGGGCCGGAGTGGCGCTGCGCGAGGTGCCGCCGCGCTACCGCAGCACCTACTTCGCGCACATCTTCAGCGGCGGCTACTCGGCGGGCTACTACTCCTACATCTGGAGCGAGGTGCTCGACGCCGACACCGTGGAATGGTTCCGGGAGAACGGCGGGCTCCGGCGCGCCAACGGCGACCACTTCCGGCGCACGCTGCTCGGCCGCGGCGGGAGCGTCGACTCGATGACGGCCTTCCGCGAGTTCCGCGGCCGCGACCCCGAGATCGCCCCGCTCCTGGCACGCCGGGGCCTCACCGGCGCCTGACCCACACCCCCTCTGGGCCCCTGGCGTGGCCGTGAAGGGTCCCTTCACAGTCGAATCGACCGTGAAGGGACCCTTCACGGCACCGGATCAGATCAGGCCGAGGCCCCGGACCGCGTCGCGCTCCTCGGAGAGCTCGGCGACCGAGGCGTCGATGCGGGTGCGGGAGAACTCGTTGAGCTCCAGGCCCTGCACGATCTCGTACTTGCCGTTCCTGGTGGTGACCGGGAACGACGAGATCAGGCCCTCCGGCACGCCGTAGGAGCCGTCGGACGGCACGGCCATGGAGGTCCAGTCACCCTCGGCGGTGCCGTTGACCCAGGTGTGGACGTGGTCGATCGCGGCGGAGGCGGCCGACGCGGCCGAGGACGCGCCCCGGGCCTCGATGATCGCGGCGCCGCGCTTGGCGACGGTGGGGATGAAGTCCTCGGCGAGCCAGGTCTCGTCGTTGACGGCCTCGGCGGCGTTCTTGCCCGCGACCTCCGCGTGGAAGATGTCCGGGTACTGGGTGGCCGAGTGGTTGCCCCAGATGGTCATCTTCTTGATGTCGGCGACGGTGACACCGAGCTTCTTGGCCAGCTGCGCGAGCGCGCGGTTGTGGTCGAGGCGGGTCATCGCGGTGAACCGCTCGGCGGGCACGTCGGGCGCGTGCGACTGGGCGATGAGCGCGTTGGTGTTGGCCGGGTTGCCCACCACCAGCACCTTGATGTCGTCGGCCGCACCGGCGTTGATCGCCTCGCCCTGCGGCTTGAAGATGCCGCCGTTGGCCTCGAGCAGGTCACCGCGTTCCATGCCCTTGGTGCGCGGACGGGCGCCCACCAGCAGCGCGACGTTCGCACCCTCGAAGGCCTGCTTCGGGTTGTCGAAGATGTCGGTGCCGGCCAGCAGCGGGAACGCCCCGTCTTCCAGTTCCATCGCGGTGCCCTCGGCCGCCTTGACCGCCTGCGGGATCTCCAGCAACCGCAGCTTCACCGGGGTGTCCGGGCCGAGCAGCTGACCGGACGCGATGCGGAACAGCAGCGCGTAGCCGATCTGGCCGGCGGCGCCGGTGACGGTGACGTTGACGGGGGCTTGGGTCATTGCGTACTCCTGCGGACGGGTTCCGTTGTGCGCGAGCCCTCACCTGCCTCGGCCCGGCCGGGGGCGGCAAGCTCGGCGTCGCTTGTGTTCGTGATGCTATCCGTCCCCGCCGAAACCGACCGGGTGCGTCGCCTCACGTTCGCCTGAACCGATTCCGTGGACCGGACGCCGAACACCCGCCCCAGCGCGATCACGGCCTCGTCCAGCCTGCTCAGGCTCAACAGGACGGACCGGGCCTGCGCGGTGTCCTCCCGCGTGGTCACCGAGGTTTCGCCACCCCGGTCGAGTCGGCGCTGCGTGCCGTTTCCGACCGCCTCGAGCAGGATCCCGATATTGCCGATCAGGCGGCCGGTGAGGGTGGTGAGCCGGTCGTCGGCCGACAGCAGGCCGGGCTCGGCGCGAGCGGCCACGTGGCGGGCCCGGAAGGAGATCCGGTCCAAAGTGGTGAGTACGTAGGAGCCGTAGTCGCGACGGCTGTTGACGCTCATCGGATGCGTCAGCGGCTCCACTGTGGTCCGGACCTGTTCGACGGAGCGGTCGAGCTCACGCGAGAGTTCGATCACGTTCACGTTCTCCCGGCCGGTCAGCAGCGACTCGGCCGCCTCGAGGAAGTCCCGCAGGTCCGCCAGCACCGACTCCAGGTCCGAGCGCAGCACCGTGCGCGTGCGCACCGGCACCACCGCGATCGCGGCCAGGATGCCCGCGATCGCGCCGACCGCGGTCTCGGCCACCCGCAGCCACAGCACCTCCAGGGTGAACGCGCCCAGCAGGCTGTAGAGCAGGCCGAGCAGGCAGGTGACGAAGAACGACATCACCACCTGGGAGACGCGCGCGGTGTAGACCACGCAGAACACACAGGCCAGGATCAGCAGCACGGTGGCCGTGACGTTGCCGGTGACCAGCAGCGCGAGCAGCATCCCGCCGAAGATCCCGACGAGGGTGCCCGAGACCCGCCGCATGCCCTTCACCAGTGTGGCGCCCGCGGTGGAGGTGTTGAGGAACACCACGAACACCGTCAGCACGGCCCAGTACCAGCGCTGCGGCGAAACCAGCTCACCGCCGAGCATGGCCAGGCCGCCGCCGATCATCGCCTGGATGGCGCTGCGGGTCTGGTTGTCGTAGGCGACGAGCCGCTTCTTCGCGGGCGGTTCGGGCTCCGGGATCTGGGCCTCGGCGGAGTAGTCGTGCTCGGCGATCCGCTGGGCGTTGACGTCGGCCAGCGCGAGTTCGGCGATGGCGCGCCGCAGGTCGTCGCCAGGGCCGCGCCGGTCGAGGCGGCTGCCGGAGACGAGCATCCTGCTGAACTCGTCGGTGTCGCTGATCACCGGCAGCTCCTGCGGGTCGTGCTCGATGAGCGATTCGAAGCGCAGCAGCCTGCCGATCAGTTCGTCGCGGACCTCGTCGGGCAGTTCTTCGGTACTGGTGCGGCGCGTGGTGATGGACAGCCACTTCGCGGCCAGCTCGACCTCGATCGCGCGGCGTCGCAGCAGGTCGGACGCGGGCGGGTCGAGGACCTCGCCGATCGCGTCCTCGATCATCAGGACCGCCTCGTGCAACCGGGAGTCGGCGCGCAGCAGCTGTTGCCGCCGCCATCCGGTGCCGCCACCGGCCAGGTACGCCGCCGCGGCCCTGGCCACCGCGGAGAGCCGGGCGCGGAAGGCCTTGCGGATCCGCAGCAGCTCGCGGTCCGGATCGCGGCGCAGCACCCCGAACCGGACGAAACCGTTCGCGCAGATGCCGACGAGGAGGGCGAGCAGGTATCCGGGCAGCTGGGCAGGCTGGATCCGCAGGAACATGGCGAAGAAGAACATGAAGAAGGCCAGCGCGCCGAGGGCGTTGCCGCGCGGGGCGAAGCGCTGCGCGTAGACCGCCAGGAAGATCAGCACGATGAACAGCAGGTTGTCCAGGGGCGGCGCCGCCTGGCCGAACGCGGCACAGGTCATCGACAGCGCCCCCGAGCAGAACGCCAGCACCAGGGTCACCACCTGTGCCCGTGGTGCGCGGTCGTTGACCGTGAAGGCCGCCTGCATGGCCGCGACCGCGGCGACCATGATCGTCGGGATCGTCCTGCCCGCGGCGAGCAGGACGACGATCGACAGGCCGATGCCGAACACCGCCAGCAGGGCGCGGCGCAACCGCAGCAGGCCGGGGTCGGCGGCCACCAGCCGGTCGCGCAGCCTGTCCCACATGAGCAGGAGACGTTCCATCATCGCTCTCCGGCCAGCAGTTCCCACTGGGCGAGGCAGGCGCGCCTGCCCGCCGCCGCGGTGACCCGCAACCGGTAGTGGACGAAGGCGGCGGGGCGGGCGAGCGCGAACGGGCGGGTCTGGCGCCGCCACGGGAAGACCTCGCCGTCCCGCTCGTCCAGTACCTCCCAGCGGTGCCCGTCGGCGGAGCCTTCCAATGTCCAGGCACTCGGCGCGCCGCCGGTGCCGGAGGTGAGGGTGTAGATCTGCACCGGCCTCGGCGGACCCTCCGCCGTGTACTCCACGACCGGGGTCGCGGTGCGGAAGGTGATCTGGGTGCGGCTGGTGTCGTCGAACAGTGCCGTCACCGCGGTGCCGTCGGAGGCGCGGGCCCGGGCCGGAACCAGGTCGGTCAGCGGACGCGGGGGTCGCCCGTCCGTGGTGAGTGACGGCGGTTCCGTGCCCCACTGGGACGGGGTTTCCGACAGGTGGAACTCCAGCGTCGCGCCCGCGGTCAGCCGGTGGTGGGCGATCCAGGCCTGTTCGTGCGGTACTCCGTCGACCCGCAGACCCTCGACGTAGGGACCGCGCCCGGTGGTGGTGATGATCACGTGCCTCCCGTTCTCCAGCCGGATCCGCGCCTGGCCGAACAGCGGCGCGCCGAGTACGTAGCCGGGGCTCGCGCCGCCGGGGGCTAGCGGGTACAGCCCCAGCGAGGCGAAGACGTACCAGGCGGACATTTCACCGTTGTCCTCGTCGCCCGGATAGCCCTGGCCGATCTCACTGCCCAGGTAGCAGCGGGTCAGCACCTCCCGCACCACGGCCTGCGCCTTCGCCGGGGCACCGGCGTGGAGGTAGAGGAACGGGATGTGGTGCGAAGGCTGGTTGGAATGGCCGTACTGGCCCATCCGCACGTCCCGCGCCTCCGTCATCTCGTGGATGACACCCCGGTAGGAGCCGGGACGGCGGCCCGTTTCCGGGGTGGCGAAAAACGTGTCCAACAGGGACTCCAGGGCGGCCGGGCCGCCGTGGAGGGCGGCCAGGCCCGTGCCGTCGTGCGGGACGCCGAACGCGGTGTTCCAGCCGTTGGTTTCGGTGTAGTCGTATCCCCAGACCGCCGGATCGTAGGCCGAGGGGTCCCACCGCCACCGGCCGTCGGCGTGCCGCCCCTGGAAGAAGCCGGTGCGCCGGTCGAAATGGTGCACGTAGCGCAGCGCCCGGTCCCGGAAGTAGCGGGCCTCGTCCGGATGCCCGAGTGCGTCGGCGAACCCGGCGAGGCCGAAGTCGTCGACGCACGACTCCAGCGCCCACGACAGGCCCTCCGGGGTGGACAGCGGGGTGTAGCCGAGGAAGATCGACTCGTGCAGGCCCTTGCGGCCCACGGCGCGGTTCGGCGGGGCGACCGTCGCGTTGCGCAGCGCCGCCCGGTAGGCGGTCCCGGCGTCGAAGTTCCGCACGCCCTTGAGATAGGCGTCGGCGAACGCGACGTCGGAACTGGTGCCGGTCATCAGGTCCGCGTAGCCGGGGGAGGACCAGCGGGAGATCCAGCCACCCTCGCGGAACTGCTGCACGAACCCTTCGATCAGCTCGCCGCAGCGGGACGGCGCCAGCAGCGCGTAGGCGGGCCAGACCGTGCGGTAGGTGTCCCAGAACCCGTGGTTGACCGACATCGGCCCGCCGGTGACCTTCGCCCCGGTGCGGGTACGGGTGCTGGGCCGCAGCCGCCGCACGACCGGGCTGGCGTGGTGACGGCCGCCCGGGGTCTGTTCGTGGGCGGAGTTCGGGTAGAGGAACAGCCGGTACAGGCCCGAGTAGAAGGTGGTGAGCTGGTCCTCGGTGGCCCCGGTCAGCTCGATCCGCCCGAGCAGGTCCCGCCAGGCCGCGCGGGCCCGGTCCGTGACTTGCTCGAAGGTCGTGCCCGCCGGGATCTCCTCCTCGAGGTTGCGGCGGGCCTGCGCGAGGCTGATCAGCGAAGTGGCGATCCGCAACCGCACGGTGGAACCCGGGAACCGCAGACCCCTGCCCCGCCGGCGCCCTGGCTCGTCGAAGGTTCCGTACACGAACATCCGCCGGGCCCCCACGGACAGGCGGCCGGCCACGCTGCTGTGTCCGGTGACGATCCCGTGACGCGGGTCGAGCCGGACCCCGCCGCGGCGGCAGCCGAACCGCACCTCGGCCGCGCCCGGGAACCCGAATTCGAACAGCGCGCCGTGGTCGGTCGGCGCCAGGTCCACCCTGATCCCGCAGTCGAAGCGCACCCCGTAGTGATGGGGCCGGTCGATCTCGTGCTCGTGCCCGAAGGCCAGCGCCCGCCCGTCACCGGGCATCACGTGCCAGCTGTGCCGGTCGCCCATCCAGGGGCTCGGCTGGTGGCTGACCGCGAAGGCGGCCAGTTCGGGCCGGTTCGCCGCGTTGTTGCGGCGGTGGTACTCGTACAGCCAGCTCGTCGAGGCCGCATCGGTGACCGGGGTCCAGAAGTTGAAGCCGTTCGGCACCGCGGTCGCCGGGAAGGTGTTGCCTCGCGAGAACTCCGCGCTGGAGTGCGTTCCCCTGGTGGTGCGCACGTGGTCCACCGGCTCCCGGGGGCGCGGCGGCCGCTCGGCGACGCGCACGTCGTCGACCCAGCCGGTACCCTCGCCGGACACCACGAGCAGGATCGCGCGGACCCGCCGCCCGGCGGGCAGGGGCCGCCGCACAAGGTTCCACTGGTCGAGGTAAAGCGACTTGGGATCGAGCCGGCCGGTGAGCCCGCCGCCGTCGTCGAACTCGACATCGAGCGCGACGAGGGTGCTGCGGTAGGTGGGTTCCCCGTCCGACTCGGGAAAGACCACATAGGACAGTTCGGTGTGCTCGGTCACCGGGAGATCCACCTCGAACAGCCGGTGGACCCCTGGTTTCGTGTAGCGCAGGGCCCGCAGCCCGGTGAATCCGGCACCGGTGCGGGCGGTGGGCGAGCGGACGGGCCCGGCGCCGATCCCGACGCCGATCCCGACGTCACTGCCCGGTAACGGATCCCCCTCTTCGAAGGAGGAGAAGAACCGGTCGCCGCTCACCCTCCCACCGTAACCGTGACGGGCCTGCCCGAGCGCGAACAACGGCCGCGACTTTGCCGTGAGGGGTCCCCTCACAGCAATCCGCAACCCCCTGTGC
>NZ_VJWX01000192.1 GCF_007713715.1 Amycolatopsis rhizosphaerae
GCCGAACTGGCCGCCGCGGAGGCGGGCACCGGGATCGTCTCCTTCGGACTGGCCAACGACGAGGCCCTGTTCCCGCCCGAGCCCTTCGACAGGGCCTTCGCCATCGCACGGGAAGCGAGCCTCATCAGCGCGCCCCACGCCGGGGAGCTGGCCGGACCCGACAGCGTGCGCGGCGCGCTGGACGTGCTGCACGCCCAGCGCATCGGGCACGGCGTCCGCGCCGTCGAAGATCCGGAGCTGCTGCACAGGCTCGCCGACAGCGACGTGTGCCTCGACGTCTGTCCCACCTCCAACCTGATGCTGTCGGTGGTTCAGTCGCTGGCCGAACACCCGTTGCCGCGGCTGATCGAGGCCGGGGTGCGGTGTTCCATCAACGGCGACGATCCCCTCCTGTTCGGCCCCGGCCTCCTGGAGGAGTACGAACTGTCGCGCACCACACTCGGCCTCACCGACGAAAACCTCGCCTGGGTCGCCCGGTGCTCGATCGAGGCTTCGGGCGCGCCCAAGGCGCTGACAGCCGACGCGATCGCCCGCATCGATGCCTGGCTGGCCGACGGCGCCTGACCGCACGGGCATCAGCGGGCCCGGATTCGCAACGTCCCCGAAACGCAGAAGTTCCTGCACGAAATACGCCCCTCCTAGTGTTCCGAGCCAGACCAACCCCGACAGGAGTCCCCCATGCCCCGCATGTCCGCCCGTGACCTGACCTCTTCCCCACTGGGAAGACGGCGCTTCCTGCAACTCGGCGGCCTCGGCGCGGCCGCGCTGGGGGGCGGCGGGCTGCTCGCCGCCTGCGGCGGTTCCCCGTCGGGCACGAGTTCCTCGTCCGGGCTGGGTACGCTGGGCATCCAGCTGTCCTGGATCAAGAACATCGAGTTCGCCGGTGAGTACTTCGCCGACGCCAAGGGCTACTACACGCAGGCCGGTTTCAGCGGGGTCAACCTGATCGCCGGTGGCTCCGCCGGGACCAGCGCCGAGGCCGCGGTGGCCACCGGCAAGGCGCTGATGGGGCTTTCGTCGCCGACGCTGACCGCCCCCGCGATCCTGCAGGGCGCCCAGCTCAAGACCATCGCCTCGACCTACCAGAAGAACCCGTTCTGCATCCTCTCCATCGACTCCGACCCGATCCCCACGGTGCAGGCGATGAAGGGCAAGAAGATCGGTGTCCAGTCCGGCGGGAACACCACGATCTTCAAGGGCCTGCTGAAGGCCAACGGCATGAGCGAATCGGACGTGACGATCGTGCCGGTCCAGTACGACCCCACCGTGGTCACCACCGGCGAGGTGGCGGGCTACATGGCCTACACCACCAACGAGCCGATCCTGTTGCGGAAGAAGGGTTTCAAGCCCGTCCAGTTCCTCTTCGCCGACTACAACCTCCCGTTCGTCGCGGAGACCATGGTGGTCGGCCAGAGCTCGATCGACCACGACCGCGCCAAGCTGAAGGCGCTGCTGGTGGCCGAAATCAAGGGCTGGACCGACGCCGTCGCCTCGCCGTCCCAGGCCGCGAACCACGCGGTGACCGACTACGGCAAGGACCAGAACCTGAGCATGGACGAGCAGACGGCGGAAGCCGTCGCGCAGAACGGGCTGGTCGTTTCCCCCGAGGCGATCAAGAACGGCCTGTTCACCCTGTCCGATGCCCTGATCGCCGACAACATCAAGGCGCTGGCCAACATGGGTGTCGACATCACCGCCGACAAGCTGTTCGACCTGAGCCTGCTCAAGGAGGTCTACCAGGAAAACCCTGGTCTGATCAGCTCCTTCGCCGCCGCCGCGGGCTCGGCCACGACGCCGGGCAAGTGAGCAGGGCAAGACGTACCAACGGATTTCGGGAGAGTAGAGCGTGTCGCAGTCACCCGTCGTCGACAGTGCGGCGAAAACCCCGCAGCAGACCGGAACGGGCTTCAGCCTGCGAGGCCTGGGCAAGACGTTCGAGCTGGGCCGCCGCAGGGTCGTCGCGCTCGCCGGCACCGACCTGAGCACCGAGCGGGGTCAGTTCCTGTCCCTGCTCGGCCCGTCCGGCTGCGGCAAGTCGACGATCCTGCGGATCCTGGCCGGACTGGAGCACGCGACCACCGGGGTGGCGCTGGTGGACGGACGCACCCCGGCGGAGCTGCGCCGCGAGCACAGCCTCGGCATCGCCTTCCAGGACTCGGCACTGCTCCCCTGGCGCAGTGTGGAAGCCAACATCCGGCTGCCGCTGGAGGTTTCGGGCGCCCCGGTGGACCGGCAGCTCATCGAGGACCTGATCGGGCTGGTCGGCCTGAGCGGGTTCGAGAAGGCGAAACCGGCCCAGCTGTCGGGCGGCATGCGCCAGCGCGTGTCGATCGCGCGGGCGCTGGTGGTCAGACCTTCGGTGCTGCTGCTGGACGAACCGTTCGGCGCGCTCGACGACATGACGCGGCAGCGGCTCAACCAGGAACTGCTGCGGATCTGGACGGAGAAACCCGCCACCACGCTGATGGTGACCCACGGGATCGCCGAGGCGGTGTTCCTTTCCGACGTGGTGGCCGTGATGTCGGCCCGGCCCGGCCGGGTGGTGCGCGAGGTGCGCATCGACCTGCCCCGCCCGAGGCTGCCGGAGGTCATGCGGACACCGGAGTTCCACGCCTACCACGACGAACTGTCGGAACTGCTGTTCGACCACGGCGCGGGCATCGCAGGAGAGGACTGAAATGAAGCCTCCGAAATGGCTCGGCGGCCTGATCGGCGTGGTGCTGATCATCGCCGCCTGGGCCGTGCTCGCCGTGACGCTGTTCCGGGGCAGCGGCGCGGTGCCGACCCCGCTGGCCGTGCTGCGGCAGTTCACTGTGGACGGTTTCGGGTTCTACTGGCGGAACATGAGCATCACGCTGAACGGAGCGCTGCTGGGATTCGCCTGGGGCAACGGGCTGGCGCTGGCCACCGCGTTCCTGGTGCTGCTCGTGCCGAAGCTCGACGGCGTGGCCAACCAGCTCGCGGTGATCTCCTACTGCATCCCGCTCACCGCGATCGGACCGGTCATCCTGGTCGTCCTCGGCGGCCGGGCGCCCACCGTGTTCCTGGCCGGGATGTCGGTCTTCTTCACGACGCTGGTCGGTGCGCTTCTCGGACTCAGGGCCGCCGACAAGACCTCGCTCGACCTCATCCGGGCCTACGGCGGGGGACGGCTGAAGCAGATGACCAAGGTCCGGGTGATCGCCGCGCTGCCGTCGCTCTTCGCGGCGCTGCGGATCGCGGCCCCCAGCGCGCTGCTCGGCGCGATCCTCGGGGAGTACCTCGGCGGCATCGACAACGGGATCGGCGTGGCGCTGACCGCGTCGCAGCAGGCCTACCAGGTGCCGAGAACCTGGGGACTGGCGCTGGCCTGCGGGGTGGCCGCCGGGATCGGCTACCTCGGAATCGGCCTGCTCGGCAGGCTGGTGACCCCCTGGTCGTCCGGTTCGTCGAAGACTCGGGCGGACGGAGGCCGGGCATGACCCTGATCGTTCCGGACACCGAACCCGCCGTCGCGGACACCGAAACGGCCCGCGCGCGTTCCTCCGCGTTCGCACGGGCGCTGTGGTCACTGGTCTGGCCGATCGCCGTCGCGGTGCTGGTCGTCGTCGTCGGGTGGCTGGCCTTCCTGACCGCGTACGACGTCAGCCCGGCGGTCGGCAAGACCCCGGCCGCGGTCTGGGACTACCTGTGCACCGATCCGGCGGCGGCGGAACACCGCGGCGCGGTGTTCGGCGCGCTGGGCAGGACGCTGACCGATGCCGCGCTCGGCTACGGCGGCGGCCTGGCCGCGGCACTCGTGCTCGCCACCGTCTTCGTGCTGTTCTCCCCGTTCGAGCAGGCGTTCCTGCCGATCGTGATGCTGCTGCGCTCGGTGCCACTGGTGGCGATGACGCCGGTCATCCTGCTCGCGTTCGGCCGGGGCGCCGCGGGCGTGGCGGTGATCGGCGGTGTGGTGGTGTTCTTCCCCGCGATGGTCAACATCATGCTGGGGCTGCGCTCGGCCTCGCGCCAGGCGACCGAACTGGTGCTGGCCTACGGAGGCAATCGGCTGACGGTACTGCGCAGGGTGGCCCTGCCCTCGGCGATCCCGGCCCTGTTCGCCTCGGCGCGGATCTCGGTGCCCGCCGCGCTGGTCGGCGCGCTGGTCGCGGAGTGGCTCGCGACCAGCGGCGGCATCGGCGGGGCGATCCCGAACGCCATCGGCGGCTTCGACTACGCGCAGGTGTGGTCGGACATCGTCGTGCTCACCGGTGCTTCGCTGCTGCTCTACACGCTGGTGGCGGTGCTGGAATCGGTGGTGCTGACGGCGAACGGGATGCCGGACCGGGAGTGAGCAGCCGCGCGCGGCGTGGCCCGTGCTTGGATACCACCATGAACCACCAGCGCAAGGCGATCCTGCTCGCGACGGCCGCCGGAGCCACGGCCGTCGCGGCCGCCTTCGTGATCGTCGCCGGGCCGTCCGCCTCGAAGCCGCCCGCGTCCGCGCCCGGCCAGGCGCAGGGCCACGCCGTCGCCACCGTTGTGCCGCCGTCCTCATCGGCGGCGGTCACGACAACGGCATCACCGAGCACGTCCGCGCCGGTGGCGCACCCCGCGACCTCGGCAGCCCATCGCGCGCGCACCACGGGGAACAGCCCGGGTGACACCTCGTCCCGTGACGCGTCACTGGCCAACGCCACCCCGGTCAACGCCCGCCCCCAGGGCCAGGTGAGCATGCCGGGCGAGGTTCCCCAGCCCGGGACGAAGACCGGCAACACGGGGCCCGGTCCCGCCCCGGTCGTCACCGCGATCCCGTTGCCGACCCTGCCGCTTCCCTGACCCCCGCCCGGCGGGTCACTGACCGGACGCACTCAGCGGAACGCGCCGTGGCCGGTCAGTGCCTGCCCGACCACCAACTGGTGCACCTCCGAAGTGCCCTCGTAGGTGAGCACCGATTCGAGGTTGTTCGCGTGCCGCATCACCGGGTATTCGAGGCTGATCCCGTTGGCCCCCAGCAGTGTCCGGCATTCACGGGCGATCCCCAGCGCCTCGCGGACGTTGTTCAGCTTGCCGAGGCTCACCTGCTCGGGCCGGAGCCGGTGCGCGTCCTTGAGCCGTCCGAGGTGCAGGGCGAGCAGCATGCCCTTGCCCAGTTCCAGTGCCATGTCCGCGAGCTTGAGCTGGGTCGCCTGGTAGGCGGCCAGCGGTTTGCCGAAGATTTCGCGGTTCCGGCTGTATTCGATGGTCGTTTCCAGGCAGTCGCGGGCGGCCCCGAGCGCGCCGAACACGATCCCGAACCGTGCCTCGTTCAAACAGGACAGTGGGCCGGACAGCCCCCGAGCCCCGGGCAACATCGCCGAGGAGGGAAGCCGAACGCCGTCGAGGACGAGTTCGCTGGTCACCGAGGCGCGAAGCGACAGCTTCTTCGTGATCTCGGGTGCGGAGAAGCCCGGCGTGTCCGTGGGAACCACGAAACCCCGGATTCCCTCCTCCGTCCGCGCCCACACCACGGCGACCTCGGCGACGGAACCATTGGTGATCCACATCTTGGTGCCGTCCACGATCCAGTCGTCACCGTCGCGGCGCGCGCGGGTGCGCATGCCCGCCGGATTCGAACCGAAGTCCGGCTCGGTCAGACCGAAGCAGCCGATCGCTTTCCCGGAGGCCATGCGCGGCAGCCATTCCTCCTTCTGTTCCTCCGATCCCCAGCGCCAGATCGCGAACATCGCCAGTGACCCCTGGACCGAGACGAGACTCCGCAGCCCCGAGTCCGCCGCTTCGAGTTCCAGGCACGCCAGCCCGTACGCGGTCGCGCTGGTCCCCGCGCAGCCGTAACCCTCCAGGTGCATCCCCAGCACGCCGAGTTCGCCGAGTTCCCTGGCCAGTTCACGCGCGGGGATGCGCGCCTGTTCGAACCAGTCCGGTAACTGCGGGCGCACCCGGTCGCGCACGAAGTCGCGCACGGCGTCGCGGATCGCCCGGTCGTCGCCGTCGATCAGCTCCTCGGTGCCGAACAGGCCGAGCGGGGGCTGCGGGTCGGTCATGCTGACTGTCCTTTCGCTACGGACGCTTCACAGAAAGGCACTGACGCCGGTCTCGGCGCGGCCGATGAGCAGTTTCTGGATCTGGCTGGTGCCCTCGTACAGGGTCATCACCCGCGCGTCGCGCAGGTACTTCTGCACCGGGTACTCGTCGAGGTAGCCGTAACCCCCGAAGATCTGGATCGCGCTGTTGGCCGCGCGGACCGCGGCTTCGCTGGCGAAGTACTTGGCCTTCGAGGCCGCCACCCCGAACGGGAGGCCCCGCTCGATCAGCTCGGCCGCCCGCCACACCAGCAGCCTGGCCGCGTCCCGTTCGACCGAGATGTCGGCGATCATGTCCTGGATCAGCTGGAACGAGGCGAGGGGACGGCCGAACTGGTGCCGTTGCCCGGCGTAGCCGACCACGGCTTCCAGGCAGCCCTCGATGATCCCGACGCAGCCCGCACCGACCGAGACGCGGCCCTTGTCCAGCGAGTGCATGGCGATGGTGAACCCCTCGCCCTCCGCGCCGAGGAGTGCCGAAGCGGGCACGCGGACGTCGGTCAGGAAGATCTCGCCGGTGGCCTGGCCGCGCAGGCCGAGTTTGCCCTTGACCTCCCGCGTGTGGAAACCGGGGGTGCCGGTCGGTACCAGGAAGGCGGAAACCCCCTTCGGGCCCGGCCCGCCGGTCCGCGCGAACACCAGGCACAGGCCGGCCAAGGTGGCGTTGGTGATGAACATCTTCTGTCCATTGAGGACGTACTCGTCGCCGTCGCGGCGTGCTTTCGTCCTGAGGTTCCCGGCGTCCGAGCCGGTGTCCGGCTCGGTCAGGCCGAAGCAGGCCAGTACCTCCCCGGTGGCGATCCCGGGCAGCCAGTGCCGTTTCTGCTCTTCCGTGCCGTGGGACAGGATCACCTTTCCCACCAGGCCCATCGAAACCGAAACGATCCCGCGGACCGCCGAGTCCGCCCGGCCGAGCTCTTCCATCCCGATGCAGTAGGTGCGGTAGTCGCCGCCCAGCCCGCCGTACTCCTCGGGAATGGTGAGCCCGAAAAAACCCATTTCGCCGAGCTTGGGCACGACTGCGGTGTCCACGGCCTCCGCCCGGTCCCACGCCGCACGGTGCGCGACGACCTCCCGGTCGAGGAACTCCCGGGCGTACTCACGGAAGTTCCGCTGCTCGTCAGTCAGTGTGAAGTCCATGGTTCTCCTTGTCTTCCGGCGCATCCGGCGCATCTGGTGCATCCGGCGCTCTCATGCGCCGCCCCCGACCTGCTCGCGCAACTGGAACTTCTGGATCTTTCCGCTGGCGGTGCGCGGGAGTTCGGCGAACAGTTCGAGCCGTTCCGGCCAGTACTGTTTGGCGACCCCCTTCCCGGCCAGGAACTCGCGCATCCCTTCGAGGGTCAGGCGTGCCGCCTCGGGCGCGAGCACCACGCAGGCGCAGGCACGCTCCTGCAACCGGGGATCGGGCACCCCGACCACGGCCACGGCCTCGATGTCCGGGTGCTCGTACAGCACGTTTTCCACGTAGGCCACCGGGATGTTCTCGCCACCCCGGATGATCACGTCCTTGGTGCGGCCGGAAATGCGCAGGTAGCCGTCGGCGTCGATGGTGGCGAGATCGCCGGTGTCGAACCACTCGCCGTCGAAGCTTCCGCGCGTCAGGTCCAGGCGCTCGGCGTACCCCACGAACAGGAACGGCCCGGCGACCTGCAGGCGGCCTTCCCGTCCCGGCGGCGGCACGGTCCCGTCGGGCGCCACCACGCGGATCCGCATACCGGGCCACGGGTAGCCGTCGGTGTCGATGATCTTCTCGTCCGGATCGCCGGGAATGCCGAGGGTGACCAGCGCGTCCTCGGTCTGGCCCCAGCCGCCGAGCACGACCATGTCCGGCAGTGTCCGGCGCGCCTGCCGTACGAGCGCACGCGGGATCGGCGCGCCCATGCAGCAGAACCGGCGCAGCGAGGAAAGGTCGTGCCCGGCCGGGTTCGGCGCGGTGAGCACGTCGTGCAGGAACGGGGTGGCGGCGGAGGTGTAGGTGATCCGGTGTTCGGCGACCAATTCGGCGAACCGGGCCGGATCCCACACGTCCTGCAGTACGCAGCTCGCCCCGTTCTGGACGGGAAGCCTTGCGCCGTAGAGGAATCCGGTGAGGTGCGCGAGGGTGGAAGCCATGTGGAAGACGGTGTCGGCGGTGATCCCGAGGCGCGCGGGCAGCGGGTTGTTCGCGGCGATGGCGGTGTTGTGCGTGTGCATCACCCCCTTCGGCTCCCCCGTCGTGCCGGAGGTGAAGATCAGCAGGGTGACGTCGTTGGGGTCCGGGCGCAGTGCGGCCAGCCCGGCCGGGTCTCGCCGCCGATCCCAGGGCGTGGCCAGGAACTCCTCCCACGAGCCGGTGCCCTGGCCCGGTTTTCCGTCCACCACCAGTACGTGCTCCAGCCGCGGCCATTGTGGACGGAGCCGGTCGGCCATCGCGGCGTGGTCGAAGCCGCGGAATTCGGCCGGGACGACGAGGACCTTCGACCGGGCGAGGCCCACCATGAAACCGACCTCGCGTTCCCGGTAGATCGGGATCAGTGGATTGCTGATCGCGCCGATCCGGCTCGCCGCGAAGTGCACCACCACCCACTCGATCCAGTTGGGGAGCTGGAAGGAGACCACGTCGCCGCCGCGGACCCCGAGTTCGAGCAGGCCCAGTGCGCAGTGGTCGGTCTCGCGTTTGAGTTCGGCATAGGTGATGCTCCGCCGGGCGTCGTGGAAGGCGATCTTGTCCGGCGTGGCGGCGGCCACCTCGTCGAGGTGGTCGGTGATGGTCCGGTTCACCCAGTACCCGTCGCGGGTGTGGGCGTCGATCAACTCGTCGTTGAGGATCGTGGCAAAGGACATCGGGGCTCCGGATCAGCTCATGGTGAGGCCGCCGCTGACGCTGACGGTCTGGCCGGTGATGTAGTCGGCCTCGCCGGAGGCGAGGAAGGCGACGACGTTGGCGAGGTCGCGGGGCTGCGCGAGACGACGGAACGGGATGGCCCTGGTCAGCGCCGCCCGCAGCTTCGGATCGTCCCCGCCGATCGAGGCGAACAGGGCGGTGTCGGCCGGGCCGGGGCACACCGCGTTGGCGTTGACCTGGTGGCGGGCCATTTCTCGGGCGATCGCCTTGGTGAAGGCGATCACCCCGCCCTTGGCGGCCGAGTACACGGCTTCGCCGGAGGAGCCGACCCGTCCGGCGTCCGAGGCGATGTTGACCACCGACCCGGAGCCCTGTTCCGCCATGATCGGCAGCACCGCCCGGCAGGTGTTGAGCACCCCGTAGAGGTTGATCTGGATGACGCGGTCCCAGTCGGCCGGGTCGGAGGCGGTGAACGGGCCCGCCTTGTCCCAGCCGGCGTTGTTGACCAGCACGTCGACGCGGCCGAAGGTTTCGCGGACCCGCGCGACCATCGCGTCCACCGATTCACGCGACGTGACGTCGGTGTGCAGTCCCACCGCGCCGCCGCCCAGGCCCGCCGCGGTGTCCAGCGCGGTGTCCTCGTTGAGGTCGGTGACCACGACGGTCGCGCCCTCGGCCGCGAGTTTCTCCGCGATACCGCGGCCGATGCCCTGGCCCGCTCCGGTGACGATGGCGATCTTGCCGCTCAGCTTGTCCATTGGGAAGTCCTTTCCGGATCACGGCGCGTAGGCGCGGCCGAGGAGGTTGCGCGCGATGACGAGCTTCGACACCTGGGCCGTGCCGTCCCCGATTTCGAGGCCGATCACGTCGCGAAGGCGCTGCCCGAGCGGGCTTTCGGTGGAGTAGGCCAGGTGCCCGAAGGTGAGCAGGCACTGGTGGATGACCTCGGCCGCGAGCTTGGGTCCCCAGAACTTCGCCATCGCGGCTTCGGTGCTGTGCTCGAGGTCGTGGTCCTTCTTCCAGAGCGCCTCGTAGCAGACGTGCCGGGCACCCCGGACGTAGGTGGCGTACTCCGCCAGCGGGAACGACACGCCCTGGAAGGTGCCGATCGGGCTGCCGAAGGCCTCGCGGTCGCGGGCCCACTGCAGCGCTTCGTCCAAAGAGGACTGTGCCGCGCCGAGGCAGGCCAGTCCGATGATCGCCCGTGAGTAGTCGAAACCCTGCATGACCGAGACGAATCCCTCGCCCGGTCCGCCGATGAGCCGGTCGCGGCCCACCGGCAGACCGTCGAAGTGCAGCGACGCCCGGCCGATCGAGCGGCCACCCAGGTCGTCGAACGCCGCGCGGGTGACGTGGCGGTCGTCGAGGTCGACGTAGAAGGCGCTGACCCCGCGGGCACCCGCCCCGCCGGTGCGCGCGAGCACCAGCGCGGTGTGGGCGGCCATGCCCAGGGTGATGGAGGTCTTCTCGCCGGTCAGGCGCCAGCCGTCCCCGTCCGGTTCGGCCCTGGTCTCCAGGGCGGCGGCGTCGGTGCCGTGCCCGGGTTCGGTCACGCACAGGGCGGGCACGACCTGGCCGGAGGCGATCGGCGGCAGCCAGTCCGCCTGCTGTTCCTCCCGCGCGTGCCGCGCGAGCACGTCGCTGACCAGCGCGCTGACGATGATCAGGTAGGCGGCGTTGAAGTCGCCGCGCCCCACCTCCTCGGCGGCCATCCCTGCGAGGACGGCGCTGGCCCCCTGTCCGCCGTGCCGTTCCGGGATGCGCAGGCCGGTCAGGCCCATCGCCGCCATGTCGGCGACCAGCCCGGGGCGCAGCTTCGCCGCCTTGTCGTCGGCCTGGTAGTGCGGCGCGAGCACCTTGGCGGCGAACCGCCGCAGTTCGCGGCGATAGGCCTCTTCTTCTTCGGAAAACCGGAAATCCATGCCCCGCTCCGCTCAGTGCCAGTTGACGTGGGCGTTGAAATCCGGCTTCCGCTTCTCGGCGAAGGCCCGGGCACCCTCGAGTCCCTCCGGTGAGGCGGTGAACAGGTCGAGCGCGGACATCGCGAGGTTGGACAGGCCTGCCTGGTGGTCGGTGTCGGCGTTGAACGACTGCTTGAGGAAGCGCAGGGCGGTGGGGCTCTTCTCGGCGACCTCCCCGGCCCAGGCCAGCGCCGTCGGGAGCAGTTCCGCGGGCGGCACGACGGCGTTGACCAGCCCCATGCGCAGGGCCTCCCCGGCGTCGTACATGCGGCACCAGAACCAGATCTCGCGGGCCTTCTTCTCCCCCACCACGCGCGCCAGGTAGGCGGTGCCGAAACCGGCGTCGAAGGAGCCGACCTTGGGGCCCGCCTGGCCGAACCGGGCGGTCTCGCTGGCCAGCGAGACGTCGCACAGCACGTGCAGCACGTGACCGCCGCCGACGGCGACGCCGTTGACCGCGGCGATCACCGGCTTCGGGATGTCGCGGATCAGCTTGTGGAGGTAGCCGATCTCGAACATGCCGCTCTCGGTCGGTCCGTAGTCGCCCGTCTCCGCCCGCTGCTTGACGTCGCCCCCGGTGCAGAAGGCCTTGTCGCCTGCCCCGGTGAGGATCACCGCCTGCACCTGCCGGTCCGCCCAGGCCGCGCGGAAGGCCCTGATCAGCTCTTCGACGGTCCTGCCCCGGAAGGCGTTGTAGCGCTCCGGCCGGTTGATCGTGATCACCGCCGCAGGCCCGTCGATCTCGTACCGGATGTCTTCGTAGGTCACGGTGGGCTCCTTCGCCTGGCGTTCGCTTGTCGACCAGGGTGGCGAATTTTGACTGTTGAGTCAAGAGTTGACTTACTGGTCAAACTGATACCCTGTCGTAGGCCCGGAACGACGAGGAGTGAGCGCACGGTGAGTCCCCAGCAGACGGTCGAAGACCAGTCCGCGCGACCGGCATCCAGCCGCGTCCAGCGCAAACGGGGCCGGCGCATCCAGGAAATCCTGACCGCGGCGGCCGAACTGTTCGGCGAGCGCGGGTACGACGCGGTGAGCCTCGAAGACGTGGCCGAGCGGCTCGACGTCACCAAGGGATCGCTGTACTACTACTTCTCCGGCAAGGAGGAACTGGGCACCGCGGCCATCGAGACCCTCGGCAACGAGTGGACGGCCCGGCTCGAACAACTCCTGGACGGCAGCACGGGCACGGCCGCGCAACGCCTGCGCGCGCTCATCCGCGAACACGTCACGATCGCCGTCCGCGACTACCCCGCCGCGCTCAGGCTGTTCCTGGTCCCTCGCCAGTGGCCCGACGCCCAGCGGGAACGGATCAAGGAACTGCGGCAGCGGCACGACGCACTGTTCCGCGGGCTGGTGGAGGAGGGTGTGGCCTCCGGCGAGTTCACCGTCACCACGGTGGACACCGCCCTGCAGTGCATGCACGCCGCCATGACACAGGCACCGATGTGGTGCGGTGAAGCGAAACCCCGCGACCGGGACCGCGCCATCGACGAGGTCGCGGACACCCTGATGATGCTGGTCGGCATCCCACCGCGCTGAACCCCGCGGTGCGGGACCCCCTCACGGCAGCGTTCGCGGCGCGAGGGTGGGACTCGAACGCCAGAGCGTGGGACACGAACGCACGAGCGTGGGACTCGCC
>NZ_VJWX01000193.1 GCF_007713715.1 Amycolatopsis rhizosphaerae
CTCCAGGAGCGGAGCTGGCTGCTGGAACGGGAGCGCGAAACCGCGGCCCGGCAGGCGATCGACGCCGAGCGCGCCCGGATCGCCCGTGAACTGCACGACATCGTCAGCCACAACGTGAGCCTCATGGTGGTCCAGGCCGGTGCGGCCCGCCGGGTGCTCGACCGCGATCCGGGGGAGGCGGCGGAGGTCACCGAGGCGCTGAGGGCGGTCGAAGCGGCCGGGCGCGACACGATGACCGAGCTGAGGCACCTGCTCGGCGTCCTCGCCCCGTCGGCGGCGGGGGAGGACGAGGAGGACCTGACCCCCCAGCCCGGTCTGGGCAGGCTGAGTCCCCTGATCGACCGGATCGCGTTCGCCGGGCTGCCGGTCGAGGTGCGCATTTCGGGGGAGCCGCGCCCGCTGCCGTCCGGAGTGGACCTCACCGCCTACCGGATCGTCCAGGAGGCACTGACGAACGCGCTCAAGCACGGCGACGGGGCACAGGCGGAGGTGACGGTGCGGTACGGGGAACGCCATCTGCGCATCGAGGTGACCAACACCGGGCCGAGCGTGCTGTCCGGCGGCCGGCCGGGCCCGCGGGGAGCGCCGGGGGACGGGCGGGGACTGCTCGGCCTGCGGCAGCGGGTCGCGGTGTTCGGTGGTGACCTCGACGCCCGGCGCCGTCTCGGCGGTGGCTACCGGGTGCGGGCGCGGATCCCGTTGGCGCGCCCGTGACCGGCGACACGCCGCGCGTCGTCATCGCCGACGACCAGGCCCTCGTCCGCCGCGGGTTCCGGATGATACTGGGCGCGGACGGGATCGAGGTGGTGGCCGAGGCCGCCGACGGCGTGGAGGCGGTGCGGGCGGCCAGGGAGCTGCGACCGGACGTGGTGCTGATGGACGTGCGCATGCCCCATCTGGACGGACTGGAGGCCACCCGCCGCATCCTGGCGGAACTGCCCGGATGCCGCGTGCTCATGCTGACCACCTTCGACCTCGACCGCTACGTCTACGCCGCGCTCGCGGCCGGGGCCAGCGGCTTCCTGCTCAAGGACGTCACGCCCGAACACCTCGTCGCCGCGGTGCGGCTGGTCGGCACCGGGGACGCGCTGCTCGCGCCGTCGATCACCCGTCGTCTGGTCGAACGGTTCGCGGCGCCGGCGGCGCCCGGGCCGCGGCCCGATCCGCGCGAGCACCCCGCGCTCGCCGCGCTGACCCCGCGCGAGCTGGAGGTGCTCGGCCTGCTCGGGCGGGGCCGGTCGAACGCCGAACTGGCGGAGGAGCTCACCCTCAGCGAGGCGACGGTGAAGACGCATGTCGCCCGCATCTTCGCCAAGCTGTCGCTGCGGGACCGGGCACAGGCGGTCGTACTCGCCTACGAGACCGGGCTGGTCACCCCCGGTTCGGCAGAGCGGAACCAATCTTGACAGGCTGCTCTTCCTGATTGAGACTACCCACAGTTGACAGGATGTTCTGTCAAAAACGACTCCGCATTTCTGCGACGTGGGAGGAACGGGAGTATGGACGTGACCGGGCAGGTCCGCGGCAAGGTCGTGGTGATCACCGGCGGTGCGCGCGGCATCGGGTTCGCCACCGCGAGGGCGCTGCACCGGCTCGGCGCGTCGGTCGCCATCGGCGACGTCGACGAGATCCGGCTGAAGGAGTCCGCCAAGGAACTCGGCATCGGCGTCCACGGGCCGCTGGACGTCACCAGCCCGGAGTCGTTCGCCGCCTTCCTGGACCGGGTCGAACGCGAACTCGGCCCGGTCGACGTGCTGGTGAACAACGCGGGCATCATGCCGGTGGGTGTCCTCGCCGACGAACCCGACGAGGTGACCCGGCGCATCCTCGACATCAACGTCTTCGGGGTGATCACCGGCAGCAAGCTCGCCCTGCGCCGGATGCTGCCCCGCGGCCGCGGGCACGTCATCAACATCGCTTCGCTGGCCGGGGAGCTCCTCGTGCCGGGGCTGGCCACCTACGGTGCCAGCAAGGCGGCGGTCCTCGGTTTCACCGAAGCCGCCCGGCTCGAACACCGCGGCACCGGCGTCGTGTTCTCCGCCGTGCTGCCCACCTTCACCAACACGGAGCTGTCCTCGGGGACTACGGGGAACAAGGTGGTGCGCAACGCCGAGCCCGAGGAGATCGCCCGAGCCGTGGTCGAGCTGATCGCGGCGCCGAGGCCGCGCGTCCGTGTCACCAGGCTGGCCGGTGCCCTGGTCGCCGGTCAGAAGTTCGTGCCCCGCCGGATCGGCGATTTCCTCGTCCGCGCCACCGGCATGGCCACGGCCTTCACCACCCGGGTCGACAACGAACAGCGCCGGGCCTACGAAGCCCGCGCCCGGGGCGCCGACGACGCGGACTGAGCGCGCTGGGGTTGTGCTGTGAAGGGTCCCTTCACGGCCATATCGGCTGTGAAGGGACCCTTCACGGCCAACGTCCGGGATGAGGGCAGCGTGGGCCACACGATATTCGGGGGCCGGGCGATCACCTCACGGCTATCCTGGACGCCGTATGTCTCAATCGACGGTGCGCTCCCCCCTTGCCGACCTGCGGGCCAGGCTGCCCGAGTTGACCCTGCGCGACGAGCACCGGCTCCGTCGCCGGATCGACGGTGCCCGCAAGGCGCGCGACCAGGAGCAGGTGGCCGCCCGGATCGCGGCCGACATCGAGGCCGCCGAGCTGCGTGCGCAGCTGCGCCGCGAGAGCGTGCCGAAGATCGAGTACCCGGAGGAACTGCCGGTCAGCCGGCGCAAGGACGACATCGCGGCCGCCATCCGCGAGCACCAGGTCGTGATCGTGGCGGGGGAGACCGGCTCCGGGAAGACCACCCAGCTGCCGAAGATCTGCCTGGAGCTGGGCCGCGGCGTGCGCGGGCAGATCGGCCACACCCAGCCGCGGCGGCTGGCCGCCCGCACGGTCGCCGAACGGGTTGCCGCCGAGCTGAAGACCGAACTGGGCGCCACGGTGGGCTACAAGGTGCGGTTCACCGACACCAGCGGCGACGACACCCTGGTCAAGCTGATGACCGACGGCATCCTGCTCGCCGAGATCCAGGGCGACCGGATGCTGCGCCAGTACGACACGCTGATCATCGACGAGGCCCACGAGCGCAGTCTCAACATCGATTTCCTGCTCGGCTACCTCAAGCAGCTGCTGCCGCGCCGCCCCGACCTCAAGGTGATCATCACCTCGGCGACCATCGACCCCGAGCGCTTCTCTCGCCACTTCGGTGACGCGCCGATCGTGGAGGTGTCGGGGCGCACCTATCCGGTCGAGGTCCGCTACCGCCCGATCGTCGATCCGGACCACCCCGAGCTCGATGCCGAACGCGACCAGGTGCAGGCGATCTGCGACGCGGTGGACGAGCTGTGCGCCGAGGGGCCCGGCGACATCCTGGTCTTCCTGTCCGGGGAGCGGGAGATCCGTGACACCGCCGACGCACTGTCCAAACAGGACCTGCGGAACACGGAGATCCTGCCGCTGTACGCCCGCCTGTCCGCCGCGGACCAGCATCGCGTGTTCAGCAGGCACACCGGCCGCCGGATCGTGCTGGCCACCAACGTGGCCGAGACCTCGCTGACCGTGCCCGGCATCAAGTACGTGATCGACCCTGGCACCGCCCGCATCTCCCGCTACAGCCACCGCACCAAGGTGCAGCGCCTGCCGATCGAGCCGGTTTCCCAGGCCTCGGCCAACCAGCGCAAGGGCCGCTGTGGCCGGACCTCGGACGGTATCTGCGTCCGGCTGTACACCGAAGAAGACTTCCTGTCCCGCCCCGAGTTCACCGATCCGGAGATCCTGCGGACCAACCTCGCCTCGGTGATCCTGCAGATGACCTCGCTCGGGCTGGGCGACATCGCGGCGTTCCCGTTCGTGGAGCCGCCGGACCGGCGCCAGATCGCCGACGGTGTCCAGCTGCTCCAGGAGCTCGGCGCACTGGAGCCGGGGGCGAAGGACCGGCTGACGCCGATCGGGCGGCAGCTCGCCCAGTTGCCGGTGGATCCCCGCCTCGGCCGCATGGTGCTGGAGGCAGCGAAGAACGGCTGCGTCCGCGAGGTGATGATCATCGCCTCGGCCCTGTCCATTCAGGACCCCCGCGAGCGGCCTGCCGACCAGCAGGAGGCGGCGCGGCAGCAGCATGCCCGGTTCACCGACAAGACCTCGGACTTCCTGGCCTACCTCAACCTGTGGGAGTACCTGCGCGAGCAGCAGAAGTCGCTGTCCAGCAACCAGTTCCGCAGGCTGTGCCGGGCCGAGTTCCTGAACTACCTGCGGGTGCGGGAGTGGCAGGACGTCTACAGCCAGCTGCGGCAGCTGGCCAAGCCGCTGGGCATCACGCTCAACAGCGAACCGGCGGATCCGCAGAACGTGCACATCTCGCTGATCGCCGGTCTGTTGTCGCACATCGGCCTCAAGGACCCGGAAAGCGGTGACTACCTCGGCGCGCGGGGCGCGCGGTTCGGCGTGTTCCCGGGGTCCGCGCTGTTCCGGAAACAGCCCCGCTGGCTGGTTTCGGCGGAACTGGTGGAAACCTCGCGGCTGTGGGCGAGGGTCAACGCCCGCGTCGAACCGGAGTGGATCGAGCCGCTCGCCGGGCACCTGGTGAAACGCACCTACTCCGAACCGCACTGGGAACGCAGGCGCGGCGCGGTGATGGCCAGCGAACGGGTCACCCTCTACGGGGTGCCGCTGGTGGTCGGCCGCAAGGTCAACTACGGGCGCATCGATCCGGAGACCTCGCGGGAGCTGTTCATCCGGCACGCGCTGGTCGAGGGGGACTGGGACACCCGGCACCGGTTCTTCGCGGAGAACCGGGCCCTGCTCGACGAGGTCGAGGACCTGGAAAACCGGGCGCGCCGCCGCGACCTGCTGGTCGACGACCAGACCCTGTTCGAGTTCTACGACCAGCGCGTCGGCGAGGAAGTGGTCTCCGCCCGGCACTTCGACACCTGGTGGAAGAAGGCGGGGCGGGAGCAGCCGGATCTGCTCAACTTCGAAAAGGCCATGCTGCTCAACGAGGGGGCGGACCAGGTCAGGGAGTCCGACTATCCCGACACCTGGACGCAGGGCCCGCTGAGCCTGGCCCTGACCTACCAGTTCGAGCCGGGCGCCGACGCCGACGGCGTGACCGCGCACATCCCGCTGCCGGTGCTGAACCAGGTCGTGCCCGACGGTTTCGACTGGCAGGTGCCGGGACTGCGCGAGGAACTGGTCACGGCACTGATCAAATCGCTGCCCAAGCAGCTGCGCCGCAACTTCGTGCCCGCGCCCGACCATGCGAAACTCGTGCTTTCCCAGGCGAAACCGGAGGACGGCCCGCTGCTCGACGTGCTCGCGCGCGTGCTCGAACGGCTGCGCGGGGTGGAAGTGCCGCCCGAAGCGTGGCAGCTTTCCGCGGTGCCGGACCACCTGCGCGTCACCTTCCGCGTGGTGGACGAAAAGGGCCGGAACCTGGGCGAGGGCAAGGATCTCGAAGCGCTCAAACACCGGTTGAGCCCGCAGGTGCGGGCCACGATCTCCCGTGCCGCCACCAGCATCGAGCGGGAAGGGCTGACCCGCCCCGCCTTCGGTGAGCTGCCCAAGGTGTTCGAGAGCGCGCGCGGCGGCCACGAGGTGCGGGCCTATCCGGCGCTGGTCGACGAGGGCGAGACGGTGGCCGTGCGCATGCTGGACACACCGGTGCAGCAGCGGCAGCAGATGTGGCTCGGCACCAGGAAACTGCTGCGGCTGAACCTGCCCTCGCCGATGAAGTTCATCAACCGCAACCTGAGCAACACCTCGAAGCTGGTGCTCGGCCGCAATCCGCACGGCAGCGTGGCCGGGCTGCTCGAAGACTGCGTGAACTGCGCGGTGGACAAGCTGATCGCCGACAACGGCGGCCCGGTGTGGGACGAGGCGGGCTTCGCCGTACTGCTGGAAAAGGTCCGGGGCGGGGTGAACCCGCTGGTGCTGGACGTGTTGTCCGAAGTGGAGCGCGTCCTGCGTGCCGCGCACGATGCCGAGGCCCGGCTCGCCGACACCCGCGGCCCGGCGCCCTCGCTCGCCGACATCCGGCGGCAGCTGGACGAGCTGGTGTTCCCGGGATTCGTCACGGCCACCGGGTTCGACCGGTTGCCGAACCTGGTCCGCTACCTGCGGGCGATCGAGCGCAGGCTGGACAAGCTCGGCAACGCCGCTGCCCGCGACGGGGAACTGCTCGCCGATCTGGACTGGCTGCGTGAGGAGTACCGGCAGGCGGTGGCCGCGCTGCCGCCGGGTATCGAGCCCGGCCCGGCGCTGACCGGCGTGCGGTGGATGATCGAAGAACTGCGGGTGAGCTATTTCGCGCAGAACCTGGGCACCGCTCATCCCGTTTCCGTCAAACGCATCGTCCGAGCGCTCGACGACGCCGTTTCCGGTGCTTAGCGGAATCCTCTTGCGCGCCTTTCACTTCGCGTCGGCGTAGGTGTCCACGACGGCGGTGTGCAGGGGGAAGCGGACCGGGCAGGAGGCGCCGAAGAGCAGGGCGGCCGTTTCGGCCATGCCGGTGTCGATGATCGCCGGGATGCGGTCGGCCAGTTCCTCCGGGGCGTGCACGATGACCTCGTCGTGCTGGAAGAACACCAGGTGCGCGGGGGCGGGCAGGCGCTGCCGCAGGAGGGCGAGCAGCACCGCGGTGAAGTCCGCGGCACTGGCCTGCACCACGAAGTTGCGGGTGAACCGGCCCCAGTCGCGGGCGGCCTGGCGGGCGCGGCCGTTGTCGGCGTCGGCCGCGCCGGTCAGTGCCCGCCAGGACTCCGACGGCGGCGGTGAGGTGCGGCCGAGCCTCGACCGCACCCGCTCACCGCGCTCGCCCGCCCGCGCGGCGCGCTCCACATAGGACACCGCGGCCGGGAAGCGCTGGCGCAGCAGGGCCAGCAGCGAGGCGGCCTCGCCCGCCGTGCCGCCGTACATCGCCGACAGCATGGCGATCTTCGCGCGCCCCCGGGATTCGGCGTCCACGACCGGGAACATCGCCTCCGCCAGCCTGCTGTAGAGGTCGGTCGAGGCGGCGACCTCGGCCAGCGCCCGGTCCCCGGACAGCGCGGTCAGGATGCGGGGTTCGAGTTGCGCGGCGTCGGCGACGACGAGCTTCCAGCCGGGATCGGCCCGCACGCAGACCCGCAGCGTCTTGGGGATCTGCAGCGCGCCGCCGCCCTGACTGGCCCAGCGGCCCGACACCACGCCGCCGACCACCCAGGCAGGCCGGAACCGCCCGTCGCGCACCCATTCGTCGAGCCACGCCCAGCCGTTGGCCGAGTACAGGCGTGCCAGTTCCCGGTACTCGATGAGGACGGGCACCGCGGGATGGTCGATCTTGCGCAGCACGTGCGCCCTGGCCGAGGGGATGGAGATCCCCTCGCGGCCGAAGGCGCGCACGATGGTGGGCGGGCTGTCGGGGTTGACCGGTTTGCCGTCGAAGGCCTCGCTGACCTTCGCGGCCAGTTCGACCAGTTTCCTCGGCCGCTGCCCGGCGGGCACCCTGGGGCCGAGCAGTTCGGTGAGCAGCGCGTCGTGCACGTCGGCGCGCCAGGGCAGGCCGTCGGCGCTCATCTCGGCGGCGGCCAGTGCGCTCGCCGATTCGGCGGCGATGAGCAGGCGCAGGCGGCCGGGCGCCTCGGTGGCGCGCAGGCGCCGCTCCTGGGACTCCAGCACCGCCTTCGCCGCGTCCACCACGGAGACCCCGGGCGGGAGCCCGGAGCCGCGCGGGGTGAACAGCGCGGGCTGGCTGTCGGCGGGACCGGTTTCGTCCGGAGGCGGGGTGAGCCCGTTCACCCTGGCCAGCGCGGCGGCCAGGCCGCGCGGTTCCCCGCCGCGACCGTCGTGGGCCAGCAGCAGCCCTTCGGCCAGCGCCAGGTCGTGGCACCGGCCCAGCCGCACGCCCGCCGCCAGCAGCGGCGGGTAGATCCGCTCCACGGACGGGACCACCCAGCGCGGCCCCTCCCGCTCCAGTCCGGCGACGTGGGCGGGCAGTTCGCCTGCCTCGAGGGTCCGCCTGCCCGCAGGCGTCAGCACCGTGTAGGTGCCGTCGTCCTCCTGGCCGGCGTAGATGTGCACACCCCGATTGTGCGCCGCACCCCCGACATTTTCGGCCTCGCCCGCCATGGGCGTTGAAACCGCTGACTACTCTCCAGTAGCCTGCATACTCGCGGTACGGCGATGGGCCAACGGAGGTGCCTGCCCCAATGCTGGTCGGCAAGGTGGCGGAGACGGTCCGCAGCATCGAGGTGATGTGGAAGGCCGGGTTGATCCCCTTCCCCCGGATCGACGAAGGCCTGCAGGCGCTCGTCGCGATGCGCCGGATCGGCCCGTTCGCCGCGTCCACCCAGGTGGCCGCGCGGCGGGACCCGACGGCGGTGGGGCTGGTCGACGAGCGCGGGCCGCTCACCTTCAAACAACTCGACCTGCGGTCCAACGCGCTGGCCCGCGCCTGGGCCGCCCGCGGCGTCACGGCGGGCACCGTGATCGCGGTGCTCTGCCGCGATCACCGCGAGCTGGTCACCGCGATGGCGGCGGCGGGCAAGCTCGGGGCGCGGTTGCTGCTGATGAACACCGGGTTCGCCAAACCGCAACTGGCCGACGTGGCACGGCGCGAGCGGGTCGGCGTGCTCGTCCACGACCAGGAGTTCACCGAACTGCTCTCGGCGGTGGGTGAGGACGTGGACCGGTACCTGGCCTGGGTGGACACCGACGATCCGCTCCAGCGGCACGAGGTCCCGGTGCTCGACGAGCTGATCGCCAGCACCGACGACCGCCCGGTGCCGCTGCCGCCGCGGCTCGGCGGATTCGTCCTGCTCACCAGCGGCACCACCGGCACCCCCAAGGGCGCCCCCCGCGGCGCGGTGTCGCTGCTCGCCCCGGCGCAGTTCCTCGACCGCATCCCGTTGCGCGCCGGGGAGTGCACCTTCCTGGCCGCGCCGATCTTCCACGCGACCGGGGTGTCGCAGTTCATGCTGTCCTTCGCACTGGGCTGCAAGGTGGTGGTGCGACGGCGGTTCGACCCGGAGGAGACGCTGCGGGCCGTCGAGGAACACCGCTGCACCACGCTGGTGCTGGTGCCGACCATGCTCCAGCGGATCGTCGACCTGGGCCCCGAGGTGCTCGCCCGCTACGACACCTCGTCGCTGCGCATCATCTTCGTCGCCGGTTCGGCGCTGTCGCCCGACCTCGGCAACCGCGCCACCGCGGCCTTCGGTGACGTGATCCACAATCTGTACGGTTCCACCGAGGTTGCGGTGGCGACCGTGGCCACCCCCGAGGACTGGCGCCTTGCCCCCGGCACCGTCGGCCGTCCTCCCGTCGGCTGCCGTGTCGTGCTCTACGACCACGAGGGGCGGCGGATCACCGAACCCGGCGTGACCGGGCGGGTGTTCGTCGGCAGCGGCCTGAGCTTCCAGGGCTACACCGACGGGCGCACCAAGGAGGTCATCGACGGCCTGCTGTCCACCGGCGACGTCGGCCATTTCGACCGGCACGGACTGCTGTTCATCGACGGCCGCGACGACGAAATGATCGTTTCGGGCGGCGAGAACGTGTTCCCGGCCGAGGTGGAGAACCTGCTCGTCGAGCGTCCGGACGTGGTCGAGGCCGCCGTGATCGGGGTGCCCGACGAGGAGTTCGGCCAGCGGCTCAAGGCCGTCGTGGTGCGGAAGCCGGGGTCCGATCTGGACGCGGACACGGTGCGGTCCTTCGTGAAGTCCAACCTGGCGCGCTACAAGGTGCCCCGGGACGTGGAGTTCGTCGAACGGCTGCCGCGCAACGCCACCGGCAAGGTGCTCCGGGACCGCCTGAAGTGACGGGGAGTGAGAACCTTCGCACTCCCGGGCTGAACCGTGGGCAGTGCGGTTAGGCTGCGGGAATGGGTGCGATCTACCTGATCCGGCACGGTCAGGCTTCCTACGGGGCCGAGGACTACGACCGCCTGTCCGGCGTTGGCGTCGAACAGGGTGCCGTGGTCGGTGCGGAGCTGTTGCGCCGCAACATGCGGTTCACCGAGGCGAGGACGGGTTCGCTGGCACGGCAGCGGAAGACGGCCGAGACGGTGCTGGACTGGCTGGGGATCAGAACGCCCGCCAAGGAAGACCCGCGGTGGAACGAGTACGACCATGTCGACATAGTGACCCACCACGGCGGCGCGGTGACCCAGGGCGAACTGGACTCGCGCAGCTATCAGGGGGTGCTCGACGCGGCGCTTTCCGCCTGGATCGGCGCCGGTGACGGCAGCCCGTGCGCGGAGACCTGGCCCGCGTTCCTCGCCCGGGTGCGGGGCGCGCTCGAGGACCTGGTCACCGGACTGCGCAAGGGCGAGAACGCGGTCGTGTTCACCTCCGGCGGCGTCATCGGCACGCTCACCGGCCTGCTGCTGGGCACCCCGGAAGTGGGGTTGCTCAAGCTCAACCGCGTGACCGTGAACGGCAGCATCACCAAGATCGTGTCCGGGCGCAGCGGGACCACCCTGCTGTCGTTCAACGAACACTCCCATTTCGACGGCCAGTCCTCGCGCCTGCTCACCTACCGCTGAGCCCCACGCTCCTGTTCCCGGGACTCAGGCGGACTCAGGCGGCGCGGTGAGACGGGGCCAGAGTGCGGCGAGGTGGGCGCGCCAGGTGCCCCAGAAATGCGTGCCCGCGGTGAAATGCGTGGTCACGTCCACACCGGCGGTGCGCAGCCGCTCGGCGAACTCCTCGTTCGCGGCCCGCGCGGTGCGCTCGATCAGGCCCATGCCGGGCACGGTCTCCTCGCCCGGAACTCGCGTTCCATCTCCCGCCGCGAGGAGCACCTCGGTGCCGCGGAACGCCTCGGCATGGCGGCACGGGTCGTTCGCGGCCCAGGTGGCGAACGCCCGGCGCCGCGGCCCCCAGATCCGCCCCGGCGGGATGCCCTCCCGCACCGACAACAGGCCCAGCAGCGCCCCCATGCCCGGCCGGGTCAGGTGGACAAGGCCGCTCAGCGACGCGACCGCGCGGAACATCCCCGGCCGCCGCATCGCGTACCGCAGCGCCCCGTAGCCGCCCATCGAAATGCCCGCCGCCAGGCGGAGTTCGCCCGCGCCGAACCGTTGTTCCAGCAGGGTGCGCACCTCGTCGAGGTGGAAGGTCTCCCAGTGGGGCACGGTTCCGGCGCGATCGGGCACGCGCCAGTCGGTGTAGAAGCCGAGCCTGCCGCCGTCGGGCATCACCACGAGCAGACCGGAACCGGCCGCCAGCCGCAGCAGATCGGTATGCCTTCGCCAGCAGGTGTGGTCGTCCGACGAGCCGTGCAGGAGGTAGAGCACGGGGTGGCGGCCGTGGTCGCCGGGCCGCCAGCCCGGCGGGGTGCGCACGGCGAGCGAGACCTCGCGGCCCAGCGCGGGCGAATGCACCCGGATCTCGCGCAGGCCCTCCCCGGTTTCCCGGTCCGCGAGGACCTTCACCGTCCGGCCGCCAGTCGCGCGGCGGCCAGCACCACGTTCAGCCGCCGCCCGATTTCGTCCACATTGGGCGGATCGAGCAGTGAGAGGTGGTGTCCCGGGACGGTGATGACGTCGAGGTCGCGGCACACCGCGTCCCAGCCGCGGGCCGGGTCCCGCCGGTCGAAGCGGTGGTCCCGCAGGCCGCCCGGCGTGAGGTCCCGTGCGCTGAAGAAGGAGACCGGGCCGTCGTAGGGCCGGGGCAGGTAGCGTTCGAGCGAGCGCGTGTCCAGCAGCGAGGTGCGCTGGTGGTTCAGGATCGCCCCGCTGACCGCGCTGTTCACCAGGCCCTCGGCTTGCATGGTGTCCACCAGCAGCCGCACCTGGCTCTCGTCGTCCAGCCGGGCCAGCTTCTCGTAGTTCAGGCTGATCTTGCGGCCGTAGCTGGATTCGAGGAACTCCCCGAACCGTTCGAAGCGCCGTTCGGTCAGTTCCACATCGGACAGCCCGGTGTCGTTCGGCAGCGGGATGATCGAATCGATCATCGCGAGCACCTCGACCGTCTCACCGGCGCGGCGCAACTGCTGGGCCGTCTCGAAGGCGAGGAAACCGCCGAACGACCAGCCCGCCAGGCGATACGGCCCGTGCGGCTGCACGGCCCGCAGTTCCGGCAGGTACCGGCGGACCCGGTCCTCCACCGCGGAAACGCCTTCCAGACGGTCGAAACCGTAGACCGGCACGGCCGGATCGAGCAGCTGGGTCAGCTGCGTGTAGACGGTCGTGTCCCCGCCGCCGGGGTGGAAGAAGAACAGCGGGGTCTTGCTGCCCTGGCCGCGCAACACCCGCAGCGGGCCGCTTCCGTGCTCCTCTTCGCGCAGGTGCGCCGCCATCCGTTCGATCGTGGGATGCTCGAACAGCTCGGAGATGGTGAGTTCACGCCCGCTGCGTTCGGCCAGCAGCGCGGTGACCCGTTCGGCGTGCTCGCGGTCACCGCCGAGACCGTAGAAGTCCTGGGTCACCCCGGCCTCGCGCCCCAGCACCTCCCGCCACACCC
>NZ_VJWX01000194.1 GCF_007713715.1 Amycolatopsis rhizosphaerae
GCCCACGCCTCGGCCTGGATCGCGCTGAACGCGTTCCCGCTGGCACCCTGCGCGGCGAGCACGGTGCCCACCATGCGGCCGCGGTTGTCGAAGTCCGGACCGGTGACGGCCCGGTCGAAGTCCTGTTGCTGTGCGCCGGTGCCGGAGGCGCGGAAGGCCTCCAGCCGGTCGGCGAGCCGCACCTCGGCGGTGCGGAGCTGGTTGAGCAGGGTCGGGGTGAGGGAACCGCGCGAGATGCCGTAGGCCATCAGCACCTGCGAGGTGGACACCTCCTCCTTGGCGACTTGGAGGGCGTGCAGTGCGTTGGCGCTGCCGCTGACCGCGTCGTCGTTCATGCCCGCGACCAGCGAGGTGTCCAGGGTGAGCAGTGCGCTGGTCATCGCCGAGTAGGCGTCCAGCGCCTGGATCGAGTCGACCTGGCCCGCCGCGATGTGCTGCCGCACCTCGCCGAGGCGGGCGAGCGCGTTGTTGCTCGCGCTGCCCGGCGCGGCGACGCTGTTGTCCAGCTGGGTCACGCGGTCGGTGTCGGTGTTGATCGGGGCGATCGCCTTGTCGACCGCGGCACGGGCGGCGTCGAGCTCGGGCGTGCTGCCGACCGTGCCCTGGATGAGCAGCCGGGCGGTCTCGGTCCGCTCCCGCTGCAGCGCGTCGACCAGCGCCCGCACGTCCGCGCTGAGCGTGACGAGCCGGCCGATGCGTTCGTAGTTGTTGGACCGTGCGACCTGGTTGCCGATGGTGATCCCACCGAGCACCAGCGCGATCATGATCGGGACCAGCGTCACCGCGGCGAGCTTGACCGAAATGCTCCAGTCGCGCCACCGCGCGATACTGCCCCATTTCGACGGTGGCCGCGGTTGCTGACCGAGAAGCTGTCCCACAGGCACTTGGCCCTGTCCTGCATCGGTCACGAAAGTGACTCCCTGTCCGGCGTCGTGAGTGCGCGTCCGTGGCTTGCGCGCGCCGACCACCCGCGGGCGGCCGGGCACTGCCCGGCGGTGCTCCGCATCGACCGCATGATTCTCCTCATCACGGGTGGAACGACTGCGATGTCCTGCTGTAAGTGCTCGGTCCCGGCCGACAGCACTGTCCACGATCTGGGCGACCCTGACGTCCGTGCATCATGCGGTGTGCAGCATGGCTGGGACAAGACCGGTTACCTTCGATCACAGTGCGTCAACGTGGCCAAGGAAGCGTACACCAATCGAGCGGATCTCGATCCAGCCAAAGAAAGCGCCTCCGACCTGCGGAAATACCGATGGCCGGGACGAGTTGGCGCGACGGTGCGGTGATCACGCCCGGGAAAGCGCCATGCCGGTTACCGCCGGACCGGGACCCGCCCGGCTCGCCTTCACCCACATAGCCCAGACCTGGGCGGGGCCGCCCGTCAAACACGTACGGACCGTACCCCCCGATTGGTGGCCACGGGAGAATAACGCCCGATCTCGTGTCTTTTCCGGGGCACCCCGCACTAATGGTCGCTTCCCCACGGAATATCCGGCGCGGCCAGCGCTTTTCCATCATAGGGAGCGATCGGCCGCGGCACTGCCGGAGTAACGGAAAGTCCAGACCACCTCCGTTGTCAATTACGGAGCGTAACCTGTCCGCCAAATGGCGGAGATATTTTGGGCCGTTTCGGGGATAACGACCGTTGAAGTCTTCCGGTTCGCTCACAGAGCGAACGGGCTGCTGAGAGCGTCATCCACCTGCGTGGTTAGCATGTGCGCCCCCAGGTTCGCTCAGTTCGCGGAGGTAGCCTTGCCGTACGTCGCCCAGACAACCGCGACGGGGAACGCCCGAGAAAGCGGTGGAAAACCGGCCCTGTTCGAAGCCGGGGACAGTGACACCACCGCCCTCCGGAAGCCCCGTGGTCACGATTACGTCGCGATCCAGCGGAGCGAGGAGTTCACCCGGCTGCGGTCACGGTTCCGCCGCTTCGTCTTCCCTATGAGCGCGCTGTTCTTCGCCTGGTACCTGGTGTTCGTGCTCCTCGCGGCCTACGCGCACGACTTCATGAGCATCAAGGTGTACGGCGAGATCAACGTGGGCATGGTGATGGGGCTGCTCCAGTTCGTCTCCACCGTCGCGATCTGCGCCGCCTACCTGCGCTGGGCCAAGAAGCACATCGATCCGCAGGTGGCCCACGTGCGCGAGCAGGCGGGAGTCCGCTGAAAACCATGGCGACCGTCCTCGCGGCCGGCTCTTCGGCCAGTTCCAGCCCCCTGCTCAACCTGGGCGTCTTCGCGGTCTTCGTCGCGATCACGCTGTACGTGGTGTACCGCGCCAGCACCGGCGGATCGTCCCGGTCCGACTACTACGCCGCGGGCAGCGCCTTCTCCGGGCGCCAGAACGGAATCGCCCTGTCCGGCGACTTCCTTTCCGCCGCGTCGTTCCTCGGCATCGCCGGTGCCATCGCCGTCAACGGCTACGACGGCTTCCTGTACTCGGTCGGCTTCCTCGTGGCGTGGCTGGTCGACCTGCTGCTGATCGCGGAACTGCTCCGCAACACCGGCCGGTTCACCATGGGCGACGTGGTCGCCTACCGGATGCGGCAGCGGCCCGTCCGGGCGGCCGCGGCCACCTCCACGCTGGTCATCTCGCTGTTCTACATGCTCGCCCAGATGGCGGGTGCCGGCGCGCTGATCGCGCTGCTGCTCAATGTGCAGAGCCGGCTCGGGCAGGCCATCGTGATCGTGGTGGTCGGCCTGATCATGGTGCTCTACGTGCTGGTCGGCGGGATGAAGGGCACCACCTGGGTGCAGATCATCAAGGCGATCATGCTGCTGCTGACCGTGGTGCTGATGACGGTGTTCCTGTTCGGCAAGTTCGGCTTCAGCCTGTCCGGCCTGCTGTCGCAGGCCGCCTACCACAGCCCGTTCGGCGAACACGTGCTCCAGCCCGGGGTGCAGTACGGCAAGAGCGGGATCACCAAGCTCGACTTCGTCTCGCTGGCACTGGCCTGCATCCTCGGCATCTCCAGCCTTCCGCACGTGCTGATGCGCTTCTACACGGTGCCGAACTCCTACGAGGCCCGGCGCTCGGTGGCCTGGGCCCTGGCCTGCGTGACCGTCTTCTACCTGTGCACCCTGGTCATCGGGTTCGGCGCGACCGCGCTGGTCGGCAGCGACGAGATCAAGGCAGCGCCCGGTCACGAGAACTCGGCGGCGCCGCTGCTGGCCCTGCACATCGGCGGAACGGTGCTGCTGGGCATCGTGTCCGCCGTCGCCTTCGCCACCATCCTGGCCGTGGTCGCCGGGCTCACCATCACCGCGTCGGCCTCCTTCGCCCACGACGTGTACGCCAACATCTTCAAGCGCGGTAACGCCGAACCCGAGGACGAGGTGCGGGTCGCCCGGCGCACGGCGTTGATCATCGGTGTGCTCGCCATCCTGGGCGGCATCTTCGCGAACGGGCAGAACGTGGCCTTCCTGGTCGCACTGGCCCTGGCGGTGGCCGCCTCGGCGAACCTGTCGACGCTGCTCTACTCGCTGTTCTGGAAGCGGTTCAACACCAACGGCACGCTGTGGGCCATGTACGGCGGGCTGATCGCCTCGGTGGTGCTGGTGATCTTCTCGCCGGTGGTGTCCGGCGCGCCCGACTCGATCGTCAAGGGCGTCGACTTCCACTGGTTCCCGCTGACCAACCCCGGCCTGGTGTCGATCCCGTTCTCGTTCCTGTGCGGGTTCGTCGGCACGTTCCTGGGCAAGAGCGAGGAGGACCCGGCCAAGCAGGCCGAGATGGAGGTCCGTGCGATGACCGGGATCGGTGGCTGACACGCTGGTGCCGTGACGCACCACCGGATCCATCGGTTCCTCACCGAACACGCACCCCCCACCCCCTGCCTGGTCGTCGATCCCGCGGTGGTGACCGCCCGGGTGCGGGAGTTCGCCGCCGAACTCCCGCACCACGGGCTGTACTACGCGGTCAAGGCGAACCCGCAGCCGGCCGTGCTGCGCGCCGTGCTGGCCGCCGGGGGCCTTTTCGACGTGGCCAGCCCGGCGGAGATCACCGCCTGCCTCGAAGCCGGGGCCGCGCCGGAAAGCCTGTCCTACGGCAACCCGATCAAAAAGCCCGCGGACATCGCTTTCGCGTTCGAGCGGGGGGTGCGCATCTTCACCACCGACTCCGAAGCCGATCTGGAACACCTCGCGCGGTGCGCCCCGGGCTCCTCGGTCTCGGTGCGGCTTCGCGTGGACGGGCCTGCCTCGGCCACCCCGTTCGGCGCGAAGTTCGGCTGTTCCCCCGGCCAGGCCGTCGACCTGCTCCGCCGTGCCGCCGCACAGGGCCTCGACCCGGCCGGGCTGGCCTTCCACGTCGGCTCCCAGCAGACCGAGCCCGCGGCCTGGGACACCGCGATCGCCACCTCCGCCAAGGTGTTCACCGAACTGGCCGGGCACGGGATCCGGCTCCGCAGGCTGAACGTGGGCGGCGGCTTCGGCATCGGATACCGCACACCGGCCCCGCCCCTGTCCGCCTACGCCGCCACCATCCGGGCCGGCCTGGAGGCCCATTTCCCCGGCGGGGCACCGGAAATCGTGCTCGAGCCGGGGCGGGCGGTGGTGGCGGAAGCGGGCCTGATCAGGACCGAGGTGGTGCTGGTGGCCCAGCGCGGCGGGCACCGCTGGGTCTACCTCGACATCGGCCGGTACAACGGTCTCGCCGAAACGGAGAACGAGGCCATCCCCTACCGGTTCGAGCCGGTCGGCGGGCCCGGCGGCCCCGTGGGCCCGGTCGTACTGGCCGGCCCGACCTGCGACGGCGACGACGTGTTGTACCAGCGGACCCCCTACGAACTGCCGTTGGCCCTGCGTCCCGGTGACCAACTCGACATCCTCGATACCGGCGCTTACACCACCAGTTACTCTTCGGTGTCCTTCAACGGAATCGAACCTCTCCGGACCTACTGCCTTGACTGAAATCGGTACTTTCTCCGGCCGCCACGTGCTGGCCGAATTCGACGGCATCGACGCGCGCCTGCTCGACGACGCCGCCTTCCTGCAGGAAACCCTGCGTTCCGTGGTGACCGAAGCCGGCGCCACCGTGTGCCAGGTGGTGACACATCGGTTCGAGCCGCACGGGGTGACCGCCCTGGCGCTGCTGGCCGAGTCCCATGCGTCGCTGCACACCTACCCCGAGCTCGGCACCGCCTTCGCCGACGTGTTCACCTGTGGTGAGCGCGCCGATCCCGAGCTGGCGGTGCGCCTGCTCGCGGAGGCCCTCAAGGCCGGCGGGGTCCGCAGCAGCACCACCACCCGCGGCCGTGGGAGCCGCCCGGTCAGCGAACCGGTCGGGACCGGGCTGACCCGTTCCTGGGATGTCTCGGAGGTGATCATCGAGACGCGCACCGACTTCCAGAACCTGCTCATCGGCCGGACCGCGCAAGGAGTTTCGCTGTTCTGCGACGGCGAACGGCAGAGCACCGAGGCCACCCAGCTCACCTATCACGAGGCGCTGATGGTCCCCGCGATGCTGCTGGCCGACCGGATCCGGCGCGTGCTGATCATCGGCTCGAGCGAGGGCGTGGCCAGCCAGCTGGCCGTGGCCGCGGGCGCGGAGGTGGTCGACCACGTCGACATCGACCGCGTCACCGTGCGGGCCTGTGCGGAAAACCTTCCCTACGGCTACACGCCGGAGGAACTGGCGGCGGCCGAACGGGGCGAGGGCCCGGTGCGCGTGCACTACCGGGACGGCTGGGAGTTCCTCGCGCAGGCCGAACCCGGTTACGACGTCGTGGTGATCGACCTTCCGGACGAGAACGACGACCCCGAAGCCCAGCACAACCGCCTGTACGGCACGGAATTCCTGCAGCGGTGTGCCGCTCTGCTGGCCCCGGGCGGCGTGGTTTCCTGCCAGGCGGGCTGCCCGACGATGTGGCGCAACGACACGCTCATCACCGCGTGGCGGCGCTTCAAGGAGGCCTTCGGCACCGTCCTGTACTACGGGTCGGACGAGCACGAATGGGCGTTCCTGTCGGCGCGGGCCGACGACGCGAAGCCGGACCTCGCGGTGAAGCTCGCCGCCCTGCCCTACCGCCCGGAAACCATCGACGCCGACGCGCTGCGCGGAAACACCGTGCCGCCGCGGCTGGTCAGAGCTTCCGGCCTGCCTGGACGTGGTGCGTGACCTTGCGCTCCGCCACGAACGACAGGAACGGGATCGTCCCGGCGAGCAGTACCAGCACGGTGCCCTTGATCGACCAGCGTGCCTTGAGCGCGAGGTCGACCGCCAGCACCAGATACACCATGTAGAAGAGTCCGTGCGTGAGGCCGGCCCACCGCATCATCCCCGGTGAGTCGGCGGCGTACTTCAGGATGAACGCGGCGGTCAGGCACAGCAGGGCGACACCGGTGACGTAGGCCAGGACCCGGTAGCGCAGCAGCGGCCCCCGAAAGCGCAGCGACGATGCGGCGACCTTCGTGGAACCGTCGCGTTCTTCCGTGCTCACCATGTGTGCTGCCTTTCCAAGAAGTTGTTTCGAAGCGGCGGAGCCGCTTGTGGTGGGCTGTCAGCTTGCACCGCCGCGGGTTCTGAGGTGGTTCCTCGCGAGGAAAGCTCCGACGTGGTGAATGACATCTAGCTTTCCTGTTGGGCTCGCGCGTTCAGCTCGGCGAGATAGCGGTTGTAGGCGGCCAGTTCGTCGTCCTCTTCCTCGGGGACGGCGGGGACGGGCCGCACCGGCCGGGGCGCGGGGACAGTGGCGACCGGTTCGGCACTGCTGCCCGGGTTCTCCCCGGCGTCTTTCGCGGCGTCCTCGGCCGCGGCCTCGCGGCGCAGCCGCCGGATCCGCCACGCCAGGAACAGCGGGAACAGGCCGAACAGCGGCCACTGCAGGACGTAACCGAGGTTCTGGAAGGTGCCGCTGGCCGACTCGAAGCGGTCCCACTGCCACCAGGCGAGCCCGACCGACCCGAGAAGGCTGATCAGGCACAGCACACCGATCAACAGGCGGCGTGGCGTGAGGAACCCGGCTGGCACGCCTTCGACGCTAGCACTCCCGTGTTCAGGACATCCGGACCACCTGGGCCGCCTTGGCGTAGGAATCGGCGAGCCCGAACACCTTCTGTGCGTAGTCCACGGAGTTGTTGTAGGACAGGATCCCCTGCCACCAGCCCGGTGGACTGGCCATATCGCGTCCCCCGGCACACAGGTACTTCGCCGCCGCGAGCGCCGCGGCGTCGATCTGCTGCGGGTCGTAGCCGCCGCCCCAGCGAGCCCAGGTGCTGGGGATGAACTGCATGGGGCCGACCGCCCGGTCGTAATAAGGGTCACCGTCGAAGCGGCCGTGATCGGTGTCACCGATCGCCCTGACCCCGGGCGTGCCGTCGAGCGGGACGCCGATGATGGGTTTGGAGGGGTAGCCGTTGGCCTGCAGCACCGCCCCGCCGTACTGCCCGTGGTTGGATTCGATGCGGCCGATACCGGCCAGGGTGGCCCAGGAGATCCGGCACGAGGGCTGGCTGGCCCGCAACACCAGTTCGGCGTTGCCGTAGCCGATCAGGGCGCGGGCCGGGATGCCGGTGACGTCGGACACCTTGTCGGCCCACAGCGACAGGAGGTCCTTGCCCTGCCGCTTCCCTTGCTGCTGCTGTTGCGGCTGGGGCTGCTGCCCGGTGGCGATCTGGGCCCCGTTGACGGTCGCGTCGACGGGGGCGGTCGAACCGGGGGCCACGTCGGCGGCCTTGACCTGCAGTGCCGGGATCTCGGTGGTGGTTGGGCTCGCCTGGGGGCTGCCCGCCCGGCCGGTGGCCCAGATCCCGCCGCCCGCCACGGTCAGCACCGCGAGCACGATGCCGACCCTGCCGAGTACCGCCAGTCCGGCCCTCGCACGGGCCGGGCGGCCGCCGTCCGGCGGAGCCGCCGGGGTTTCCGCCTCCGGTTCCACCCCGGGTTCCGGTTCCGGTTCCGGCTCTGCCTCTGGTTCTGGTTCCGGTTCGGGCCCGGCCGCCGCCTCCACCGCGGCCGGGAGCATGTCGGCAACCTCCTGCTCGGCCTGCTCACTGCCCAAGATTCAGCCCCTCCGGCGACGCGCCCCTGTTGCGGAACCAACGACCGCACGCCGGCGTACGTTACGCGAATCGCCGCAACGGGCTCAGCCGGCGCGCTGCTGCCGGGCGAGGCGGGCCACGCACCAGGCCGGGGCGCTGCCGCGCCGCAGGTGCTGCAAGACGGTCATCGGGCCGAGCCTGCGGCCCAGATCGGCCGGGGTGAGCCCGGCGGCACGGTAGTCCAGGGCACGCTGGTCCAGTGGGCTGATCCCGGCGTCCCACCACTGCTCGGCTTCGCTGACGTCACCGACCATCTGCCACCACCCGGCCGCGGCGACCAGCAGGTCGAGCGGCACCTCGGGCAGCCTCCTGCGCATCGCGTCGAGGTAGTCGGGATCGGCGGATTCGACCGGGGACCACCGGCGGGCTCCGGTCCGGGCGCGCTGGCCGGGAATACCCGGCGCCTGCTGCGGCAGCTCGGCGAGCCAGACGGACGCGATCCGGTCGATCTCCTTCTCCTCGGCCGTCTGCTCCCGTTCGGCTGCCCACTGCCGAATCACCGCATCGACTCCGGGATCTCCGGTCATCCCTGCCTCCTTGTGCCCCAACTGACAAGTGTTGACTGCGAACCGCGATGATCGAGTGATCGAGCGTGCCCCGGCCGGATCGGCTGGCCAGAACCACCCGGTCACGCAATGTGAGCACGGTAGAGCCAGGCAGAGCCGCTGCGCCAGACCTTCCGGGCCCCGAATTCCGCGACCAGGGGTTTAGACCTCGCGATCCACCCGGATGGTCGAATCAAGTCCGCCGAGATGTGGGAAAAGTTACTTTTCGTAGCGACTTTTCCCGGGCATGCCGAAGCCCGGCGCCGCTTCGGGGCGACGCCGGGCCGGCCGGTCTTGGGTCAGGAGAAGAGGGTGCGGACGAAGGTCACGATCGCCTCCGCGCCGTCACGAAGCCAGCCGAGGGCGTTGTGCACGACCCCGGCCGACTGGGTGGGTCTGGTGATCAGGAAGAACAGCACGAGCGCGACGACGGCGACGATGAGGATCTTCTTGGTTTTCGCCGACATACGCTCCGTCCGATCGTTGAGCGGGCCGTCATCCGGCACGCACCCGATATGCGTCATCCTGCCTGGCACGAGCGGCTTTCGACAGGGTTTCACCCGTCTGGCTGTGGTCCCTCACTTTCCGTCGCCGCATCGGGCCCAGTGCACCCTAGATGATCTCCTCCCGATCTGTCTCGCGGACACGCGCGGCAACGAAGCCCGCCGGTTCAGACGATCACGCCCGAGGCCCGCAGGGCCTCGATACCGGCCGCGTCGTAGCCGAGTTCGGCGAGCACCGCTTCGGTGTCGGCACCCTTTTCGTGCGGCGCGTGCGGCACCTGCGGCGGCGTGCGGTCGAACCGCGGCGCCGGCGCGGGCTGGACCACCCCGCCGATCTCGACGAAGGTCCCGCGGGCGGCGTTGTGCGGGTGCCCGGCGGCCTCCCACGGGCTCAGCACCGGGGTCAGGCACGCGTCCGTGCCCTCGGCCATGGCAACGAGTTCGTCCCGCGTGTGCTTGGCGATCGCCCCCGCCAGGATCTCCCGCAGGCGAGGCCATTCGTCGGCGTTGATGTGCAGAGGCAGGTCCTCGCCGTCCAGGCCCAGCCCGGCCAGGAACGCGGCGTAGAACTGCGGCTCGAGCGCGCCGACGGCGATCCAGCGGCCGCCCGCGCAGGTGTAGGTGTCGTAGTAGGGCGCGCCGCCGTCCAGCAGGTTCACGCCCCGGCGGTCGTTCCAGCTCCCGGCGCCGCGGAACGCCCACATCATCTGCAGCAGCACGCTCGCGCCGTCCACCATCGCCGCGTCCACCACCTGGCCCCGGCCGGACCGCTGCCGCTCCCACAGCGCCGCGAGCACCCCGGCCACCAGCAGCATCGACCCGCCGCCGAAGTCGCCGACCAGGTTCAGCGGCGGCACCGGCCGCTCCCCGGACCGCCCGATCGCGTGCAGCGCGCCGGTGAGGGAGATGTAGTTGATGTCGTGCCCGGCCCGGTCGGCGAGCGGACCTTCCTGGCCCCAGCCGGTCATCCGGCCGTAGACCAGGCCCGGATTGCGGTCGAGGCATTCCCGGGGTCCCACGCCGAGCCGTTCGGCGACCCCGGGCCGGTAGCCCTCCAGCAGCACGTCGGCCTTCGCCACCAGGCGCAGGACGAGGTCACGGCCCTCGCCGGACTTGAGATCCGCGGCGACCGAACGGCGGTTGCGCAGCAGGTGGTCGGCGTGGTCACCGGTCGGGTCGAACCCCTTGCCCGGCCGTTCCACCCGGACGACTTCGGCACCCAGATCGGCGAGCACCATCGCCGCGTGGGGACCGGGACCGATCCCCGCCAGCTCGACCACTCGCAACCCCGTCAACGGACCCGGCATGTTCAGGACTCCCGCTTCGCATGGATGAGACCCTCCTGGGCGACGGTGGCGATGATCGTCCCGTCCCGGTGGAAGATCCGGCCTTCGGCCAGGCCCCGCAGGGTACCCACGGCCGGGCTGTTCTTCGTGAAGTACAGCCAGTCGTCGAGCCTGACCTCGTTGTGGAACCACAGCACGTGGTCGAGCGAGGTCATGTGGTCGACGTCGGTGCGGCCGGTGGGCCGCAGCAGCGCCGAAACGAAGGTCAGGTCGCTGAAGTAGGTCAGCACCGCGGCCGGGCTCACCCGGCCTTCGGTGTCTTCCCCCAGTGGCCGGAACCACAGGTCTTCGAGCAGCCGCCGGTGCGCCCGGGTTTCGGTGGTCGCGGGCCGCACGTCGAACACGTCCCCGGGCTGGAGCGGCCATCCCGCGGGGAAGCGCCACAGGAACGGCTCGCAGTCCTCGGGGGCCGGGGCCTCCGGCGCGCTCACCTGGTGGTCGGTGCCGGACCGGTCGGTGGTGAACGACGCTTCCAGGCACAGGATCGGCTCGCCGTGCTGGATCGCGGTCACCCTTCGGCGCCGGAAGGTGCGGCCCTCCTGCAGCCGGTCCACCCGGAACACCACCTTGACCCCGGTGTCGCCCGGGCGCAGGAAGTAGGCGTGCAGGGAGTGCGGGCGGCATTCCGGCGCCGTGGTGCGCTCGGCGGCAACCAGGGCCTGGGCGCACACCTCGCCACCGAAGAGCCGGAACCCCGGCTCACCGGCGCGGCGGCTGCGGTAGATGTCGAGCTCGACGGGTTCGAGATCGAGCACGTCGAGCAGGGGCAGCAGGCCCGGCGCCTCGGACGGCGCCGCATCGACAGAAGAGGACATCGGCATCCTTTACTCGCCGCGCCACACCGGCGCGCGTTTTTCGGCGAACGCCCGGGCACCTTCGCGGGCGTCGGCCGAGGTGAACACCGGGCCGGCCACCTCCTGCTGCCGGGCGAACGCCTCACCCGCGGGCCACTCGGCCGAGCGGGTGATGACCTCCTTGGTCGCCTGGATCGCCAGCGGGGCGTTCGCGGTGATCCGCCCGGCGAGTTCGAGTGCGCCTTCCAGTGCCTCACCCGGCTGCGTGAGCCGGTTGACCAGGCCGTAGCGGTGCGCGTCGGTGGCGGAGAAGAAGTCGCCGGTCAGGGCGTATTCCATGGCCAGTTGCTGCGGGATCCGGCGCGGCAGCCGGAGCAGGCCGCCCGCCGCGGCCACCAGGCCCCGCTTGACCTCGGGGATGCCGAACCGGGCGTCGGAGGCGGCCACCACGAGATCGCAGGCCAGCACCAGTTCGCAGCCCCCGGCCAGCGCGTATCCCTCCACCGCCGCGATCATCGGTTTCGCCGGGGGCCTCTCGGTCATCCCAGCGAGACCGCGGCCCGGCAGCGAGCACTGCTCGCCCCGCAGGAACGCCTTGAGGTCCATCCCCGCGGAGAACGTGCCGCCCGCGCCGGTGAGGATGCCCAGCGACAGGTCCTTGCGCTCGTCGAGCAGGTCCAGCGCCGCGGCCACGCCGCGGGTCACGGACGCGTCGATGGCGTTGCGCGCGGCGGGCCGGTTGATCGTGATCACCAGGATCCGGTCGCGCTCGGTGACCAGAACGTCGTCCGCCATCGCAGTAGCTCCTTTGCCCGGGAAAGCCCTTAGCATCACTAATCTATCCGGGGCCGTCGGTCAATGGCTTCGTGATCTCTTCGGCGGTGAAGGGGGCCCTTCACGGGGGCAACGTCGCCACCGTGTGGGGGCTTTCGGCGGAGAAAACGGGGACTTCGGTCTCTGCGAGGTCATGGCTGGACACCGGGAGGGTGGGAGCCGAGGTGATGAAGCCATGACAGAGCAGAAGGATCCGGCTCCCCGCGACGAACCGGCGAGACGCCGCCGGATCATCGGGGCCGCGGCGGCGGCCGCGGTGATCGTCGCGGGCGCCGTCGCGGCCGTGACGCTGTGGCCTCGCGGGGGCGGCCAGAACGCCACCGGGCCCGCCACCACGGTGCCGGTGCCGACCGTGGTGC
>NZ_VJWX01000195.1 GCF_007713715.1 Amycolatopsis rhizosphaerae
AGCCGTGAAGGGTCCCTTCACAGTCAAATCGACTGTGAAGGGACCCTTCACGGCCGGTTTGAGGGGCGCCACGGAGTCGGCCGGACTTGCCGGCTGGGGAGTCAGCGGACGGCGGCCAGGGCCTCGGGCAGCGTGAACGCGCCCGCGTAGAGGGCCTTGCCGACGATCGCGCCTTCCACGCCGTCGCCGGACAGCGAGGCCAGCGCCCGCAGGTCGTCGAGGCTGGACACGCCGCCGGAGGCGATCACCGGGGCGTCGGTGCGGGCCGCGACCTCGCGCAGCAGCTCCAGGTTCGGGCCCTTGAGGGTGCCGTCCTTGCTCACGTCGGTGACGACGTAGCGCGACGCGCCGTCGCGGTCGAGGCGCTCCAGCACCTCCCACAGATCGCCGCCGTCCTGCGTCCAGCCGCGCGCGGCGAGCCGGTGCCCGGCCTCGGTGATCCGCACGTCCAGCCCGATCGCGACCCGGTCGCCATAGGTGGACACGGCCTTCGCCGTCCACGCCGGATCCTCCAGCGCCGCGGTGCCGAGGTTGACCCGGGTGGCGCCGGTGGCCAGCGCCGCCTCCAGCGAGGCGTCGTCACGGATACCGCCGGACAGCTCCACCCGCACATCGAGCTCGCCGACCACCCGCGCCAGCAGTTCCCGGTTGCTGCCCTTGCCGAAGGCCGCGTCGAGATCGACGAGATGGATCCACTCCGCACCGTCGCGCTGCCACGCGAGCGCCGCCTCCAGCGGGTCGCCATAGGAGGTCTCGGTACCGGCTTCACCCTGAACGAGGCGGACGGCCTGGCCGTCGGCCACATCGACGGCGGGAAGGAGCGTGAAGGTCACGCGGTCACTATAGGTGAGCCCCGAGGCCGCCCGCCGCGACACCCGCACCCGCTCTTCAGAGCGTGCGCAGCCAGTTCTCCAGCAGATGCGCGCCGGCGTCCCCGGACTTCTCGGGGTGGAACTGGGTCGCCCACAGTGGACCGTTCTCCGCCGCCGCCACGAAATCCTCACCGTGGTGGGCCCAGGTCACCTTCGGCTGCTGTCCGGGAAGGTCCGAGTCGAGTTCCCAGCGGCGCACCGCGTAGGAGTGCACGAAGTAGAACCGGGTGTCCGCGTCGAGCCCGGCGAACAGCTGCGAGTCCCCAGGCGCGCGCACGGTGTTCCAGCCCATGTGCGGGATGACATCGGCGTGCAGGCGCTCCACGGTGCCCGGCCACTCCCCGGTCCCCTTCGACTCCACGCCGTGCTCGACCCCGCGCTCGAAGAGGATCTGCATGCCCACGCAGATGCCCAGCACCGGGCGGCCGCCCGCCAGCCGCGTCCCGATGATCTTCTCGCCGCCCACGGACAGCAGCCCTTCGATGCAGGCCGCGAACGCGCCCACACCGGGTACCACCAGTCCGTCGGCTTCCAGCGCCGCATGGGGGTCTGCCGTCACCTCGACCTCGGCACCGACGCGCCGCACGGCGCGTTCGGCGGAACGAAGGTTCCCGGAACCGTAATCGAGAATCACGACGCGAGTCACCGGCTCAGTCTAGGGCGGCCCGGTCACGGCCTCCAACCGGTTTGGATTCCCGCCCCCGCGGGGAATTCCCCTGGCACTGACCCAAGGGAGTGGCCATGCTGCCGCAGAGCCGTCCGGACATCCGTCCCCGCGACGAGGACCGAGGCGCCCCCACCCGGAGAATCGTCGACCTGAGCGGGGAGCTGGCCGGCGAGCTCGAACGTCTCGAAACCGAGGAACTCGGTCCCCACGAGCTCGCCGGGCTGATGCTCGGCACGATCCGCACGGCCTCGGCACTCACCCGGATCCTCGACCGGCTGCGCGCCTGCCCGGTCCTGTCCCAGCCCGAGACCGGACCGGGCAGGCACCGGCACCACGCCGTGCGGCGCGAGCTCGACCAGGCCGCCGCGGCCGCCGAAGACCTCAAGGTGACGGCCGAGGCGCTGTTCCGGCTCCTGCCGGGCGAGATGGTCGTGCCTAACGGAAGAAGGCCCGGGCCGCGGCCGTGATCCCGGCCACGTCGAGCCCGTGGACGAAGTCGTGGTCGGTGACCTCGCCGTACTGACGCACCTCCACGTCCCGCTGCGTGCCCAGTGAACGCAGGCGATGCGGCACGTCCGCGAGCGCCTCGCCCACGTGGTGCGCGGAGGTGCCCGCCTGGTACGGCTCGACCAGCATGACGTCGGCGACCTCCCCGAGGGCCGCCCGCAGCCCGGCGGCGTCGAACGGCCGGATCGTCGCGGCGTACAGCACGGTCACGTCGAGCCCCTCGGTCGCGGCGAGCACGCGATCCAGCATCGGCCCCACCGCCAGCACCACTCCGCGCGTGCCCTGGCGGAGCGTCAGGAAACCCGCACCGAGGTGGGCACGGGCGTTGGCCTGGCTGCTCAGCCTGAGGTACACGCGGCCGTCGCCCGGCAGTGATTCGAGCAGCAGCCGACGCGCCTCCTCGGGATGCCCGGGCACGTGCACCGTCCAGCCGGGCACGGTGTCCAGCAGCGCCACGTCCGCCGCCGAGTGGTGCGTGCGGCCCGCGGCCGCCATGTCGTAGGACGCACCGGAGGAGACCAGCACGGCGCCGACGCCCTGATGGCACAGATCGAGTTTGATCTGCTCGTACGGGCGTTCGACGAGGAACGGCGGGAAGGTGTGCGCCACCGGGCGCATCCCGGTCAGTGCCAGCCCGCCGGTCACCCCGATCAGCGCCTGCTCGCGGATGCCCACGTTGAGCACCCGGTCCGGATGCCTTCGCTGCGCGGCGAGCACGGGCCCGGTTCCCGCCGAGATGTCGGCCAGCACCAGGACCAGCCGAGGATCGACGGCCAGTGCTTCCTCCATTGTGGACAGGAAAGTGGTCCGCATGTCCATGGACTTCCCCCTTTTCACCGCTGGCCGGACTTGGGTTCGACGACCGCGACCACGCACAGCGGGCGCCGGGGGTGTGGGGTGGTGAACGCCTCGTACAGCGCCTCGTGATCCCGCCCGTCCACGGTGGCCGTCGCCCAGCCCTCGATCGCGAACCGCTGCGCGATGCCGCCCGGCCAGCCCCGCGTCGCCGACCGGTTGTCGATCACCACCGCGGTCAGCTGCCCCATCGACTCCCGTGCGGCGAGCACGATGGCCTCGTGGTTGCTGCCCTCGTCGAGTTCGGCGTCGCCGACGAGCACGAAGACCTTCGAGCCGATCCCCTGCGCGCGCAGCCCGTACACGGTGCCCACGGCCAGCGGCAGGCCGTGCCCGAGCGATCCGCTGGAGATCTCCACCCCCGGCACCCGGTTGCGGTCCGGGTGCTGCCCCAGCCGCGACCGCACCGACGCCCAGTCGTCGAGTTCCTCCGGCGCGATGAACCCCTTGGCCGCCAGCACCGCGTAGTACGCCATCGGGCCGTGCCCCTTGGACAGGAGGAACCTGTCGCGGCGAGGATCGTGGACGGTGTCCGGCGTCACGTCCAGCACGCGGTCGTAGAGCACCCAGAGAACATCCAAAGTGGACTCCGAGGCCGCCGCGTGCTTCTCGTCACCGGTCATCCGGGCGATCAGCGCGGGCAGGCCCGCATCGGTCGAGGTCATCATGCCGCCACGGTGCAACCTCGACCAAGGTCGAAGTCAAGGCTAGGCTGGTGCCGTGACCAAGCTTGCCGACCACCTCAGCATCGGTCAGGTCGCGGAACGCAGTGGCGTACCGCACACCGCGCTGCGGTTCTACGAGGACCGGGGACTCATCTCGTCCGAGCGCTCCGCGGGCAACCAGCGCCGCTACCCGCGCTCGGTGCTGCGCCGGATCGCGTTCATCCGTGCCGCCCAGCGCGTGGGGCTGAGCCTGGAGGAGATCAGCGCCGCGCTGGCGACCCTGCCCCGCGACCACGCCCCGACGAAGGCCGACTGGTCCAGGCTGTCCCGGACCTGGCAGGACGAACTGGACGCCCGCATCGACGCCCTGCAGCGGCTGCGCGACCGGCTCACCGGCTGCGTCGGCTGCGGCTGCCTCTCCCTGCGCGTGTGCGGCCTGTACAACCAGGACGACCAGATGGCCCGGTTCGGCCCCGGCGCCCGGCTGCTGAAACCGGCCATGGAGGGCGGGGCGTAAAAGCACTGGCGGGGGCATCGGGGTTCGTGAGCCAATGGCGGCACGATGGAACAAGCAAGACTGGTTCGCGTGTCCAAACGCCTTTCCCGGCATCTGAGGCACGACCCCGCCGCGATCGGGCTGGCCCTGCAGCCGGGGGGCTGGGTCGAAGTCGGACTCCTCCTCGCCGCGCTCGCCCGGCACGGCCTGCCACTCACCCGCGACGAACTCGCGGAGGTGGTGGCGCACAACGACAAACAGCGGTTCGCCTTCAGCGAGGACGGGACCCGGATCCGGGCCAACCAGGGGCACAGCGTGCCCGTCGACCTCCGGTTGCCGCTCGCGCAGCCCCCGGAAATCCTCTACCACGGCACGGTCGCCAAGGTGCTGCCCGCGATCCGTGAGGCGGGCCTGCTGCCGATGAACCGGCACGACGTGCACCTTTCGGCGGACCGGGAAACCGCGATCCGGGTCGGTTCGCGACGGGGAAGACCGGTGGTGCTGGTGGTGCCGGCGGGTGAGATGGCCCGCGCGGGGCACGAGTTCCGGGTGAGCGCCAACGGAGTCTGGCTCACCTCACACGTGCCACCCGGGTACCTTCGCGGTGCCGGGATGGATCCCCGTTGAGCCACAATGAGGTCGTGCACATCAGGCCGGCCGATGTGATGGACGCGGACAGCGTCTTCGACCTGCTCCGCGAGTTCGCCACGAGCTACCCGGCCCGGCGGCCCGAGTTCGACCGGAACTACGAGCGGCTGCTGGCGGCGATGACCTACGACACCACCGACTTCCTGGTGGCCGAGGACGGCGGGCAGGTGATCGGCTACGCGCTGGCCGCGCGGTTCCTGGTGCTCTACGCCAACGGCTGGGTCAGCGAACTGCAGGAACTCGTCGTGACACCGTGCCGCCGGGGGCAGGGCGTGGGCCGGAAGCTGGTGGAAGCGGTGGTGGCGCGGGCCCGCGCCACGGGCGCCGCCGAGGTGACCGTGCCGACCCGGCGCGCCCGCGACTACTACCGCAGGCTCGGCTTCGTCGAAACCGCCTCGTTCCTCAAGCTCGAACTCAGCTGACCCGGCGGGGCCTGCCCAGCAGCCTGCGCCCGACGTCGAGCAGCTGCTCGCGCAGGGTGTCGTCGTCGACGCCGGCGAACTGGGGCGATCCCCCGGCCAGGGCGATGCCCGCGACGGCGACGTGGGCGGCGACCATGCGGTTCAGGTCGCTCTCCTCGCCCACCAGGATGCCGAGAATCCGGACGCTGAAGTTCTCCTCCGGCGAGGTCCAGGTGCGGGCGAGCGCCCGTGCGATCCCGGGATCGCTGCTGAACAGCGCCACCAGCGCCCGGTGCCGCACCACGGTGTCCACGAAACCGGTCAGCAGGTGGTCGATCCGGGCGCCCCGGCGGCGCAGGCGCGAAGCCTCGTCGATGACCTGGCCGAGCTCGCGCAGTCCGGGTTCCGCGACGGCCTCGACGATCTCGTCCTTGGTCTTGAAGTGGTAGTAGACGGCCGCCTTCGTCACGCCCAGCGCGTCGGCGATCATCTGCAGGGAGGTGCCCTCGACGCCGTGTTCGGTGAACAACCGGAGCGCGGTGGCGAGCAGGCGGGTGCGCGTGTCTTCCTGCGTAGCCGGTCCGGCTGCCATCGAACCTCCTCGTAAGCGGCTGCCTCGGGCCGCGAAGCAGCCCGCAGAATACGGGTGTACCCCTCCACTCGCAACCAAACCGCTAACCGATCGGCTAGCGCATCCTCGCGTTTCCTTTCCCGTGAAGGGTCCCTTCACAGCTGATAGGGCCGTGAAGGGACCCTTCACGGTCTCCTCGCAGCCCCGAGGTTGCTTGCCGTGCGGCAAGTCACATACTTGCCGATCGGCTTGTAAGCGTGCTTGCCGATCGGCTAGCTTGGCGGGTACCGACCACCGACGGACAACCGAATGGAGCCGTGCCCGTGGCCACCCTTCTGTACCGGCTCGCCCGCTTCTCCTTCCGCCGCCGCTGGCTCGTCGCCGCCGTCTGGCTGGCCGTCCTCGCCGGGCTCGGGCTGGGCGCGACCACGCTGTCCGGCCACATGACGAACTCCGTCACCATCCCCGGCACCGAGGCCCAGCGAGCGATCGACCACCTCAAGGAACGCTTCCCCCAGGCCGGGGTCGGCGGCGCCACCGCGCGCGTCGCCATCGTGGCCCCCGACGGGCAGAAACTGACCGACCCCGCCAACCAGGCCGCCGTCGAACGGCTCGTGGCCGCTCTCAGGACCGCACCCAAGGCCCGCGGGGTGGTGGATCCGTTCCAGGCCAGGGCGATCTCCCCCGACGCGCGCGTGGCGCTGGCACAGGTCGGCTACGGCGTGCAGGCCTCCGAACTGACCGCGAGCGACCGGGACGCGCTGCAGGCGCCCGCGATCGCGGCGCGCCAGGCCGGCCTGACCGTCGAGTTCGGCGGCGACGCCATCCAGGGCATGCCCGAGACGGGCGCGACCGAGGGCATCGGGGTCGTGGTCGCCGCGATCGTGCTGACCGTGACCTTCGGCTCGCTGCTCGCCGCGGGCCTGCCGCTGCTGACCGCGCTGATCGGGGTCGGCGTCGGCATGGCGGCGATCCTGACCGTGTCCGGATTCGTCGAACTCAACTCGAACACCCCGATCCTCGCGCTGATGCTCGGCCTCGCCGTCGGCATCGACTACGCGTTGTTCATCGTGTCCCGGTACCGGCACGAGCTCAGCGAGGGCCACGAGCCGGAGGAGGCGGCGGCCCGCAGCGGCGGCACGGCAGGCTCCGCCGTCGTGTTCGCCGGCCTGACCGTGATCATCGCGCTGGCCGGTCTCACCGTGATCGGCATCCCGTTCCTCGCGCAGATGGGGATCGCGGCCGCGGCCACCGTCGCCGTCGCGGTGCTGATCGCGCTGACCCTGCTGCCCGCGATCCTCGGTTTCGCCGGGCGCAAGGTGCTCGGCAAGCGCGTCCGGGACGACGACCGCAGCACGCACGGCCAGCGCTGGGCCGCCTTCGTCGCGCGGCACCGGGTGCCGGTGCTGCTCGTCGCCGTGGCCGGGCTGCTGGTGATCGCCGTCCCCGCGCTGAGCATGCAACTCGGCCTGCCCAACGACGCCACCGCCGCTCCCGGCTCGACCCAGCGCAAGGCCTACGACCTGGTCACCTCCGGTTTCGGCCCCGGCGCCAACGGCCCGCTGCTCGTGGTGGTCACCGCCACCGCCGACGCCACCACCGCCGCCACCACCCAGGCCGCCGACGAGATCGTGCGGCTCGGCGACGTCGCCGCGGTGACCCCGGCGCAGTACAACGCGCAGCACGACACCGCGATGTTCACCGTGCTGCCGAAGAGCGGCCCCAGCGACAAGCGGACCGAGGAACTGGTCGCCCAGATCCGCGCCCTGCCGGTGACCGGCAAGGCCGAGCTCGCCGTGACCGGGCAGACCGCTTTGCAGATCGACGTCTCGGACAAACTCGCCGGTGCGATGCTGCCCTACCTCGCCCTGGTCGTCGGCCTGGCCTTCGTGCTGCTCACCCTGGTGTTCCGCTCACTGATCGTGCCGCTCAAGGCGACCCTGGGCTTCCTCGGCTCGGTCGCGGCGACCTTCGGCGCCGTCGTGGCCGTGTTCCAGTGGGGATGGCTGAACAAGGCGCTGGGCGTGGCCTCCACCGCGCCGATCATGAGCATGCTGCCCATCCTGCTGATCGGTGTGCTGTTCGGGCTGGCCATGGACTACCAGGTGTTCCTGGTGACGCGGATGCGCGAGGAGCACGTGCACGGCGCCGAACCGCGCCAGGCGATGATCACCGGTTTCCGCCACGGTTCCCGCGTGGTGGTCGCCGCCGCGCTGATCATGATCAGCGTGTTCGCCGGGTTCGTGCTGTCGGACACCACGCTGATCCAGTCGATCGGGTTCGCGCTCGCGTTCGGCGTGGCGGTCGACGCGTTCGTGGTCCGGATGACGATCGTGCCCGCGGTGATGGCCCTGCTCGGCAAGCACGCGTGGTGGCTGCCGCGCTGGCTGGACCGGATCCTGCCGAACGTCGACGTCGAGGGCGAAAGTCTCACCAAGCGCCTGGAACAGCGCGAACTCGAACCCACCGGGCGCTGACCCCGGCCCGGGCGGTGCCGTGAAGGGTCCCTTCACAGTCAAAACGACTGTGAAGGGACCCTTCACGGCCTTCCGGGCGTTAGCCGCGCGTCAGCCCACGAACCAGGCGACGGCGCCGCCTATGGCGAGCAGGGTGGCCAGCAGGAGCGCGCCCGCCATCAGCTTGGCGGTCTTCCACGTGGCATACACGCCACCGGCCAGAAAGCCCGCCAGCGCGACCAGCAGGACGCCCACGATCTCCTTGTTCACAGCACACCCTTGGTCGACGGAATGCCCCCGGCCCGCGGATCGGGCTCGGTGGCCGCGCGCAGCGCCCGCGCGATGGCCTTGTACTCGGCCTCGGCGATGTGGTGCGGGTCCCGCCCGTGCACCACGCGGACGTGCAGCGCGATCTGCGCGTGGAAGGACAGGGACTCGAACACGTGGCGGTTCAGCACGAACGGGTAGTTCCCGCCGACGGTGAACGTGGTGAACTCGGGCGGCTCGCCCACGTGCACGCAGTACGGACGGCCCGACACGTCGATCGCGGCGTGGGCGAGGGTTTCGTCCATCGGGATCCAGGCGTCGCCGAACCGGCGGATGCCCTTCTTGTCCCCGAGCGCCTGGCGGATCGCCTGTCCCAGCACGATCGCGGTGTCCTCCACCGTGTGGTGCGCGTCGAGGTGCACGTCACCGGTCGCCTGGACCCTGAGGTCCAGCGAACCGTGCACCCCGAACGCGTGCAGCATGTGGTCGAAGAACGGCACCCCGGTGGAGATCTCCACCTCGCCGGTGCCGTCGAGGTCGACCACGACCGAGATCGAGGACTCCTTGGTGGTGCGGTCCACCTTGCCGACCCGGTTCACCGGGGCACCTCCTTGCTCGCCGCCAGGAACGCGTCGTTCTCCTCCGGGGTGCCGATACTCACCCGCAGATGCCCCTCGATCCCGACGTCGCGGACCAGCACCCCGGCGTCCACATAGGACTTCCAGCTGGCCTTGGCGTCGCCGAACTCTCCGAAGAGGATGAAGTTCGCGTCGCTGGGGACCGGGATGAAACCCAGTCCCCGCAAGGCTTCCGCCACCCGCTCGCGCTCGGCGGACAGCTTGGCCACCGAGGCCAGCGTGGCGTCCGCGTGGCGCAGGGCGGCCCGTGCCGCGGCCTGCGTCAGCACCGAAAGGTGGTACGGCAGCCGCACGAGCTGCAACGCGTCCACGACCGCGGGCGCCGCCGCGAGGTAGCCGAGGCGTCCTCCGGCGAAGGCGAACGCCTTGCTCATCGTGCGCGAGACGATCAGCTTGGCCGGGTAGGCGTCGAGCAGTTCCACGGCGCTGCGGCGCGAGGAGAACTCGGCGTAGGCCTCGTCGACCACCACGATGCCGGGTGCGGCCCGCAGCACCGGTTCCAGTTCCTCCAGCGGGATCGAGCCGCCGGTCGGGTTGTTCGGGCTGGTGACGAACACGATGTCGGGGCGGCGCTCGGCGACGATCACGGCCGCCTCGGCGGTGTCGAGGGAGAAGTCGGCGCGACGCGGGGTGGGCACCCATTCGGTCCGGGTGCCCGCCGAGATGATCGGGTGCATCGAGTACGACGGCTCGAAGCCGAGCGCGGTGCGCCCCGGACCGCCGAAGGCCTGCATGATCTGCTGCAGCACCTCGTTCGACCCGTTGGCCGCCCACAGGTTCCGTTCCGACAGCGCCACCCCGGTCGAAGCCGACAGGTAACGGGCGAGGTCCTGGCGCAGGGCGACGGCGTCGCGGTCGGGATAGCGGTGCAGCTCCTGGGCGGCCTCGCGGACCGCCGCCGCCACGTCGTCCACCAGTTCCGGCGGCGGCGGGTACGGGTTTTCGTTGGTGTTGAGCCGGATCGGCACGTCCAGCTGCGGCGCCCCGTAGGGGCTGCGGCCCCGGAGGTCCTCCCGCAACGGCAGGTCGGCCAGGGTCACGTCGTCGGCGGTCACCGGGCCCCCTCCGCCGGGAAACGCGCCGTCACGGCCTCGCCGTGGGCGGGCAGGTCCTCGGCGTTGGCCAGTGCCACCACCTTGCCCGCGACCTCGCGCAGCGCGGCTTCGCTGTAGTCGATCACGTGGATGCCGCGCAGGAAGGTCTGCACCGACAGGCCCGAGGAGTGGCGGGCGAACCCGCCGGTGGGCAGGACGTGGTTGGACCCCGCGCAGTAGTCGCCGAGCGACACCGGCGCGTACGGGCCGACGAACACCGCGCCCGCGTTGCGCACCCGGGCGGCGACCGCGCGGGCATCGGCGGTCTGGATCTCCAGGTGCTCGGCGGCGTAGGCGTCCACCACCTTCAGCCCGTCGTCCACAGTGGACACCAGGACGATGCCGGACTGCCTGCCGCGCAGCGCCTGGAGGACACGTTCCGAATGCTTGGTCGCGGCGGCCCTGGTCGCCAGCTCGGCGTCCACCGCGTCGGCCAGCTCCGCGGAGGTGGTGACCAGCACGCTCGCCGCGAGCGTGTCGTGCTCGGCCTGGCTGATCAGGTCCGCCGCGACGTGACCGGGGTCGGCGGTCTCGTCGGCGAGGATCGCGATCTCGGTCGGCCCCGCCTCCGAATCGATGCCGATCAGTCCGCGCAGCAGGCGCTTGGCGGCGGTCAGGTAGATGTTGCCGGGGCCGGTCACCATGTCGACCGGGGTCAACTCGGCGCCGTCGGTGTCGGTGCCGCCGTAGGCGAGCAGGGCCACCGCCTGCGCGCCGCCGACCGCCCAGACCTCGTCCACGCCCAGCAGCGCGGCGGCGGCCAGCGTGGTCGGGTGGGGCAGGCCACCGAACTCGGCCTGCGGCGGTGAGCACAGCACCAGCGAGCCCACCCCCGCGGCCTGCGCCGGCACCACGTTCATCACGACGCTGGAGGGGTAGACGGCCAGCCCGCCCGGGGCGTAGAGGCCGACCCGCGCCACCGGCACCCAGCGCTCGGTCACCGTGCCGCCCTCGACGACCCTCGTGGTCACGTCGGTACGGCGCTGGTCCGCGTGCACCTTCCTCGCCCGGGCGATCGACTCCTCGATGGCCTCGCGGACCGTCGGATCCAGCTCCGCGAGCGCGCGGTCCAGTTCCCCGGCGGGCACCCGGACCGTTTCCGGGCGGACGCGGTCGAACCGCTCGGTGTACTCGAGCGCGGCGTCGACACCGCGTTCACGAATCGCCTCCACCAGCGGACGCACCTGATGGAGCGCGGCATCCACGTCGATCTCGGCGCGCGGCAGCGTGGCGCGCAACTCGGCGGGTGACGGGACCTTTCCGCGCAGGTCGGTGCGATTCAGCATGGTTCTAGGGTACGAGTGGGGACCACATCGGCGGCCAGGAGGTAGGCGTGCTGCGAATCGGCTTGTGTCAGCTCACATCCAGCGACGATCCGGCGGAGAACCTCGGACTGATCCGGGACGGCGTGACCAGGGCGGCGGCCCGGGGCGCCCGGGTCGTGGTGTTCCCGGAGGCCGCCATGGCCCGGTTCGGCGTCCCACTGAAGCCGCTCGCCGAGCCGGTGGACGGGCCGTGGGCCAAGGCGGTGGCCCAGATCGCCGGTGAGCACGACGTGCTGGTGGTCGCGGGCATGTTCACCCCGTCAGACGACGGCCGCGTCCGCAACACCCTGCTCGTCACCGGGCTGGGCGAGCACACCGGCTACGACAAGATCCACCTCTACGACGCGTTCGGCTTCCGCGAATCGGACACCGTGGCGCCCGGTGCGCAGCCGCTCACGCTCACCGTCGACGGCGTCACCCTCGGCTTCGCGACCTGCTACGACCTCCGGTTCCCCGAACTGTTCCGCACACTGGCCGACCGGGGCGCGACGGCCGTCGTGGTACCGGCCTCGTGGGGTGCCGGGGAAGGCAAGCGCGAACAGTGGGAGGTGCTGGTGCGGGCCCGCGCCCTGGACACCGGCTGCTGGGTCCTGGCCTGCGACCAGGCCGATCCGGCGGCGAGCGGCACCGAGGTCAACCCGAAGGCGCCGACCGGCATCGGTCACTCGGCCGTGGCCGACGGCTTCGGCCGCGTGCACGCCCTCCTGGGCGCCGGACCCGATCTGCTGGTGATCGACATCGACCCCGGGGTCACCGGGAAGGCGCGTGCCGCCACCGGCGCGCTGGCCAACCGCCGCCTCGGCTGAGCGGCGGCCCGTCAGCCGACGGGGACGGGCGCCAGGGCGGCGGCGCCCGTCAGGTGGCTGCTGCGGTGGGCGAGGATCCAGATCCCGGCGACGATGACGACGGCCGCGAACAGCTCCCCGGTCAGCACGGCGGGCCCGGTCACCGCGGTC
>NZ_VJWX01000196.1 GCF_007713715.1 Amycolatopsis rhizosphaerae
CGCCGTCCACGATACCGATGGCGAGCGGACGCCGCGCAGCAGTGCGGCGAAGCGCCAGGGGCGGGGGTCTACCGACACAGGGACGGCCCCTGCTTTGTGGTGTGGTGCTACATCGCACTCGGGTGAAGCCCGCCCTATCCTCTGCCGGTGGCGACGAGGAGGTCGACCGAAGGGGCTTCGTCGCGAACAGGAGCTGACCCCGACCGGGAAGGAGCACCATGGCCACCCTGCTGCCGGGCGTCACCGCTCGCCGCGTGCCCACCGCGCGCCTGACGGTGAACGCGCTGGAGGTGGCCGGCCGGACCGGCACTCCCGTGCTGTTCGTCCACGGCAACGTGTCGTCGAGCCTGTTCTGGCAGGAGACGATGCTCGCGCTCCCCTCGTCCTTCCGGCCGCTGGCCCTGGATCTGCGCGGCTTCGGCGACACCGACCCCGAGCCGGTCGATGCCACCCGCGGGCTGGGCGACTACGCCGACGATCTCGCCGCGCTGGTGACGGCGCTCGACCTCGCGCCGGTGCACCTGGTCGGCTGGAGCATGGGCGGTGGCGTGCTGCTGCGATACCTGCTCGACCGGCCCTCGACGGCGGCATCGCTGACGCTGGTGAACCCGGTGTCGCCCTACGGGTTCGGCGGCACGCACGGCCTGGACGGCCGGCTGTCCGACCCGGCGGGCGCCGGAGCCGGTGCCGGCACGGCGAACGCCGAGTTCGTCCGGCGCCTCGCCGAGGGCGACACCGGCGCCGACTCGCCGCTGTCCCCGCGCCAGGTGCTGCTCGCGCACTACGTCAAACCACCCTGCGTGCCCGCGCACCTCGACATGCTCGTCGAGTCCATGCTCTCGACCCGGACCGGCGACGACCACTACCCCGGCACCAGCAGCGCCACCGCCGCCTGGCCCGGCTTCGCACCCGGCGACCGCGGGGTACTCAACACCATGGCACCGACGCATTTCCGGATCCCCGACCTGTCCACTGTGGATCCCAAGCCGCCGCTGCTGTGGATTCGCGGAACCGACGACGTGATCGTCTCCGACACGTCCCTGTACGACCTGGCCCACCTCGGCTCGATCGGTGCGGTGCCCGGCTGGCCCGGCGAGGAGACCTGTCCCCCGCAGCCGATGGTCGCCCAGACCCGGGCCGTGCTCGGCACCTACGGCGCCTACCGCGAGGTCGCCATCCCCGATTCGGGGCACTCGCCCCACCTGGACCAGCCCGCGGCCTTCCGCGCCGCCCTGATCGACCACCTCACCGCGTCGCGCCGTTAGGTTTCGCCGTCCGGGGAGGCTTGGAACGCCCGGATCGCGAGCGCCGCGAAGCGCCGGGAGGCCGCGACCCGGGTGGCGGGCGAGGTGGCCTGGATACCCCTGTTCGCCATGAGCACCAGTATCAGGTCGTCCAGGACGAAGTCGGAGCGCAACCGGCCGGTGCCCTTGGCGCGGCGCGCCAGTTCGGCGACCGCCCTGAGCGTGTGTTCGCGGCCTGCGGCGAAATCCACCGCGCGGGGGAAGGCCGACATGAAGGCCTCGGTGAAACCCCGGTCTCGCGCGTGCAGCTCGAAGATCTTCTCGATCAGCAGGCAGAAGCCATGCCACGGGTCCGGGTCGGCGAGCCCCTCGTCGGCGATGGCTTCGCACGCGCGCATCCGGTCGGCGAACGCCTCGGTGGCCAGCAGCTCCTTGGTCGGGAAACGGCGGTACAGGGTGGCGGGCCCGACCCCGGCGCGCCGGGCGATCTCCCGCATCGGCACGTCCAGACCATTGCTGGCGAACACCGCGCGGGCCGCGTCGAGGATGCGTTCCCGGTTGTCCCGTGCATCGGAACGCAGGGTGCGAGACAAACGGTCGCTCACCACTCTCACTTTAGCCAACCGGACGCCGGTGTCCCTTAGCGTCCGAAAGGCAAGGCGAACGATCCCGGCACAAGGAGACGGCAGTGAAAGCGGTCATGATTCAGAAGTTCGGCGGTCCGGGAGGGCTGGAAGTCCTGGACCTCCCCGACCCCGCTCCCGCCGGCGGACAGGTGCTGATCGCCGTCGAGGCGATCGGCGTCGGTGGGGTGGACGCCGTGATCCGGCGCGGTGCTCTCGCGGCTTACGGTTTCCAGGAAGGTCACATCCCCGGGGGTGAGGTGGCGGGGACCGTGACGGCGGTCGGCGACGGCGTCGCCCGTTCCTGGCTCGGGCAGCGAGTGTGGGCGTTCACCGGTACGGGCGGCGGCTACGTCGAACAGGCGATCGCCCCGGTCGAGGAGATCGTCCCCCTGCCCGCGAACCTGTCCGCTGTGGACGCCGTGACGCTGGGCAGCTCCGGCGTGGTGGCCCACTTCGGACTGTCCCGTGCCCGCTTCGCTCCGGGCGAGTCGGTGCTGGTGCGCGGTGCGTCCGGCAGCATCGGGATCACGGCGGTCCAGCTCGCGGCTCGTGGTGGGGCCGGTGCGGTGGCGGTCACGACGTCGTCGGCCGAGCGCGGCGATCGCCTGCGCGCGCTCGGCGCGACCCACGTGCTGGACCGCTCGGGTGCGGGAGCCGCGGATGCTCCCGCGGGCTACGACGTCATCATCGACGTCGTCGCGGGGGCGGACCTGCCCTCCTTCTTCGACCGGCTCAACCCGAACGGCCGCCTGGTGGTCGTCGGCGCGGTCGCGGGCCCGCCACCGGCGGACTTCGGGACGAAGATGATGGCGGCGTTCCAGAAGTCGATGTCGTTCGCCACCTTCAGCGCCGCCACCGTGCCCGGCCCCGACCGACGAGCCGTGCGCACGGAACAGTTCACCGCCGCGAGCCGCGGTGAGTTGCGCACCGTGGTGCACGAACTGCTGCCGTTGGACCAAGCCGCGCTGGCGCACCGGAAAATGGACGCGGGGGAAGTGTTCGGCAGGATCGTGCTGGCACCGTAACCCTCAGCCGGTGGGCAGGCCGATCTGGTCGCGCTCGAGCGCGGCACGCAACTGCGCGAGCGCCTGCGCGGCGGCGGGGAGCCGGGAGCTGCCGGGAAGGGGGCCGAGCAGTTCGGTCAACCGCTCGGTGAAAGTGTCCTCCGCCGCTTCGGCGAGACGGAGGCCGTCGTCGGTCAGGGCCAGCAGCGACGAGCGGCGATCGGACGGATTGGGTTGCCGCACGACCCATCCCTGTTTTTCCAGCCGGTCGGTGCCCTTGCTGGCCGCGCCGATGCCGATGGCGAATTCGGCGGCCAGGTCCGCCACCCGGGCCCCGGGGTGGTCACGCAGGAAGCGCAGGAACTCGAACTGCGACGCGACGATCCCGTGCCGCTCCCGGAGACGGTCGTTCAAGGCGTTGTAGAGCCGCGTCTCGCACCGGACGAGATCGCCGAAGAAACCCGGAAGATCCACCGCGCCTCGCCCCGACTTCAGTGCCATGGAATATAGTGTAACGGCAGGAAAATGGCCCTGGCCGGAGCCGGTCCCCCAGGAGGGCGGCGGGTTCCCGGCGCCGGGTCGGGTAGCCTGACCCTGTTCACCAAGTGAACACGCCCGTCAGTTCTCGATCACCGTCCAGCGGAGGCTCCCGTGACCAAACCGACGCGGTCGCCGGACGCCCGCGGGGAACGGGGTGACCAGGCGGACATCCAGGCGGTGAGCCGGGTGAGCCAGATCCTGTCGTTGTTCGACCCGGCCACGCCGGAGGTGACCGCGGGCGAGGTCGCCGAGCGGCTGGGCCTCAACCGCACCACCGCCTACCGGTACTGCACGTCCCTCGTCGCGGCGGGACTGCTGGAACGCGACAACGAAGGCAAGTACATCCCGGGCGGCCTGCTGCTGCAGCTGGGGGCGTTCGCCATCGGCCACCGCCGCGTCGTCAACCTCGCCCCGCGGCACATGCAGGCGCTCGCGCGCGCCACGCAGACCAGCGTGGTGCTCAGCCTCTGGGGCCTCACCGGCCCGGTGGTGTCCCGGGTCGAGGAAAACGTCTCGACCATCGTCGTCGTGTCCGTGCGGGTCGGCAGCCACCTGCCGCTGGACACCGCGCAGAGCAAGGTCTTCCTCGCCTACCATCCGGACCAGCTGTCCATGGAGCGGCTGATCGGGAACCTCTCCGGGGCGGCACGGGACGAGTTGCGCGCCGACGTCGACCGGGTGCGCGCCGTGGGCCACTGCTCCGCGATGAGCACCCCCGGCATCGTCGCGGTGGCCGCGCCCGTGTTCGACGAATACGGCATCTGCGCCACCATCGCCATCGTCGGCCCGGACAACACGCTGTCGATGTCCGGCGACGCCCCCGAACTGCGCCTCGTCGTCGGCACCGCGCGCGAGCTCACCCACGAACTCGGCGGTCACTACCGGCCCGACGACCTCGGCCGGGCGGGGTAGCGGGCGACCGCGGTCGCGCCGGACCGGGCCCGGCCTGGCATGACCGTCCGATCAGGACAGTGCCGGGATCGTGCTGTCGTCGGACATGTCGACATCCTTCGTCTCCGGGCCGAGGAAACCGCCGAGGCTGATCAGTGCGCCGGCCAGTGCGATGAGGACGGCCGGGGCGAGGTGCTCCGGCAGGATTCCGTCGAGCTGCTGCAGGTAGAACTGGTAGAAGGCCGGCGCGATGAGCGCGAGGCTGTACCCGACGCCGTAGCCGGTGGACCGGATGCTCGCCGGGAACCGCTCGGTCAGGTAGGCGGCGATCGGGCCGAACGTGCCGACGGTGAACACCCCGATCGCGGCACCGAAGCCCAGGGCCGCGCCGAAACCGCCGTCCGAGGCCATCAGCAGGGTGTAGGAGCCCGCGCCGGCCAGCAGGACAGCCAGGCCGTAGCCGATGTAGAACCGGCGCCGCCCGATGCGCTGGGACAGCATGCCGAAAAGCGGGTAGGACAGCGCGGCCGCGGCGTTGATCACAAGCATGGTCAGCGTGACCTGCTGGCTCGACAACCGCAGGTGCGCCTTCAGCTGTGCGGGCGTCACGGCGGCCTCCATGTTGGTGGCGAGCCACGTGCCGGTCATCAGCACGAACACCTGTGCCAGCGCCCGCGGATACTTCACCAGCAACCTCACCAGTGGCAGCTTGTGCCGCTCCCCGGTCAGCTCCGCCCGCGGCTCGTGCACCTGCTTGAGGTAGTAGCGGAACAGCACGGCCGCCAGCAGCGCGCCGACCAGGAACGGCACCCGCCAGCCCCACTGCACGTAGGCGCTGTGCGGCCCGGCGGACGGCAGCAGTCGCAGGATCAGCAGCGTGATCGCGGCGATCATCGCGTAGGCGGCGGGGGAGGTCGAAGTGATGATCGAGGCGTAGAGGCCGCGCTTGTGCCGCGGGCTCCACTCCATCGCCAGCGGCACCGCGGTCGTGTACTCGCCGCCGAGGAAGACCCCGTCGACGAACCGCAACGCGATGAGCAGGCCGACCGACCACATCCCGATCGTCTCGTGGCCCGGCAGGCAGGCGGTCAGCAGGGTGATGGTGCCGAACCCGCCGACCGCGATCAGTGTCGCGCGCTTGCGCCCGACCGTGTCGGCGAAGTGCCCGAAGATCACCGCGCCGAGCGGGCGGCCGACGAGCGTCGACGCGAACACCAGTGACGCGAGCACGGCGGTGGTGCTCGCGCTCAGGTTCGCGGCCTGGAAGTAGGCCGTCGCCGGCGCCAGGACCACGATCGGCAGGTAGATGTCGAACTGGTCGACGAAGTAGGCGAGCGTCCCGCCACGGACCGCGGCGCGCACCTTGGCGAGGTCCGGACCGTGTGGGGCTCTGGGACCGGCCACAGACTGCGACTCTGCGGCGGGGGGCGGTGTGGACATCGTCGTCCTCCGGGATCGGCTGCCGGCTACCCGCGGTTCCGGCACACCCTCGGCGAAGTTCCGAACCGCGTGTTCACGAAGTGAACAGCCTATACCGTAAACGAGCACCGTTGGCGACACAAGAGCGCTCGATGGCTTGACAAGCAGTCCTATAGTGAACTTGAACTTCACAATGCGAACGAAGGACGGTCTCCATGAGCCAGCGTCCCGCCATCACCTCCGTCCTGGACGGCCTGGTCGACCTGCACGTCCACTCCGGCCCCAGCCCGTTCCCCCGGCGCTTCGACCATGTCGAGGCCGCGCAGGACGGCGCGCGGATCGGGATGCGCGCGATGGTCGCGAAGTCCCACCACCACAACACCCAGATGGACGTCCTCGCGATGAAAGACCGTCTCGCCGGCGTCGCCGCCACCGTGTACGGAGGCATCGCGCTCAACAGCACCGTCGGCGGGCTCAACCCGCACGCCGTGCGGATGTGCCTGCGCATGGGCGGCAAGGTCGTGTGGTTCCCGACCATCTCGTCCGGACGGCACATCGAGTGCCATCCGGAGGACGGCGCCTTCCCGACCACCACCGTCCCCCTGACCCTGGAGCGGATCGACATCGTCGACGAGAGCGGCGAACTGAAGCCCGAGGCGGGCGAGATCCTCGACGAGATCAAGGAACGGGAGGCCGTCGTCAACGGGGGTCACATGTACCCCGAGTACATCCGCACCCTGTTCCAGGCCGCGAAGGACCGCGGCATCACGCGGATGGTCGTCAGTCACCCGGACTTCGTCATCGGCGCCGAACCGGACCTGTGCCGCGAACTCATCGCGCTCGGCGCCTTCGTCGAGCACGAGGTCGGCATGTACGACCCCGAGGGAACCCAGAAGTGGGCCCCGGAACGGCTGCTGGCCTGGATCGAGGCACTCGGCCCCGAGCACACCGTGCTGGCCTCGGACTTCGGCCAGCAGGCCAACCCCAAGCCGGTGGACGCGTGGCTGCGGGTGGGCGAGGCGCTGCTCGACCTCGGCCTGCCGGAGAAGGACCTGCGACGCATGGTCTGCGACAACCCGGCCTACCTGCTCAACCTCGACGCCTGAGCGAAAGGAATCCTCGGTGTACGAAAAGGACGATCCGCGGTCCTCGCTCACGACGGCGACCGCTCCCCACCCCGGCGGTGGCGCCGCGATCGCCGCCGCGCAGTACTTCGACCTGCACACCGCACCGATCGTGCGCGCACAGAACGTCGTGCTGGTGCACACCGAAGCCAGGGCCGGCGACGAACTCGACAACGGGACTCTCGAAGGTGAACTCGCCATCGTGGTCACCGCCTCCTCGCCCGCCTTCACGGTGCTCACCGACGACGGCGCCACGAAGGTCGACGCCCCCGGGCTCGTCGTCGTCCCACCCGGCGCCTCCCGGATCAGCATGCACGGCGACGGCCCGCTCGTCCGGCTGATGGAAGCCGTCGAACCGGTGTGGCGCGACCGAGCGGTCAACGCCGCCGCCTACGCGGAGGACCATCCTCGCGTCGCGTTGCTGAAGCGGTGGCCGGAGCCCGTGGGGAAACCGGGCGTGCGGTTCTACCCGCTGTCGGAGGTGCCGGAAGACCCCCGGCGGTTCGGCCGCATCTTCCGCACCCGCTCGTTCATGGTGAACTTCCTGCCCGAGCAGGACGGACCGCGCGACCCGCGCAGGCTCTCACCGCACCACCACGACGACTTCGAGCAGCTTTCCCTTGCCGTGCAAGGAGAATACCTGCACCACATCCGCACGCCCTGGCTCAACGACAGCACCGCCTGGCGCGACGACGAGCACGTGCGGCTCGGCAGCCCGTCCGTCGCGATCATCCCGCCGCCCACCGTGCACACCTCCGCGGCGAGCGCTCCCGGGGTGAACCAGCTGATCGACATCTTCAGCCCGCCCCGGGGGGACTTCTCGGAAAAACCCGGGTGGGTCCTCAACGCCGACGACTACCCGATGCCGTGAACGCGCCACGACGAACGGGTGCCGGGCTGTTCGCCCCCGACCGGGCCACCACCCCGGTCGGCACCTGGCTGAAGATCGCCTCGGGCGAGCCCGTGGAAATCATGGCGTACGCGGGGTTCGACTTCGTCGTGATCGACCTCGAACACGCGCCGCTCGACCTGCAGACCGCCTACCGGCTGATCAACTCGGCCGCCGCGCTGGGCGTGGTGCCCCTGGTGCGGGTGCCGGACACGACACCGTCGGCGATCCAGAAGATCCTCGACGCGGGCGCCATGGGCATCCTCGTGCCGCACGTCGACACGGCGGAGCAGGCGGCCGCCGCCGGGCGGGCATGCCGTTTCCCGCCTCACGGCATCCGCGGCGCGGGCGGCACCAGCCGGGCTGGGGCGTGGGGCCTGCGACCGAACGCCGAGTACCTCGCCACCGGCAACGACGACGTGCTCTGCATCCCCCAGCTCGAAAGCGCCGAGGCGATCAAGGCCGCACCGGAGATCCTCGCGCTGGACACCGTGGACGCGGTGTTCGTCGGAGCGGCCGACCTGTCGCTGTCGATGGGGACGACACCGGCCTCCCCCGAGGTGCGGCACCTGATCGACTCGGCCGTCGAAGCCGCGCACACCGCCGGAAAGCGGTGCGGGCTCGCGTTCGGAGGCGTGCCGGACAGAGCCGCGCAGGCCGTGCGGGACGGCTGCGATTTCGTCCTGCTCAGCAACGACACGTCGATGCTGGCCGAAGCCGCGCGCGGGCTGGTCACGGCGTTCAGGACAGCCGTGGGCCAGAGCCCTGGTCGTATCGAACGGGAGGACTGATGCGGGCAGCCGAAAAGGTCATCATCACCACCGCGATCACGGGGTCGGTCAACATCCCGTCCCAGAGCCCCTACCTGCCGCTGTCCGCCGAGCAGGTGGCCGACGCCGCGGTGGGGGCCGTCGAGGCCGGGTCCGCCGTCGTGCACCTGCACGCCCGGGAGCCGGACGGGCGGCCGACCTTCGCCCCGGAGGTCTTCCAGCGGATCATCGACGGCATCACCGCGCGGACCGACGCCGTCGTGAACATCACCACCGGCGGCGCCTCGTCGATGACGATGGAACAGCGGCTCGCCGCCGCGCTGCACCTCAAGCCCGAACTCGCGTCGCTGAACATGGGCTCGATGAACTTCGTGTACTCGGGTATCGCCGACAAGGTGACCGAGTGGAAGCACGACTGGGAAAAGCCCTACGTGCTCAACACCTACTCCCGCCCCTTCGTCAACACCTTCGACAAGATCGAGCACACGCTGCGGACCCTCGGCGAGTCCGGTACCCGGTTCGAGTACGAGTGCTACGACATCGGGCACCTGTACTCGCTCGCCCACTTCGTGGAGCGGGGCCTGGCGAAGCCGCCGCTGCTGATCCAGGGTGTGTTCGGCGTTCTCGGCGGCATCGGCGCGGACCACGCGAACCTGGAACACATGGTGCGCATCGCCGACAAGCTCTTCGGCGAGGACTACTTCTTCTCCGCCTTCGCCGCCGGGCGCGACCAGATGCGGTTCGCCACCCACAGCGCGTGGCTCGGCGGCCATGTCCGGGTGGGCCTCGAGGACAGCCTGTGGATCGGCAAGGGCAGGCTCGCCCAGAGCAATGCCCAGCAGGTCCGGAAGATCCGGGCCGTCGTCGAGGACCTGGGCAAACCGATCGCCACCCCGGACGACGCCCGCGCGATGCTCGCGCTCCGGGCCATCGAAAAGACCAAGGAGGGCAAGGCTTCATGAACACTCGGCCGCCACTTTCCGGCAAAGTCGTCCTCGTCGTCGGCGCGAGCACGGGGATCGGCGCGGATGCCGCCCGTGTGTTCGCCGAAGACGGCGCGGCACTCATGCTCGTCGCCCGCAGCGAGGAACCGCTTGCCCGGCTGACGAAAGAGCTCACGTCGGAGGGGCACGACGTGGCGTACACGCCCGGCGACGTGACCGACCCGGCGAGTGTCGCCGCCTTCGTCGACGCCGCGGTCGCGCGGTTCGGCCGGCTCGACGGCGCGTACAACAACGCCGCGATCGGCCAGGGCGGACGCCTCGACGCGGTCACCGAAGCCGATTTCGACCGGATCATGGCCGTGAACGTGAAGGGCACCTGGCTGTGCCTGCGGGAAGAAGTGCGCGTCATGGAACGGCAGGGTGCGGGCTCGATCGTCAACGTGAGCAGCATCGGCGGCCTCCGCGGCAGCCCCGGGATGGGGGCCTACCAGGCCACCAAGCACGCGGTCATCGGCCTGACCCGCACCGCCGCGCACGACTTCGGACCGCTCGGTATCCGGGTGAACGCGCTCGCGCCCGGCCCGACCGAGTCGCCCATGCTCGACGAACTGCGGCGCACGATCCCGGGCGGCGTCGAGGCCCGGATCGCCGCCACCCCGCTTCGCAAGGCGGGGACGGGCGCGGAGGTCGGCGCGACCGCGGCGTTCCTGCTCAGCGACCGGGCGAGCCACCTCAGCGGGACGGTGCTCCCGGTGGACGGCGGGTTCCTCGCCTGAGCGAACGACTTTCCGACTTGTGGCGGATCCCCTCCGCCGGCCACGTGACCTACCGTAGAACGCGGTAAGCAGCCTGGTGCACTCGGTCGACGGAGGGCTGTGATCACACCTGGTGAGTTTCGTGCACTCGTCGCGCTCCGCGCGAAACAGGGCGAGTTCATGGCCCTCGAAGCGCTTGACGACTCGGCACACGTCCGGAACCTGCAGCCGCTGATCGAATTCGACGCCGCCGGCAAGAAACCTGCCGATCAGCTCGACGCGATCGAGGCGGCCGTCAGGAGACTCCACAAACTCGGCAGGCACGTCATGCTCGACGCCTCCGGCGTCGAGCATTCGACCAGCTTCGGTGGCGGACCGGCGGGGGCGCTCGGCGAACTGGCCGACCGGCTTTCCCATCCGGGAGATCTCTTCGACGAGCAGGATCCCATCCCCTTCATTCCGGTCGTTCGCCATGACGCGCCCGGCCACCTGGTCGCCATGGTCGGGCGCCTGTGCCAGGAACTGGGCCTCGGCGGTGCTCTTCGCGTCCGGACCATGAAGGTGAATCGTGCGCACTGGGAAAGCGCTCTCCGGCAGCTTGGGGTCGAGACCGTCGATCTTGATCTCATCATCGATCTTCAGTACCTCCCGGAGGTGACCACTCAGGTGACCGATCGCGTGGCCACCGCGATCGGTGTTCTCGCCGAATTCGGCCGGTTCCGGTCGACGAGCCTGCTCAGCGGCTCCATCCCTCCCCAACTCACGCACACTTCGGCGCGGGAGCAGCCCCGTGCCGAGGAGCGCCTGTGGGAGTCGCTCGTCCGGGACGGGGTTGCCCGTCTCCGCCTCGCCGACTACGGCGTGGTGCATCCGCTGCCGCGTGACCCGCACCCCGCCAAGCACGTCAGCCTGAAGTACACCTGCCCGGATCACTGGCTGTACTTGCGGGAACGAGTGAGCGGCTCGAGCGAAGAAACAGCTCGGTCACGCATCGAGAGTCCGCGTTCGCTCGCCCTTCGTGCCGTGTGCCGCCACCTCGTCGAGTCCGACGGCTTCGCAGGGCCGGACTTCTCCTGGGGAGACCGGCAGATTTCCGAAGCAGCCGACGGACGGGGAAGCGGGCTCGGCTCCCCGAGCAGGCCGGTCGCCTTCGCGACCTCGCACCACCTGGCCTACCTCGCGGCCCGCGCCGCGTCATGACGAAGGCAACGATGCCGGTGATGTTGGTGATGCCGGTGATGCCGGTGATGCCGATGACGCCGCCGTCGGCACGGCAGCCACGGCCGAAAACCGCGAAATCCGCGGCGTGAGCGTCACTCCGTGGCGCCGGGTGGCCGGAGCATGGGCACGAGAAACCGCCGGGCCAGCGCGGCCAGCTGCTCGTCGTCGTCGAGATCGACGACCCGGCTGGGAATCACGAGGAAGGAAGCGGAAATCCGGACCATCATCTCGGCGACGAGGTCGGTGTCCAGTTCGCCCGCAACGTGGCCCGCGCGTTGCTCGCGGCGTAACTGGCCCGCGACGAACTGCCGCACCGTGGCGAGCATCCCGCCGTTGTCGGTGATCATGGAGGACACGAGCAGGTCCGGTTCGACGGTGATCAGGCCGCCGATCAGCGGGTTGCGGCGGATGGCCCGCAAGGAGCTCACGAAGCCCATCACCACCCGGTCGGCGACGGTCGCGGCGTCCTCGATGTCGATGAGGAACTGGTCGAAGTAGCGGCGGAACTCCCGGCGGATCACCTGTTCCACCAGTGCGTCCTTGGTGGCGAACCGGCGGTAGACGGTGATCCGCGAAACCCCGGCGCGGCGCGCCACGTCCTCCATGGTGGACCGCTGGATCCCCATCCGGCAGAACTGCTCGTACGCCGCGTCGAGCACGCGCCCCCGGTTCTCGTCCACCTCGTCCACCCGCTCGACCGCGTCGCTGTAGGCGCGTTCCAGCAGCGATTCCGCGCCCGGCGGCGTCGCGAAGGGAGACGGCGCAGGTTCCACGATCACCTCCTCGGCACCCATCCAACCTGGCGCTTTCAGCTTAGAGCGTGTCTTACGTGGTGATCAACGGCTGATGTGTGATGATCTTTGTCGTGGTTGATCGTTTGTCGTTGCGTCTTGTGCCGGACGAGTTGTGGGAGCTTGTGGAGCCGTTGGTCCCCGCGTTTGC
>NZ_VJWX01000197.1 GCF_007713715.1 Amycolatopsis rhizosphaerae
GCGGTGACGAGGACGAACCGGCCGGCGGCCGCCTCGTCGAAGCGCCGGCCGTCGTCGAGCACGGCGTTGGGGCACAGCCGGCCCGCCAGTGAGCGTCCCCGGAGCGGCCTCTGGACCAGGCTCGAACGGTGCAGCGCGGGTGTCTCGCTGTTGAGGACGTGCCCGGAGATGCCGGGAACGAGGGCCAGGCGCGGTGCCACCACCCGGCGGATCAGGTCGCCGAACCGGCCGCCTTCGGTCATGGCCTTGCCGACCAGCATGGCCAGCCGGATCAGGGCGCGGGCGTGCGGTTTGCGTTCCGCCTCATAGGAATCGAGCACCCGCGCGGGCAGGGTGCCGTCGAGGACGCCCGCGAGCTTCCAGGCGAGGTTGGCGGCGTCACGCAGCCCGGCGCCCAGGCCCTGGCCGATGAACGGCGGGGTGAGGTGCGCGGCGTCGCCGAGCAGGAACACCCGGCGGTCCCGCCACCGGTCGGCGACCTGGGCACGGAAGGTGTACTCGGCGATGCGGACGATCTCCAGGTCTTCGACCGGAACGTCCTTGGTCCACGGTGCGATCAGCGGGTGCAGCCGTTGCCGGTCGGGGTAGTGGGCGGCGGTCTCGCCCGGCCCCAGCCGGAACTCCCACCGGTAGCGGGTCTGGCCGATGCGCATGTAGGTCGCGGCGCGAACCGGGTCGCAGACCTGGTGCACGCCCTCCCATTCGCCGAGATCGGCGCTGGTGGCCACGTCGGCCACCAGCCAGCGCTGCTCGAACCTGAGGTCCTTCATGGTGGCGCCGACCGAGTCCCTGGTGAGGCTGTTGGCACCGTCGCAGCCCAGGACGTAGTCCGCGTGGATCGCCTCCCGCGCACCGGTTTCCCGGTCGGTGAAGTCGACGCGCGCGCCCCCGCTGCCCTGGGTGACCCGGGTGACCTCGACGTTGCCGCGCAGCGTGACCTTGCCGTGGGCCTTGAGGTTGGCGCGCAGGATGCCTTCCAGCTCCGGCTGGTCGAACATGTTCGCGGCGGGAAAGCCGTGGCGTCCGTTGCCCGCGGCGCGCCGGAACTCGGCCAGCGTCCGCAGGCGTGGGTCCAGCAGTCGCAGACCGTGGCAGTGCCAGGACACGGCGGCGAACTCCTCGGCCACTCCGAGCCGGGCCAGGATGCGGTAGACCTCGTCGTCCAGGTGTACCGCGCGGGGCTGCGGATAGACCGACTCCCACCGCTCGAGCACCGTGCACTCGACGCCATGCTGAGCGAGCAAGGTCGCGGCGGCGAGCCCGGTGGGCCCGGCACCGACAATCACCACGGGAACGGTGCGCACGGCGTTGTGCCCGGTCATGGCCGTACCTCCACCCGTGCCGGGACGGCGTAGCGGGCCAGCACTGCCTTCACCCCGGTTTCGTCCACTTCGGACGAGACCGCGACGGTAGCGACGACGGCCCCGTCCTCGATCACCGCGTCCACGTCCACCCCGGTGAACGGGGCGAGTGCCTCGCCGAGCACGCGGCGGGTGGCGTCGGCGCGCAGCGCGAGTTTGTAGGGCTTGCCGACATCGGTCACGGGCAGCGCGCCGAGCACGGTGACGGACTTCGGCACGGCGGCCCGTTCGGGCACCCGGCCGGCCGCCCAGGCCAGCAGGTCTTCTGCGGTCGCGGTGGCGCCGGGGACCAGCGTCACGTACGCGACGGGCACCTCACCGGAGTGCTCGTCGGGCCTGCCGACCGCGCCGGCCGCGGTGACCTGGGGGTGGGACAGCAGGGCGTCCTCGATGATCGCGGGGTCGATGTTGTGCCCGCCGCGGATGATGAGGTCCTTGGCCCGGCCCGCCAGGTGCACGAACCCGTCGGCGTCGACGCGGGCGAGGTCGCCGGTGTCCAGCCAGCCGTCGGACAGCTTCCCGAGGCCGTCCAGGACGTGGCCGTGCTCGTCCCGGGCGACCACGTAACCGGGGAACACGGTGGGACCGCCGATGGCGAGCACACCGGTCTCGCCCAGGGGCAGTTCCTCCCAGGTGCCCGGGCGGACGATCTTCACCCGCTGGTACGGCATGCGCTGGCCGACGGTTCCCGGCCGCGGGGCGGCGGGAAAGCTGCGTGCGCTGGCGCAGGTGCCTTCGGTCAGCCCGTAGCCCTCGACCAGGGTGACGCCGGTGTGGGACTGGAAGTTCTCCCGCACGGCGGCGGGCAGCGGCGAGGCGCCGACCATGGCGTAGCGCAGACTGGTGATGTCCGCGTTGACCGGGCACTGCGCGAGCACCGCGTACACGGTCGGCACGGCGCTCATCGCGGCGATCCGGTAGTGCTCCACGATCGTCCAGAACTCACCGAACAGGGCGAGGTCGCGGTAGCCGAGCGGGCCGGCCCAGACCGCCTGCTGACCCTTGAACAGCGGTGCGAGCAGCGTGACCAGCAGCGCGTTGACATGGAACAGCGGCAGTGCGGCGAAAAGGACCGAGTCGGCTTCGAGCAGCGAGTTGGCGGCGATCATCCACGCGTCGGCGATCTCGTTGGCGTGCGTGTGGGCGGCCAGCTTCGGTGCGCCGGTGGTGCCTCCGGTGTGGAACAGTGCGGCCAGGTCCGACGATCGCGGTGGCTCGCCGTCGAAAGTGGACATGTCCATTTCGGACGCGAGGGCATCCAGGTAGCCCACGCGCACGCCATCGATGCCGGGCAAGGGAGTCGGGGCCCCCGTCGTGCCGGTCGGGCGCAGCACCAGGATCGCGTCGAGCTCGGAGGCGAGTGACTGCGCGGTGTCCCAGACCTCCGGGGCGAGTTGGGGTCCCGCGGTGATCAGGACACGAGCGCCGGACCGGCGGAGCAGTTCGGTGAGGTGGCCGCGGGACAGGCCCCCGTTGAGCGGCGTGGCGATCCCGGCGAGCTGGGCCGCCAGCGTCGCCGGGATCAGCTCGGCGCAGTTGGGTGACATCAGGGCGACCGCGTCACGGCGCCGGACGCCGAGTTCATGCAGCAGATTGGCGTAACGGTGGACGTCGGCGAGCAGCTCGGCGAAGGTCCGGTGGACGGGTTCGCGCCAGCGGGCGGCGTCGGGCAGGACGGTGAGCGCGGTACGGTCCGGCCACCGCGCGGCGGCGCGCGAGAGCAGCGCGTGGATCGACTCGGGCAGTCCGCGGTCGGCGAGCGGGACGGCCTCGATCGCGGGCAGGTCGGTGGGTTCGGCGTAGCGCGGCCACAGGAGGTTCTCGTTCACCGGGCGTACCTCACGACCGTGCGCTGGGTGCCCAGGTCGATGGCGCCGTCGTCGGTGGCGACGCTCGCCTCGACGACGTCGCCGTCGGCGAGGTACTTCGAGTTCTTCGCCTGGGTGCTGAAGAACAGCTTCCATTTGACCGCCGGGGGCAGCAGCGCGGCGATCTTCTCGACGGCCTTCGGTGGTGCGGACAGCGCGGTGCCGGCCGGGGTTCCGGTGAGGACCAGGTCACCGGGGTCCAGCCGCTGGAACCGCGCCAGTGCGCGCAGGGCTTCGAGCGGCGGGTAGATCATGTCGCCGCCGACGAGCGTGTTCTGGCGCGGCTCACCGTTGACCGACAGGTTCAGCCTCAAGCCGGTGAACCGCTTGAGCTCGCCGGCGTCCAGCAGCACGAGCGCCGGTCCCACGGGGGTGAAGCCCGGGTAGGACTTCGCTTCGTAGAACTGGGTCTTGGGGAGCTGGATGTCGCGGGCCGAGACGTCGTTGGTGACCACCAGGCCCGCGATGTACTGGTGCAGGCCGCCCGCGGCGATCTCGGTGCCGACCGGGATCCGGCGTCCGACGACCAGCCCGATCTCGACCTCGTAGTCGAGCAGTTTCACGTGCGCCGGTTTGACCACGTCGTCGAAGGGACCGCTGATCGAACCGGAAGCCTTGCGGAAGAACGTCAGCGGCACCGTCGCCGGGTCCATTCCGGAGTCCTTCACGTGCGAGGCGAAGTTGGTCATCTGGGCGACCACGCGGCAGGGCGCGGTGACCGGCGAGACCAGGGCGAGGTCCTCGACCCGATCGGTGGCCGCGCCCGCGGCGGCGGCCGCGATCGCTTCCCGGGCGGCGAGGAGTTCGCCGGTGGTCGTGGCCCGGGTGTCGATCTTCGTGGCTTCGGGGCCGTCGGCGGTGTACCAGGCGTCGGCGGTACGCAGGATCGAAATGCTCAAGGGGTTTCTCCGTGCATCGGTGGCGGTGAGGGTCCGGTCGGGCGTCGGCCGCTCAGGAGCGGGCGGCCTTGAGCAGGCCGAGGAGGCGCCGGCCGTCGAATTCGTTTTCTTCGCGCAGCGCGGAGAGCATCGCGCGCAGTTCGCGCAGCGATTCCCGGCCGGGCCTGGTCCCGAGGAAGTCGGCGGTGGCGGGCGGTCCCCACTGGGCCAGACCGGAGGCGCTCATCGGGGCCCAGCCGGGTTCGAGGGTGTCGTCGAACAGGTCGCCGTCGCTGAAGTGCTCGACCATGAATCCGTCCGGGTCGCGCCAGTAGTCGAACAGCTGGCTGCCCTGGATGTGCCGCCCGATGCCCCACGAGTGGTGGTAGCCGCGGTCGCGCAGGTACTCCCCGCCTGCGGCCAGCGCGTCGAGGTCGGCGACCTGGTAGGCGGAGTGCACGTAGCGGTCGGCCGGGCCGAGCACCATGGCCAGCGTGTGGTGGTCGCTGGGGGTGGCACCGCGGTCGCAGCGGATGAAGCTCATCACCGGCCCGCGCTCGCGCTGCCCGGGGTGGTACAGGAAGTCGCTGACGATCAAGCCCAGGTGTTCGAGGTACCAGTCCAGCGCCTTGCGGTAGCGCGTCGTCTGCAGCACGACGTGACCCAGGCGCTGCACGCGTGCCGGTTCCCGTGGCGGGCGTTGCGTGAGGTTGGCCCGCCGGACTTCGTGGCCGAAGTTGAACGTGTGCGGTTCCTGCGGCGGCAGCGCGGGCAACTCGTCCAGATCCGAGACGACGCGGACGCGCAAGCCGCTCGGGTCGGCGAGGTCGACGGCGATGCCACCCAGGGCCTCCGGCAAGGGGGTGACCCGCCGCCCGGTGGCCTCGGCCAGTCTCAGCACGTCACCCGGGGCCCCCGCCCGGAACGCCGGGCCGAGGAACTTCGACCGGGCACCCTTGCGGATGAGCACGCACGGGGCGCCGGGATCGGTGCCGCGCAGGTGCAGTTCGTGCTCGGTGCTCAGCGCCGGGGTGAAGCCGAAGGCCCGTGCGAACACCTCGGCCCGCGGCAGATCCGGCTTCTCGAACTCCAGCCACGCCAGGTCGTGCACCTTGATCACCGGGTTTTTCGCCCGGCCAGGGTGCTCACCCGCGAGCGCGCCGTGCTCGCTGTGCAGGCCGGTGTGCGGGCCATGCCGATCGGTCCTGTCGAACACCGGCCGCTCCTTCCATCCAGTTGATGACGATATCGTCAGTTACGAGGACACCGTCAGTCAAGTGCTTCTGACGATTTCTTCAAAAATGACGGCACCGGCTAGGATGGCCCGGGACGGATCGCGGAAGACGGGGGAGCACCACATGCCAGAACACGCCCCGAGCCGCCTGGAGCGGCGCAAGGCACGGACCCGCGCGGCCCTCGTCCGGGCCGCCCAAGCGCTCATCGCCGGCGGGAAGACCACCGTGTCGATCTTGGAGATCACGCAGGCCGCCGACGTGGGGATGGGGTCGTTCTACAACCACTTCGAGACCAAGGAGCAGCTCTACCAGGCGGCGGTCGAGGATGCCCTCGACGCCCACGGCGCACTGCTGGACGAACTGACCAGCGGGCTGGACGACCCGGCACAGGTGTTCGCGCAGAGTTTCCGGCTGACCGGCCGCCTCCACCGCAGGCACCCCGAACTCAGCAAGGTGCTCCTGCACTACGGGCTCGAACTGGCCGACTCCGAGCACGGACTCGCCCCCCGTGCCCGCCGCGACATCGAGGCCGCCGTCCGGGCCGGCCGCTTCACCGCCCGTGACACCGAACTGGCCATGGTGACGGTGGCCGGAGCCGCCCTCGGTCTCGGTCGGCTCCTGCACCGCCGGCCCGAGCGCGACGATGCCGAAGCCACCGACCAGGTGGCCGAGGACCTGTTGCGCATGCTCGGCCTCACCGCCGCCGAAGCACGGGAGATCTGCGGGCGACCCCTGCCCGACCTCGACGCTGCCGCCACAGCATGAGGGGACCCCTCACGGGAAGCGGCCGTCCCGGCCTCTGCGACCGGGTTTCACCCGAGGTGTGCCGGCGGGGCGGGTTCCGGCACCTGGCCGCCGTGGGTGCGGCGGGCCCGGATCCGCTTGGTGTAGCGGTGGGTGAACAAGGCGGGCAGGCCGAATCCGATGATCTGGTAGGCAACCCGGAGCGCGATGCCGCCGTGCAGCGCGACGCAGGCGAACCCGGCGGCGGCGATGAACACGAAGCTGACCGCCCAGATCGCGCTGATGACCACGTTGGTGTGGCGGAACTGCGGCGAACCGGCAACCTCGGGCGCGACCTTGAGGCGCGCGATGCCGAGCGTGAAGGGCTGCCCGATCGCCAGGCTGATCAGCGCGATCAGCCCCAGCCAGGCCGTGGACAGGGGACTGTCGTAGTTTCCCAGCGGCGAGTGGGGCGCGGCGAACGCCAGTGCGGTGAGCGCGGCGAAGTACGCGGTCATGCCGATGTTCAGGACCTGCCCGTCGAGCCTCATCCCGGCACGACGGTTGAGCACCAGGGAAGACACGCAGATGACCAGGGCGATCAGTGCGGCCCACTGCCGGCCGATCGGTGACGTGACGGAGAAGGCGATCCACGGCGCGAAGCCGCGCAGGTAAGTCATCGGGCGCATTCCTTTCGAAGGGTATTGCGGGGAAAGAATCCGGAATCGCCTCTTCGGCGTCCGTCTGGCGGCCACGTTAGAAGGACCGGACCGTGCTGTCCTGCGACCGGCGCCGTATCCCGGGTGGAGGTACGTCTCCACCCGCATCTACCACGCCGGGACCAGGACGAGAGCCGGCCGGCTTCCTTACGCTCGCCCGAAAGGACGGACCCCGATTTCCGGGTCCGGCCCATTTCCCGGAAGGAATGCCGATGACCACCGAAACCGCCGAAACCACCGAAACCACCGAACTGCCCCAACTCCCGTTCAGCCGGCCCACCGTGCTCGACCCCGCCCCGGCTTTCGCGGAATTGCGGGAAAGGGCACCGCTGGCGCAGGTGCGCACGCCCGCCGGTGACCGGGCCTGGCTGGTCACCGGTTACGAGGCGGCTCGCGCCCTGTTCGGCGACCCGCGGTTGGGGCGCTCACATCCGGATGAAGCCACCGCGCCTGCCGTCAGCGACGCCGCGATCATGGGGGGCCCGACCGGGAACCACGACACCGAGCACGCCGACCACGCGCGCCTGCGGGCGTTGCTGCGGCCCGCGTTCTCCGCGAAGCGGATGCGTGCCCTGGACGACCATGTCGCGGACCTGGTGGCGCGGTGCCTGGACGAGATGGCGGCGGCGCGAAGCCGCGCGCCGCATCGGCCGGTCGACCTGCACGCGCACCTGTCCTTCCCGCTGCCCGCCCTGGTCATCAGCGAACTGCTCGGGGTTCCCGCCACCGACCGCGAACACTTTCGCGATCTGTCCCTTCGGGCCAGTCGGATGGGTTCCGGCGGTGACGCCGCGATGGCGCTTTCCGAGTTCCACGCCTACCTCGGACGGGTGGCCGCCGCCAAACGTGCTCGTCCCGGGCAGGACGTGCTGTCCGACCTGGTTCGCGCGCAGGCCGACGATCCGTCGTTCAGCGACGACAAACTGGTCAGGCTGGCCACCGGGCTGCTGTTCGCCGGGCACGAGACCACGGTCAACCGGATCGACCTCGGGGTGCTGCTGCTGGTGACGAACCCGGCTCGCCGGGACGCGTTCCTCGCCGACCCGGCGAGCCGGATCGCCGGTGTGGTCGAGGAAATCCTCCGCATGGCCGCGCCCGCCGACCTCGGCGTGCTGCGCTACGCCCATGCCGACATCGAGATCGGTGGCACGCTGGTCCGGCAGGGCGACGCGGTGCTGCTGGCTCCCAGCGCGGCGAACCGCGATCCGGCGATGTTCGCCGATCCCGATGTGTTCGACCCGTCCCGTGCGGCCAACCACCACCTGGCGTTCGGCCACGGCGCACACTTCTGCATCGGCGCCGGACTCGCCCGCACCGAACTGCGGGCCGTGTTCACCGCGCTGTTCACCCGGTTTCCCACCCTGCGACTGGCCGCCGACGTCCACGATCTTCCCGTTCGCGGCGATCAACTGACCGGTGGGATCAGCGCGCTGCCGGTCACCTGGACGCTCTGACGACCGGGCACGGGATCCGCCGGAACCGGCGGATCCCCCGGCTACTTCTCGGTGCGGCTCGCGCTGCCGAGGCTGAGGGCCAGCCGAACGGCATCGGCGCGGGAGTGCAGACCCGCCTTGGCGAAGAGGTTGTTGATGTGGGTCTTCACGGTGGCTTCGCTGATGTACAACCGACGGGCGATCTCGCCGTTGCGCAGTCCCTGGCCGATCAGATCCAGGATCTCGCGCTCCCGCGCGGTCAGCGACGCGACGGTCTCCGGTTCCCGCGGTTCCGGTGCGCCGCCGCGCGTGGCCAGGTCGAGCAGGCGCGTTTGGACATCGGGAGCGAGCACGGCGTGTCCGGCGCTGACACTGCGGACCGCCTGGATGATCGTGGCCCGGCCGGCATCCTTGGTCAGGTAGCCGCGAGCGCCCGCACGCAAGGCGGCGAGCACGGACTCGTCGTCCTCGAACGTGGTCAGCACCAGAACCGGCAGGCCGGGCCGGGATTCCCGGAGCAGTGCGGTGGCCTCCACGCCGCCCATCACCGGCATGTGCAGATCCATCAGCACGACCTCCGGGCTGTGCTCGTCCACCGCGGCGACGGCTTCCTTGCCGTCCTGGGCGGTGCCCACCACGGTGATGTCCGGATCGAGGTCGAGCATGACCGCGAGCGCTTCCCGGACCGAGGCCTGGTCATCGACGATCAACAGCCGGATCGGGGTCATCGCGGCAACTCCAGTCTGACGGTCCATCCCCGGGCGGGCGGTTCGAGCGGGCCGGCGTGCAGTGTGCCACCCAGCAGCGAGGCGCGTTCGCGCATCCCGACCAGGCCCATCCCACTGCCCGACTCGTCGCGGTGCCCGGCGGGCGCGCCGGTATCGGTGACGGTGAGGCGAATCAGCCGGTCTTCGTACCGCAGCACGAGGTTCACCTCGGCGCCGGGGGCGTGCCGATGCGCGTTGGTGATCGCCTCCTGCGCGGTGCGGATGACGGCCTGGGCCACCTCGACCCGGACTTCGCCCGGTTCGCCTTCGACCGTGCAACCGGCGTCGCTGCCGTCGGCCAGCCGGGACACGGTCACCGCCAGCGGCAACGTGTCCTCGCGCAGGGCCTGAATCGCGCGCCGGGTCTCCCCGATCCCGGACACGGCCAGGGTCCGCGCCCGGCGCACGGCCTCGCCGGCATCGGTGTCCCGCCCCCCGGCGAGCAGGACGTCCGCCATGTCCAGTTGCAGGGCGATCCCGGACAGGGAGTGGCCGAGCACGTCGTGGATCTCCCGGGCGATCCGGCTGCGCTCCTCCAGCGCCGCCTCCCGGGCTTCGGAGGCCGCGGCACGCCGGTTCTGCTGGGCGGCGAACTCGGCGGCGGCGAGCGCGTGGCTCCGCTCCCGGCGGGCAACGCCGACGTAGAGCGGCAGGCCGACGGCCAGCGTGAGCCACCAGACGGGCTCACCAGGCACGTGCAGCAGTGACCCGGCTATCCGGGTCGCCACCATCGTGACGACGGTGGCGATGCCGGCGACGGCGAACACCGCCTTGCGGGAGGCCAGTTTCTCGCCTGCGGTGGTGGAGGCGAGGAATACGAACCCCACGGCCGCGGTGTTCGGCGCCAGTGCGAACAGCAGCGCGCCGCCGACCGCGAACACGGACACCAGTGCGAACTGGGCCGAATCCCGGAGCCGGCGCCAGGGGAAGGCGGAAGCGGCTCCCACGGCGATCACCACCGCGGTCAGTGCCCAGATGACGACGGCGAACCGGAGCGGTGCCCGCTCCAGCAACTCGATCACGGTGATCACCGAGATGGCCGCGACGACGAACGGGCGGAGCAGCTCATCGCCGAACCGCGGCGCCACCCCCGCCGTGGCGGGCGCCGTGTCTTCGCCTTCGGTGTTCATCGAGTCGCATTGTCCTCGATGGCCGGTGGGCGTCATCGTCCGCGGGGGCGCCGGTCGGCGCTGTGCCCTGGCTCGTGGTGTGGGCCGGTGCCGTCGTTCGGCTGCCGGAACCCGAGATCGCGCACGTCGTCGATGAGGGCGGTCAGACCACCCGAGCCACGACGGCGCTGCTGTGACCAGTCGGTGGTCCGGACCTTTTGCCGAAGCCCGCCAAACGGGGAGGACGGGGTGTCCTGCTGCCCGCTTCCGCCCTTCTGCCACGCGATCCGGCCGCCGGAGCGGGTCGCTTTGGACAGCACCGCCAACCCCTCCACCACCATGCCCGCGCCGAACGTGAACATCATCCCGCTGCCGGTCGCGTGCTCCGCCTTCGGATCCACCAGGCCGAGTACCACGCTCGCGGAGAACTTGATCGCGAGGTTGACCGCCCAGAGCACGATGGTGGTCGCCGTGTAGCGCAGGAAGACCACATCGTTGCGCTCGAACACCCGGATACTGGCCCCGCGCAACAGACCGAGCACGAGGCTGATCACGGTCGTGCCGGCCACGAACCCGATCGCGACCGGGGACAGCGTGACCCTGGTCAGGTCCATGATGCCGACCCCGGTGAGCACGACCGGGAGAAGCACCAGGCGCCGGCCCTCCGCCGGCTCCCCGAGCAATCGCCGAGCCAGCACATACCCGATCGCGGCGATGATCAGGACAATCTCGACCGGACCGCTCACCGGTCCCACCTCCCAGCCGTCAGTACGTCATGACACGCACAACGCTAGGAATCCGGGTCGTTCCCGTCTTCGGTCAGCGGCCGTACCTTGGGTGGAGATCGTCTCCACCCAAGGTGCGGCAGGCCCGCGGGGTTCCCGGCTGGCGCGGACCCAGCTACTTCGCCACCGGGACGAGAGCGTGTCTCATACGGTGGGTTTCTTGTAGCAGGTGATGGCGCGGTAGCCCGGCAGCGTGGCCGCTGAGATCCTGACGGACGGGGCAGCCCAGCGCGGCCGGAGACGAGTCGGCTGCTGCGGGCCGAGCGGTGTCGGCGTGGGTTTCCCGCCCCTGGACGACGGTGGCTACGACGGTGCCGGGATCGAGGTGCACGCCCCGGCCAAACGACCGCCGGGCGGGCAACGACTCGACCTCGACAACCGCACCTACGTCCTACACCGTGGCCTGCGCTCTCGGCGAACGCGGCTTCGCCCCCCTCGCCGGACGCTGTCGAACCCTGCATCACATCACCGCCGACCCCCGCAAAATCAGCAACATCGTCAAAGCCGCACTTGCCTTTATCCATTTCGAGCACGGCCGACTCACCTGAAACTCGCTGAGATCAACTCGGCGCACCGAAACTCATCCGACACCAAACTGCGACGGCAATAGATCAATAGTTCGAAGTATGCCTGATCGTGTGATGCTGTTGACGCTGTGTCGTCGATAGGATTGTCACGTGACCGAGAACTGGGGGTTTTCCGGGCCCGATCCGGAACTGTACGACCGTATCGCCGCACTGGAGCGGGATGAGGTGTTGTCGCTGATCGCTGCCGCTGAGGCGTGTTCGAATGCGTGTCAGGCGGTGAAGCTGGCCGCGGTGGCGGCGTTGGGGGATGCGGATTCGGTGGCGAAGGAGGTTGCCCTCGAATTGCATTACGGTGCGCGTCAGGCGGAGGGGCAGGTGTCATTGGCCCGGGATCTGGCGCAACGGTTGCCCTCGACATTTGAGGCGATGAAGCGCGGTGAGCTGGATCCGTACCGCGCTTCGAAAGTGGCCGATCAAACCTCGGTCCTCACCGACGAACAGGCGCGAGAAGTCGATGCCCGGGTGGCGGGAAAGATCACGACTCGGGATGCGACGTCGGTGCGGCGCCTGGTGAACAGGACCGTCGCCCGCGTCGACCCCGACGGGCACACGCGGCGCTGCGAGGAGCGCAAGCGGGGTCGCAGTGTCCAGCTGTGCCACGAAGACGAGGGCATGGCCACCCTGTACGCCTATCTCCCGGCGGAGATCGCCGCCACCATCTACACCCGAGTCGATCCCGTCGCCCGGCGGCTGCGCAGCAACGGCGAGGAACGCACCTTGGACGAGTTGCGGGCGGATGTGTTCTCCGATCTGTGCCTCGGCGTGGCCTGCGAGGTGGAGCCGCCGCGGGCGGAAGTGTTCGTATACCTGGATTTCCTGACCTGGACCGGGCTACGCAACGAACCCGCCGAACTCGCCGGACACG
>NZ_VJWX01000198.1 GCF_007713715.1 Amycolatopsis rhizosphaerae
CTTCCACTTCGCCCGCGGACTGGCCGCCCGCAAGTACTTCACCACCTCGGACCTCGCCGGTTTCGCCTGGCAACAGGTGAAGTTCAGGATCGGCGGCAAGGAGGACCACGGCAGCGTGCAGTCCAGCCGTGCGCAAGCGCTGTCCTTCGTGGCCGGTAAAACCGTAGAGGAGATGAACCGGGTCGGCGAGGAGATCTACGACGAGCTCATGGCCGACAAGATCTGGTCCGGCACGCGCGCACTGGCCCAGATGCACCTCGACGCCGGACAGCGGGTGTGGCTGGTCACCGCGACCCCCGTGGAACTCGCCGCGATCATCTCACGCCGGCTCGGGCTGACCGGCGCGCTCGGCACGGTCGCCGAACACGTCGACGGCGTCTACACCGGCCGGCTCGTCGGCGACCTGCTGCACGGCCGTGCCAAGGCGCACGCGGTGCGGGCACTGGCCTCGCGCGAAGGCCTGAACCTGCGCCGCTGCACGGCCTACTCCGACTCGTCCAACGACGTGCCGATGCTGTCCGTGGTGGGCACCGCGGTCGCGGTGAACCCCGACGCCACCCTCCGCGAGATCGCCCGCGCCCGCGGATGGGAGATCCGGGACTTCCGCACCGGCCGCAAGGCCGCGAAGATCGGCGTCCCGTCGGTGCTCGGCGCGGGCGCCCTCGCCGGGGCGGTCGCGGCAGGAATGGCCTACCGCCGCCGCTAGCCGGGCGAAGCCGGTTTCCGGCTCAGACGACCAGGACCCGGCGTCCGCGTGTGTGACCGGCCTGGCTGTCGCGGTGGGCCGCGGCGGCTTCGGCGAGCGTGTACGACTTCTCGACCGGGGTGTGGAGCTTTCCCCGCGAGATGAGGTCCACGGCTTCGACAAGCGCTTGCGGCACGCTCCCGGCCACGCCGGAGAATCGGACACCGAACTCCGGCGCTCCGAGATCGGCGATGGAGATCACCTTCTGCCGATCCCCGGTCAGCTCGACGAGCTCACGGATCACCCCCGAGCCGGCCAGATCGAGAGCCGCGTCGACCTGGCCGAGCTGCCGCACCCGCTCGACCCAGCCCTCGCCGTACGTCGTGGCGAGGGCACCCAGGCTGCGCAGATAGTCCTGGTTCGCGGCCCCGGCGGTGCCGATCACCGCGATGCCGCGGTCACGGGCGATCTGCAGCACCGCCGATCCGACTCCCCCGGCCGCACCACTGACCAGCAGTGTCTGCCCGGGCCGCACACCGACCTCCCGGATGATGCGCAGCGCGGTCTCCACCACGGAGGGGTAGCCGGCCGCCTCTTCGAACGTCAGGCCCTCGGGCATGCGGGCCCAGGCCGACAGCACGGCGAACTCGGCGTAGGTGCTCGCCCCTTCGCCGAACACGGGGTCGCCGACCTCGATGCCTTCGACGCCCTCGCCGACCTCGTCCACCACCCCGGAGGCGTCCTGCCCGACTCCGGCGGGCAACTCGATCGGATGGGCCCCCAGGATCTGGCCTTCACGGACCCTCCAGTCGACGGGATTCAAACCGGCCGCCCGCACGGCGATGCGGACCTGACCGGGGCCCGCGTGGGGCTCCTCCGCGTCCACGAGTTGCAGAACGTCCGGGCCGCCGAACTCGGCGAAGATCACTTTCTTCATGCGGCCGACGATAACACTAACCGTTAGCTTTTCAAAACAGATTCGGTCTTGTATCTGATAGCATCTGGAGATGACCGTGCCGCCCGGACGCCGCGAGCGCAAGAAGGCCGCGACCCGCCAGAAGATCGCCGACACCGCCTTGCAGCTCTTCCTGGAGCGCGGGTACGACGCGGTGGGCATCCGCGAGGTGGCCGCCGAGGCCGACGTGGCCGTCACCACGCTCTTCTCCCACTTCGCCTCGAAAGAGGCCCTGGTGTTCGAGCAGGACGAAAACTTCGAGCAACGCCTCACGCAGGCGGTCACCGGCCGAGCCCCGCACGAGCCGCTCATCCCCGCGCTGCGCCGCGAAACCCGGGCCCTGGTGCGGCATTGCAGCCGGGACGGCGCCGCCCCGATCTGGCGCATGATCGACGAATCGCCCGCCCTGCGGCAGTACGAGGAGTCGATGAAGCTGCGCCATGCACAGTCACTGGCAACGGCCATCGCCGCCGACCTCGGCCTGCCCCGGGCCACAACGGCCTGCCGGACGATCGCGAAGTTCGTGGTCGACGCCCATTCCCTGGCCCGCGAGGCGGCCGACCCGGAAGCCGCGGTGGACGAGATCTTCCTGATGATCGAGGCGGCCTGGGAGGCCGCCCGCCCTTCTCGAACTTCTACTCCAAAAAGGACAGAGGCCGGTCCGGTCGCCACCGCCACGTGAGCGGGCCGGAGGCGGGGGCGTGCCATCGAGGCGACCTTCAGGGCACCCGGCACCGGCCCGAACGTGGCACACATGAGGCAACCGGCTGTTATGGTCGAAGGGCAGAAGATCGTTCGAAGGAGACTCGACGTGGCAGGTGAAGACGACATCTCCGGGTGAGCCCCGGAGGTAACGGGCCCCCGGCAGATGTTCGCCGCGGTGGCCATGTCGTCCACCCATTCGCACGCGGGCCACCGGCCCGCGTCCCACACTTTCGAGGTCTCGCCTTCATGTCCGATTCCCGCATCGTCGTGTCCGGTCTGTCCTTCTCCTGGCCCGACGGCACCCCGGTCTTCGAACAACTGTCCGCCACCGTCCCCGACGGCCGTACCGGCCTCGTCGCCCCCAACGGCGCCGGCAAGACGACCCTGCTCAGGCTCATCGCGGGCGAACTGCGGCCCGTCACGGGCAGCGTGTCCGTCGACGGCCTGCTCGGCTACCTGCCCCAGGACCTGCCGCTGACCGGCGAACCGTCCGTGGCCGAGGTCCTCGGCATCGACCCGGTCCTGCGCGCGCTCGAAGCCGTCGAGTCCGGCGATGTCGACGAGGAGCACTTCACCACCATCGGCACCGACTGGGACATCGAGGAACGCACCCGCGCCCAGTTGGACCGGCTCGGTCTCGGCGACCTCGCGTTCGACCGCACGCTGAGCACCCTGTCCGGCGGCCAGATCGTCTCGCTCGGGCTGGCGGCCCGGCTACTCAAACGGCCGGACGTGCTGCTGCTCGACGAACCCACCAACAACCTCGACCTCGACGCTCGCCGCAAACTCCACGACGTGCTCGACGACTGGTCCGGCTGCCTCCTGGTGGTCAGCCACGACCGCGCCCTGCTGGACCGGATGGATCGCATCGCCGAACTCGACGCAGGCGAGGTCACCCATTTCGGCGGCAACTTCACCGAGTACGAGAAGGCCGTCCAGGCGGCACGCGAGGTGGCGGAGAAGAACATCCGCAACGCCGAGCAGGAGGTCAAGCGCGAGAAGCGCGAGATGCAGCAGGCCCGCGAGCGGGCCGCCAAACGGGCGAGCAACGCCCAGCGCACCATCGCCGACGCGGGACTGCCCAAGATCCTCGCCGGAGCCCGCAAACGCAACGCCCAGGAGTCCGCCGGCAAGGCCGACGGCACCCACGCGGCCCGGGTCGGCGCCGCCAAGGCCAAACTCGACGAGGCCGAACGGTCGCTGCGCGAAGACCAGAAGATCACCCTGGAACTGCCCCGGACCGCCATCCCCGCGGGCCGGACCCTGTTCCTCGGCGAAGGACTGCGCAAGCGCGACCTCTTCGCCGACGGCGTCGACCTGACGATCCGCGGGCCGGAACGCATCGCACTGAGCGGCGCCAACGGATCCGGCAAGTCCACGCTGCTGCGGATGATCAGCGGCGAGCTGGAACCGGACAGCGGCGAGAGGAAACGGGCCGACGGCCGGATCGCCTACCTGTCCCAGCGCCTGGACCTGCTCGACGACGGCCGCTCCGTCGCCGAAAACCTGGCCGCGTTCGCGCCAGCGATGCCCCCGGCGCAGCGGATGAACCTGCTGGCCCGTTTCCTGTTCCGCGGTGACCGGGCGCACCTGCCCGTCGCCGTCCTCTCCGGCGGGGAACGACTGCGCGCCACACTGGCCTGCATCCTGTTCGCCGAACCCGCGCCACAGTTGTTGTTGCTGGACGAACCGACGAACAACCTCGACCTGGTCAGCGCTGGACAGCTGGAAAGTGCTCTCAACGCCTACCAGGGCGCGTTCGTCATCGTCAGCCACGATGAACGCTTCCTCGCCGAAATCCGAATCGATCGCCGGCTGAGGCTCGGCGAAGGCCGCTTGCGGGAGACCTCCGCACCCGCGAGCCGCTGAACCGCGGAAACGGCGCTCTGGTCGCGCTAGGACCTGTATCGAAGTCGAGCGTTGGTCAACACAAGTCGAATTTCGCGTCTTGAAGCGGCGTCAGCCGCTTGCGCCACGCTGTCAACTGGCACCGCCGCGGGTTCTCAGGCGGTTCCTGGCGAGGACAGCTCCGACGTGGTGAATTGGCATTCATGAGGAGGAGATCCCACAGCCAGGGACCGCCTGAGGTTCCGCTACCCGCACTGCTACCCAAGCCACTTTGATACACGCCCTACCTAGCCGCCGAAGACACCCTTGCGGCGGGCGAGACGGCGATAGAGCGCCTGTTGGATGGACTCCCGCACCTGATCGGCCAGGTTGAACACGAGCATCGGGTCGTCGAGTTCCTCCTGGGTGAAGCCGTCGGTCGGGATGGGCTCACCGAACTCGATCGACCACTTGCTGGGCAACGGGATGGTGCCCAGCGCGCCCAGCAACGGGAAGAACGGTGTCACCGGGAAGTACGGCAGGCCGAGCAGCCGCGCCAGCGGCTTCAGGTCGCCGATCTTCGGATAGATCTCCTCGGCCCCGACGATCGAGCACGGGATGATCGGTACCCGCGTGCGCAGGGCGGCCGACACGAAACCGCCCCGTCCGAACCGCTGCAGCTTGTAACGAGCGGAAAACGGCTTGCCGAGGCCCTTGTAACCCTCCGGCCACACCCCGACCAGCTCACCGGAGGACAGCAGCCGCTCCGCGTCGGGGCTGCAGGCCAGCGTCTGGCCGGACTTCCTGGCCAGTGCGCCGAGTACCGGCGTGCGGAACACCAGATCCGCACCCAGCATGCGCAGGTGCCGGTGCGCGGGATGCTCGTCGTGCACCGCCACCGCGGTCATCACCGCGTCCAGCGGCAACGTGCCGGAGTGGTTGCACACCACCAGCGCCCCACCCGCCGTGGGCAGGTTCTCCACCCCGGAAACGGCGACCCGGAACCACTTTTCGTACAACAGGCGCAGCGGCGGCAGGATGACGGCGTCGGTCAACTCCGGGTCGAACCCGAACTCGTCGACCGGGTAGCGGCCGGTGAGCCGGTCGCGCAGGAAGGTCAGCGTCCTGGTGAGCGGATCGGGCTCGGGTGTCTCCGCCATCGGGGCGGCGGCCTTCGGCAGCTCACTCACCGGCCGCGGCCGTGCACGGTCCGGCGTGCCGGGCCGGACGGTCTTCGGCTTCCCCTGCGCGCGCCGGAGCGGAATGACCCGGGCGTCCACACCGGTGGTCACGGGAACGTCCTCGTCTCCTGTCGCTTCCGGCTTCATCGCGCCTGACCGGTCGCCGCCGCGGTCAACACCCTGCCCGCCAGCGTGGCGAGCGCGTCACCGTCGATGACCGGGCGCAGTCCCCGGCCCCGCACGTAGTCGTCGAAGGCGGCGGCGGTGGTCCACCGCGGGTAGTAGCCGAACACCTTCTTCAGCCTTGTGGTGTCCACCACCCGGCCGTAGTTCAGCAGGCGCACCTGGTCCTCCGAGAAGTCCACCAGGTGGGCGCCGCGCAGCATTTTGGCCACCGACGGCACGAGGGCACGCGGTACCGGCAGCTCGACGCGCCCGGCCCGCCGGATCGCCTGCGACAGGGTGAGGACCCCGTCGGAGCCGACGTTGAACACCCCCGGTTTGTCCTCCAGCGTGGCCGTCTCGAGCACGGCCAGCGCGTCGGAGGAGTGCAGGAGCTGGAGGCGGGCGTCGTAGCCGAGCACCGTGGGCACCACCGGCAGCGCGAAGTAGCGGGCCAGCACGGTGTCCACGTCCGGCCCGATCAGGTTGGTGAACCGCGCCGTGGTCACCGTGATGTCGGGCCTGCGGCGGGCCAGTCCCCGCACGTAGCCCTCCATCTCGACCGCGTCCTTGGCGTAGCCGTTGGACGAGGCGGGGATCAGCTCGGCGTCCTCACCGAACACCGCGGGCGAGCGGGCACCGGCGCCGTATACGGCGGCCGTCGACTTGACCACGAGCTTGCGCATCCAGGGGGAACGCTGGCAGGCGGCGAGCAGCCGCATGGTGCCGATGACGTTGACTTCCTTGAGCACGCCGCGCCGCGCGGGCCCCGCCGGATGGCAGGTGGTCGCGGCGTGCACGACGGTGTCCACCCTGGCGTCGTCGATGACCCGGGCGATCAGGGGGTTGCGGATGTCCGTGCGCACGAACTCCGCCTGTCCCAGGCGGCGCATCACCTGCTTGGGAGGCGGCGCGGTGTCGACGCCGATGACCCGCTCGAACTCCGGATTGTTGCCCAGGCGGGCCAGCAGCCTGCCCCCGAGGTCTCCCCCGACTCCGGTGACGAGCACGACTGTCGACGGCATGAAACCCCCTGACAAAGGGTTGGTTCTGGCGGCGTTCGAGATGTTACCCCCGCCCGGCGGGGCGGGGCAGCGCCGCTAACAGGCTATTAACGCAGCTCACCGGCACGGCGCCGAAGTCACCCGAACGGGTGCGACCCGCCCGGGTAGCCGGACGGGTCGCTGTAATAAGCCGTTAGCCTTCGCGTCACTTGCCCTGCTTGCGGCGCTGCATCCGAGTGCGGCGCAGCAGCTTACGGTGCTTCTTCTTGGACATGCGCTTGCGGCGCTTCTTGATCACCGAGCCCACTGGTGCTCCTTCACGGTTGGTCCTGTCCTCACGCTGCCCGGCGCAGCGTCCAACAGGATGGAGCGCATCAGGCGCGAGCGGCCTCTCAGGTTACCCGCCGTGCCCGTCGAGCCCGGCGCAGGGCCCCGTCTTCCACGACCGCACCGCAGTCGGGCACAGTTCAGCCCACGTCGAAGTAGGCGCCTTGGAGGTACTCGTGCACCGCCTTCTCCGGGACGCGGAACGATTTGCCGACCCGCACGGCCGGCAGCTCGCCCGAATGCACCAGGCGGTACACCGTCATCTTCGACACCCGCATGAGCGCGGCCACCTCGGCGACCGTGAGGAACTGAACCTGCCCGACTGCGGGCACGTCATTGTTGTTCGACGACATACGTCACCGTGCCCTTCGGCACGTGTCGCGCCGCTCGGCTTCCCCACCGGCGGTACCGACACGCACGTGCTTTGCTTCTGAGGGTAGCGGTGTCGCTGGGACCTATGCGACGGCCCGCGGAAAGATTGGTCCAACCGGGCGCGAGACCATACGAAAAAGTCGACTTCTCACCCCGAACTCGCGGGATGGCAAGGAAAACGGTGACGGTCGCGAGCGGGAGCCACTGTCGCACCGCTTGCCGGACTTTCGGTGACGGTCCCGGATTACCCTGCGCGGCACGGAAAATCACGTCCGAGGTCCAGAGAAGGACTTACCCGACATGCGATGCGGCGAGCAGCCTCCTCGGGTGTCATATGGGGAATCTTGCCGAGGGGTCGAGGAAAGCCGGGAAAGCTACTTGAACAGCGCGCACCACAAGCACTTTCGGCTTCGTAGTGCAGCACCCTCAATACTTTCCGTGACAGACCCGGTATAGGGAATCTTTCCGCCTTCCAGCACCTTGACCAGCGCTCTCCGCCGGTCAGGACGCGCTGTCGTGCGGTTTTCCGAGCTCGACCGAACGGTCCCGCGCCGCTTCGATCGCGGCGAGCAACGCCGCGCGCACACCGTGCTTTTCCAGCTCGCGGATGGCGTTGATGGTCGTGCCGGCCGGGGAAGTCACGGCCTCGCGCAGGATCACCGGATGCTCGGCGGTCTCCGCGAGCATCTTCGCCGCGCCCACCGCCGACTGGATGATCAGCTTCTCCGCGACGGCACGCGGCAGGCCGAGCAGGATCCCCGCGTCGATCATGGCTTCGACGAGGAAGAAGAAGTACGCCGGGCCCGAACCGGACAGCGCGGTCACCGCGTCCTGCTGGGACTCCGGGACCTCGATGACCTCGCCGACCGAGGACAGCATTTCCCGCACCAGCGCCAAATGCGCCGGGGTCGCGTGGCTGCCGGGGGAAATGGCGCTCATCGCTTCACCGACGACCATCGGCGTGTTCGGCATCACCCGCACGACCGGCACTCCTTCGGCCAGCCTCCGCTCGTACAGGGAAGTCGGCAGTCCCGCGCACAGCGACACGATCAGCGTCTCCGGGCCGACCACGGGAGCCAGTTCGGTCAGCACCGGCTCGATGTCCTGCGGCTTGACGGCGACGACGAGCACGTCCGCCCGCTTCGCGGCCTCGGCGGGCTCGACGCCCGCGATGCCGTAGCGCGCGGTCAGCTCCGCGGACCGATCCGGGTGCCGTTCGGTGAACAGCAGATCTCCTGCGCCCCGGCCGCTGTTCAGCAGCCCCGACAGCAGCGCCTCACCGATCTTCCCCGCACCCAGTACCGCGATCGTCGTCATGCCCCGAGCGTAGAGAGTGGCGGGAAGTGATTTGCGTCCGGCTCAGGGGGAAAGGGCGAGCTGGCGGGCCTGGCAGACCAGCCGCCCCGCGGAGTCGACCACCGTGGCATCGGAGTCGAACCACGACTCGTGGATCGACCGGCAGTCCACCAGCACCCGCAACCAGCCCGGCGCGGGCCGGGCCCGCAGGAGGGCGGTCAGCTGCACGGTCGGCGCCCACCCGGACCGGCCGAGGTTGAACACCACCGGCGGGTTCACGTCACCGGCGAGCAACGCGAAGTACGGGTCCGGCAAGCCGTGCCGCGGCCGGACCCACAGCCGCATCCGCGGCGGGTCGCCCACCCGGCCGGACAGGTACCCGGCGGTCGCCGGGTCGAGCCGGACATCGCACCCCTTGGCCAGGTTGAAGACGCCCTCCCCGGTTTCGCCGCCGAGCGGAATCGCCCGCGGCGGTGGTTCCACCGGCATCGACGGCAGATCCGCCCAGTCCGGGCGTCGCACCGGCAGCCGGCCCGTGGTCACGGTGGCCTCGACGCAGCTTCGGCCACGCTGTTCCAGCCGTACCGACACCACGGTGGCGCGGCGGCCGATCTTGCGAAGGTCGGTGCGCAGCAGCACCGGCCCGATGGCCGGTGGGCGCAGGAATTCCGCGCTGACCACAAGCGGTTCGGCCGAAGGGTCGCCGCGTTCGGCGAGGACGGCGACCGCGGCCTTGGCGATCAGGGCCATCAGGAACCCGCCGTGGGGGTGGTTTCCGATCGACCATTCCTGCCGGAGGTCGGCGGTGAGCGTCCCGTCTCCCAGTGATCTCACCGCGCACGCCGGCTCGAAGGCCGCGGGGTCGTGGGCTTCCGCGGTGCTCACGAACGGCTGGCCAGTGCGCGCAGGAAAAAGCCCAGGTTGGCCGGGCGTTCGGCGAGCCGGCGCATCAGATAGCCGAACCACTGCTCACCGAAGGGCACGTACACGCGCACCGTCTCCCCTTCCGAGGCCAGCCGCCGCTGCTCCGCCGGGCGCACCCCGTAGAGCATCTGGTACTCGTAGCTGCCCTGTTTGCGCCCGTACCACCGCACGCGTTCGCCGAGGATCCTGATCAGGCGCGGGTCGTGCGTGGCGAACATCGGATAGCCCTCCCCGGCCAGCAATCGGTTGGCACACCACAAATAGCTCAGATCCACGTCGTGGCCCCGGCGGTAGGCGACCGCGGCGGGTGCGGCGTAGGCCCCCTTGCACAGCCGGACGCGGGAGTCGGGGCCCGCCAGTGCCGCCACATCGTCCTCCGTGCGCCTCAGGTAGGACTGGAGTACCGCGCCCACCCATGGCCAGGTGTGCCGCAACTCCCCCAGTAGCCGCAGGGTCGCGTCCGTGGTCTCGTGCTCCTCCATGTCGAGCGTGACCGTGGTGCCGCACTGTCCGGCGGCGGCACAGATCCGAAATGCGTTGTCCAGAGCCAGTTTCTCGTCCAGCTTCAACCCGACCGCGGACAGCTTCACACTGACTTCCACGCGCGAGGACAGACCTTCCTCCTGCAACCGGTCCAGCAGACCGAGGTAGGTCCGCACCGCGTGCTCCGCCTGCGCCTCGTCGACGGTGTGCTCGCCGAGGTGGTCGAGCGTGGCGAAGAGCCCGTCATCGACGAGACGGCCGACGGCGGTCACCGCGTCGGCGACGGTTTCCCCGGCGACGAACCGGTCCACCACGGCGCGCGTTCCGGGTGCGGTGGCCACGAGACGGCGCACCGTGTCGTTGCCTGCGGCGGCGAGGATCATCGAGCGCAGCGGGTTCACGTCGGGAACTTTACGTGTTCACATATCGGAAGCCCATGCTCCCGGTACGAAGTTGATCTTTACGTCATCCGGCGCAGTGCCCCGATCGTCCGCGACGATCAGTGACCGAGGTGGAACCGCGCGAACAGGAGCGCTTCGGCGAGATCCTTCATCCGGTGCGCCGGACTCGGCGCGCGCCGCGTGTTGACCTCGAGCACGACCTGGCCGTCGAAACCGGTGGACAGCTTCTCCAGGATTTCCGCGCAGGGCTGGCTGCCCCGGCCCGGCACCAGGTGCTCGTCCTTCGGCACGCCCGTGCCGTCGGCCAGGTGCACGTGGGCCAGGCCCGGCCCCATCCGGTCGGCCAGTGCGAACGCGTCCATCCCCGCGGCCGCGACGTGGGACAGATCCAGCGTGTAGTGCCGGTAGCCCACCTCCGTCGGGTCGATGGAGGGCCGGAACGCCGATACCCGCGCGTCCCGCCGTCCGCCCGGCGGCCGCACCTTGAACATGTTCTCCACCGCGATCGCGATACCGCTGTCCTCCTCCAGTTCCGCGATCAGATCGGCGAAGGCGTCACCGTAGCGGCGTTGCCAGCGAAACGGCGGGTGCACCACGACCGTGCGGGCCTCGAGATCCATCGCCGCCTCCACGCTCTTGCGCAGCCGAACGACGGGATCGGGCGACCAGACCCGCTGGGTGATCAGCAGCGAGGGCGAATGCACCGACAGCACCGGCATCCCGGTGTGCCGCGACCAGCGGCGCAACTCGGGCACGTTCTGGCTGGCCGGGTCGACCCACACCATCACCTCGACACCGTCGTAGCCCAGGTCCGCGGCCAGCTCGAAGCCCGTCCCGGCGCGCAGCGGCCACACCGAAGCGGTGGACAGGCCGACCGGTGGCCGGTGCGGTGCTTCGTGCTGCGGTTCCCGCCGGGGCATGGGCTTCCTGGCGCCGCGCCCTTCGTGCGCGGCGCCGGTCCGGGCCGGATCCGTGGTGCTCAACGGGACAGCAGCAACAGTGCGGCGGGGGACACGGTGACCACCAGGCCGACCAGGATGGCCAGCACCATGGTCTGGATGTCGTCCGCGCGGCGGATCTTCCGCACGATCCACACCAGCCCGACGATCACCACGAGCGCGGCGACCAGCGCCGCGGCGGGCAGCTTGCCCCACAACCAGTTGAAGCCCAGCCACACGCCGGCACCACCGGCCACGCCCAGCGCGAGTTGCACGGCCATGCCGAGCCACTGCTTCGCGGGAGAAGCTTCGGAGGCGCGATCCTGCGCTTCGTCCTCGTCGGCGTACTCGTCACGCCCGGCGGGCGCGGCTTCCGGCTCGTAGTCGTAGCCGTCCAGCCGCTCCGGCTCCGCCTCGCCGAAGTCGCCGAACTCGTCGACCTCCTCGTCGTCCTCGGCGAAGGGATCGTGGAAACCGGTGGCCTCCATCGCGGCTTCGTCGAACTGCGGGGCAGGCGCGAAACCCGACGGATGCGGCTCGGGAGTCCCACCCGGCTCCTGCCGCAGCGGCGGCATCACGCCGACCTCGGTGTCCTCGGAACTCACGCTCTGACGCTGGCGCCGCCAGCGGGAAAGCCCGGCAGGCGGGGCGTCCGGCGGCACCGGCACCTCGGCAGGCGGTGGCGGGCCGGCAGGCGGGCCACCCGGCGCCGCGGCCGGGTTCAGCGGCTGGAACTGCTCGGTGTACGGGCCGGGTTCGGGCTCCTGCCGAGCGGGTGCGCGGCGGGACCGCCGCGGCGGCGCTCCCGCCCCAGGGGCCGGCGGTGCCGGGAAGGTGCCGCTGGCCATAGGCCCCGGCCCGGGGGCCTCCTCGGGGGCGTCAAGGCCGTCGAGGCGTGCGGCGAGTGTCCCGGGCGGGGTGCGCCGCAGGGGCGCCACCTGCCGGGTCTCCTCCTGGCCACGGGCGGGCGGCCGCGGTGGCTCGTCGGCGGGCCCGGGTTCGGGCAGCGGAAGCGCGCCCGACTCCTGGACGGGACGGCGCAGAACCGGGGGCTCCTGGGC
>NZ_VJWX01000199.1 GCF_007713715.1 Amycolatopsis rhizosphaerae
CACCGGGGTCGGGCTGGTCTGGACCGGGGGCAGCTGGGCCGCCGAGACCGGGATGTCCTGGGCGCCGCCGCTCGCGACCAGCGCGGTGGCCACCATGGCCGCGATCGCCATGCTCGAAGCGGCGACCCCGAGCAACTGCCGTGGCGCGGCGGTGGCCGCGGTGGCGGCAGCGCCGCCGGAGGCTCCCGCGGCGGCGGCGGCGGCGGCGGTGGCGGCGGCCGCCTTCCCGCCGGTCAGCGCCAGGTAGCCGAGCGCGGCCCCGCCCAGCACGATCGGCGCCACCACGGCCCGCAGGGCGCCGTTGACGTCGCTCAGCTCGGCGGCCAGTGCCCGGCACCGGTCGCACTCGTCGAGATGGGCCTCGACCTGGGTCCGCTCGCGCTTGGCCAGCCCGTTGCGGGTCCACGCGCCGAGGCGGTCCGCCGTCGCCCGGCACCGCTGGGAGCTGGTCTCGGCGAGATGCACCTGCAGGTAGGCCTGCCGAAGGCCCTCGCGTGCCCGGTAGGCCAGCGCGGACACCCCGTTGGGAGTCAGCCCCAGCAGCGGAGCGACCTCCGCCGGGGTCTGCTGTTCGATCTCGGTGTGCCACAGCACCGCCTGCCACCGTTCGGGCAGCCGTGCGAACGCCCTCGCGGCCATGCTGCGTTCGAGCCCGGCGACCGCGGTGTCGGAGAACGGTACGGTCAGCGCGTCGGTGGCGGCGCTCCCCGTGGCGGTCAAAGTGGACATGTCGTCGCTGAGGTCGACCCGCTTGTCCTTGCGCGTCCGGTCGTAGGCGGTGTGGCGCAGTGCGGTGAGGAGGTAGGCGCGGAAGGCCGAGTCCGGTCCCTTTCCGGCACGCAGCGTGTCCATCACCTTCGTGAAGGCTTCGGACACGAGGTCGTCGGCTTCGGCCTGGGAACGGGCCAGTTGGCGCGCCAGATTGTGCGCGGACGCGACGTGGCGCTCGTAAAGGGTCCCGTATGCGGCCAGCGTCCCCGAGCGAACCGCATTGATCAGTTCGGCGTCACTCTTGCCTGCGAAGTCCGCGGAAACGGTGGACAAATGTTCTCCTCATCGACGGGCCCGGGGATGCCCTGGCCACCGCGCCAGCCATTTCCCGGGGTAGCGATAGTGTGACTCACGGAGAACGGCCCGATGACGCATGGGTACGAATGACCCGATGGTGTAACAGGGGCGGCAACGTAGAGCAAATTCCGTCACGATGTCTCCTCCGTTACGTCACCCGTTTGGAAGAACGCGCCGGAGGAAAGGACGGTCGCGAGTGAATGTCCCGGCCAGTGGCGGAGAACTGCCCCGCCAGCAAAACGGCCCCGACGGCGACCTGCCGCTGCGTACCCTCCGTGCGCGGTGGCGTGCCGCCAGCCTCGCCGCGGGCTGGCGGTTTCCGAGCGACTGGGCCCTGCCCGAGGTGGACGCCGTCTGCGCCGCGGTGCTCCGAGGCGCCGGCCCGGAGCCCTCACTCGCCGGGCTCGCCCGGGCCAGGGCCGCCGCCGGTGCGGAGCTCGAAGAGGTCTTCGCGGACTTGGCGGCGCTCCAGGCCGTGCTCGCGCAGCCGGATTCCGACGACGGCTTCGTCGTCCCCGACCTGGGCACCACCCCGGCCCAGCTGATCACCGCGACCGCTCTCGCCTGGGCCGACGCGGCGCTGGACCAGATCGCCAACATCCAGGTGATCGACCCGTTGACCGGCCTGGCCACCGCGGCCTACCTGCGCACCCGGCTCGACGAGCTCTATCGCGGGTCCGAAGGCCGAGGCCGCCGCGCCGCCGACGACCACACACTGCTGGTGGTTTCCCTCGACCTGACCACCATGACCGGCTGGCGCCGGGTCACCGGGATGATCCTCGTCGCGGAGGCGATGCGCGCCGCACTCGACGGGGGCGAGAGCCTGGCCACACTCGGGCCGTCCACTTCGGTCGCCGTGCTGCGCCGGGACGACACCCTGCCGTCGAAGGCGGTCCTGTTGCGTCGTGCCCTGCACCAGAGACTGTCCAGCGACGCCTACATCGCGCAGATCGGCAGGCCCCGCATCCGCCTGGTGCGGCTGCCCGCGACCCACGAATCGGCCTGCGATCTGCTGCGCGAGCTCGGCCGCGCCTGAGGCGTCACGGCGGCCGAACCCGGGGTTTCCGCCCTCGCGGGGCGCCGCTCGTGCTTTCCTGATGGGGTGACCCGGTCTGTGTCTGCCCCCGACGGTGAGGCGCTGGTGCGTCCCGTGACCCCACGCCTGGCGCTGCGGAAGTCCCTCGCCCGGCTCTGGGGCCGGCCGCGATCGATCATCGTGCTGTCCGCGGTGCCGATGCTGGCGATCACGGTCGGGATCGTCGGGTGGCTGCTCGACTGGCGGCTCGGCGTGGACAGCGCGGTGTACCGGGCCGGTGCGCTGACCCTGCTGCACGGGGACCCGCTCTACGACTCCAGCACGCTCGCGCCGGAACCCTGGTGGGCGCTGCTGCCCTTCACCTACCCGCCGACCGCCGCGCTGCTGTTCGTCCCGCTGGCGGCGGTGCCCACCCAGGTCGCCTGGGGCATCCTCACCGCGATCTCGGTGCTGGCCATGGCCTTGGTGATCCGGGTGACGATCGGCTCGCTGCCCAAGGCCGTCGACGGTTCGCGCTGGTGGTCCTCGCCCGCCCGCGCGACGCTGGTGTTCTCGGTGGTCATGCTCGGGCTGGAACCGGTGTGGCGCACCGTGTTCCTCGGCCAGATCAACCTGATCCTGATGGCGCTCGTGGTGGTCGACGTCCTGGTGCTCAGCGCGCGGGACTCCCGTGCCGGGGGGATCCTCGTCGGGATCGCGGCCGCGGTGAAGCTGACGCCGTTGATCTTCGTCGTGCACCTGTTCCTCACCGGCAAGCGCAAGGCCGCGGCGCGCGCGCTGGCCACCTTCGCCGGGTTGGAGGGGCTCATGCTGCTGCTGATCCCCTCGGACACCATCCGCTACTGGACCAAGACGGTCAGCGACACCGGTCGCATCGGACCCGTGCACTGGGCGGGGAACCAGTCCCTCAACGGCCTGATGAACCGGGTCACCGACCTGGCTCCGTGGGCCTCCAAGGCCGCCATCGGCGTCAGCGCCCTGCTCGCGATCCCCGCCGTGTGGCTGATGCTGCGCTTCCACCGTCGCGGCCAGGCACTGGCGGCCCTGCTGGTCAGCGCGTTCTTCGCACTGCTCGCGTCGCCGATCTCCTGGTCGCACCACTGGGTGTGGGCGGTGCCGCTGATCGTGCTGCTGATCGCGCGGCTGCCCAGGACCCGCGCGGGCGACGCGTGGCGCTTCTGGGTCGGTACCGGTGCGGTGATCGCGGTGTTCATCAGCTGTGTCCTGCTGGTGCTGCCCAATGGGCGCAACATCGAGCTGCACTGGAAGTTCTGGCAGGGCGTGCTGGGCAACGCCTACATCCTGGTGCCGCTGCTGCTTGCCGCGGTGCTGGTGACCCGCTGGGCGCTGCGGCGGCGGCGCCGGATCCGCGAGGCCGCGCCGAGCTGACGCCGATGTGTCGGCCACCACGCCGGGTTCCGCTACCCGCACCGCCACGCGAACGACTTCGATAAGGGCCTTAGGCTGGTCGCGTTATGGACTCTCGTACCGGTCTCCCCGTGGTGGGCATGGTGGGCGGTGGCCAGCTCGCCCGGATGACGCATCAGGCGGCGATCTCGCTGGGCCAGTCGCTGTGGGTGCTCGCCGCCGACGAAAACGACTCCGCCGGGCTCGTCGCCGGCCAGGTGACGATCGGGCACCACACCGATTTCGAAGCGCTGCTGGCCTTCGCGAAGACGGTCGACGTGCTCACCTTCGACCACGAACACGTGCCCGCCGAGCACCTGATCCGGCTGGCCGCGGAGGGGTTCTCCGTCCGGCCGGGACCGGATGCGCTGGTGTTCGCGCAGAACAAGCTGCTCATGCGCGAGCGGCTGGCCGCAGAGGGCTATCCGTGCCCGCCGTTCGCCGAAGTGTCCACAGTGGAGGACGTGGTCGCGTTCGCGGCCGGGCAGTCCTGGCCGGTCGTGCTCAAGGCCGCCAAGGGCGGCTACGACGGCCGCGGCGTGTGGATGCTGGACTCCGAGCAGGAGGCCAGGACGCTGGTGCCGGAGCTGCTCGCCGCGGGTACGGAGCTGCTGGTCGAGCGGCGCGTCGAGATGCGCCGCGAGCTGTGCGCGCTGGTGGCGCGCTCGCCGTTCGGGCAGGGCGCGGCCTGGCCCGTGGTGGAGACCGTGCAGTCGGACGGGATCAACACCGAGGTGCTCGCCCCGGCCCCGGGGCTGACCGCGCGCCGGGTGGACGAGGCGCAGGACCTCGCGCTGCGGATCGCGGAGGCACTGGGCGTGGTCGGCGTGCTCGCGGTCGAGCTGTTCGAAACCGACGGCGGGCTGGTCATCAACGAGCTGGCGATGCGGCCGCACAACTCCGGCCACTGGACCATGGACGGTTCGCGCACCTCGCAGTTCGAACAGCATCTGCGGGCCGTGCTGGACTACCCGCTCGGTTCGACGGACCTGCTCGCCCCCACCGTGATGGCGAACGTGCTCGGCGCGCCGGAAACCCCGAAGATGGGGCCGGACGAGCGGCTGCACCACCTGTTCGCCCGGTTCCCGGAGGCCCGGGTGCACCTGTACGGCAAGGGGGAGCGGCCCGGGCGCAAGCTGGGTCACGTCAACTTCGTCGGATCGGACATGGACGAGCTGCGCACCCGCGCCAAGCTCGCCGCGCACTGGCTGTCGCACGCCGAATGGCTCGACGGCTTCCAGATCCACTGAATTCCCGAGGAGTGACAATGGCGCCGATCGTGGGCGTGATCATGGGCAGTGACTCGGACTGGCCGGTGCTCGAAGCCGCCGGACAGGCGCTGGACGAGTTCGGCGTGTCCTACGAGGTCGGCGTGTACTCCGCGCACCGGACGCCGCAGCGGATGCTCGACTACGCCACCGGTGCCGCGGACCGCGGGCTCAAGGTGATCATCGCGGGGGCCGGGGGTGCGGCGCACCTGCCCGGCATGGTGGCGTCGGCGACCGTGCTGCCGGTGATCGGCGTGCCGGTGCCGCTGAAGTACCTGGACGGCCTGGACTCGCTGCTGTCGATCGTGCAGATGCCCGCCGGGGTGCCCGTCGCCACCGTATCCGTCGGGGGTGCGCGCAACGCCGGGCTGCTCGCCGTGCGCATGCTCGCGGCGCACGACCCGGCGTTGCGGGAGAAGATGGCCGCCTTCCAGGCGGATCTCCAGCAGTTGGTCCTCGACAAGGACGCCGCCCTGCAAACCCGCCTTCGCGACGCCTGACCCGGCGGCCGGTGCCGTGAAGGGTCCCTTCACGGCCGATTCGACTGTGAAGGGACCCTTCACGGCTCGCCACGGCAAGCGGGTCAGCCGCTAGTCGCTCCGCGCTACGATGCCGGACGTGGCACTCGACCGGCTTGAGGGCATTTCAGGGCTGGAGTACCGACTGTCGGACTCGCCCTATGTCGAGGGCGTGTACCGGGTGGCGCCGAATGGTGTGCGTGGCGGCTTCGCGCCGGAGCGCATGGTTTCGGTCGTGAACTCGAACTGGGAGCTGCTGGTGTGGGCGTCGGACGGCGTCACCACCGTTTCGGTCCGCGGTCCCGAGACCCGGCCCACCGTGGTGCCGTTGGGTGGCGGGCTGGGCAGCACCTTCGGCGTGATCTTCCGGCACGGTGCCTTCCTGCGGAATCTGCCCGTGGGCGGGCTTGTGGACGGCAGCGTGTCGAGCCCGTACACGACGCCGCGCTCTTTCGTGCTGCAGGGCAGCGAGTGGGAGATCCCCACCTACGAGAACGCGGAGACGTTCGTGGAGCGCCTGGTCCTGGCGGGGTTGCTGGTGCGGGACCCGTTGGTGACCGACGTCGTCGCCGGGGAGCGGCCGGTGCTGGTCACACCGCGCTCGGTGCAGCGCCGGGTCGCCGCGGCCACGGGCCTGACGCAGGGCATGATCCGGCAGATCGAGCGGGCGCGGCAGGCCACCATGATGCTGCGGCAGGGCGTGGCCGCGACCGAGGTCGTACATCTGGTCGGGTATCACGACCAGCCACATCTGGCGCGGTCGCTGACCCGGTTCGTCGGTCGGACGGCGACACAGCTGCGGCGGCCCGCCGCAGACGAGATGCTGTCGCTGCTGTACAAGACCGAGGCCGCGGTACGGCCATAGGTTCGAGGCCAGCCGGAAGGCCCGGCCACAAGAACCGAGGAACACCGATGGCTTTCACACAGATCTATGTCAACCTGCCGGTCACCGACCTGGAGGCGAGCACGTCGTTCTACCTGGCTCTGGGTGGTGTGCTCAACCCGCAGTTCACCGACGAGACTTCCGCACAGGTCGCCCTCGGCGAGGTGGTGACCGTGCAGCTCATGACGCACGAGCAGTTCGCCCAGTTCACCTCGCGGCCCATCGCCTCCGGTGCGATCGAGTCGATCCTCGCGCTGCCCGCCGAGTCGAAGGAGGACGTCGACCGGCTGGCCGGCGCCGCCGTGAAGGCGGGCGGGTCCGAGCCGCGCCCCCCTCAGGACATGGGCTGGCTCTACAACCGTGCTGTGGACGACCCGGACGGCCACAGCTGGGAGCTGCTCTCGTTCGACGCGTCGGCGATGCCCGGCACGCCGGAATGACGAAGGGCGCGGGCGGTCGATTCCCACCGCCCGCGCCGCGCCCCGCTGGAGTCTCCTAGGCCTCCAGGCGGGCGCGCAGTTCGCGCTTGAGGATCTTGCCCGCCGCGGAGACCGGGATCGCGTCCACGAAGTGCAACTCCCGGAGCCGCTTGTACGGCAGCACGTTCGCGTTCACCGCCGCCATCAGGTCCTCCTCGGTGCCCGCGTCCCCGCGCCGCACGACGAAGGCCACCGGGAGCTCGCCGACGTCCGCGCGCCGCCTGCCCACCACCGCGGCCGAGGCCACCCCGGGCTGGGACATCAGCAGTTCTTCCAGCTCGCGCGGGTAGACGTTGTATCCCTTGTACAGCAGCATGTCCTTCTTGCGATCCACAATGGACAAGTAACCCTCCTTGTCCAGCACGCCGATGTCGCCGGTGTGCAGCCAGCCGTCCACCAGCACGGCGGCCGTCTCCTCCGGCCGGTCGTGGTATCCGGTCATCACCTGCGGTCCCCGGATGCACACCTCGCCGGGCTCCCCGGGCGGGAGGGGTTCCTCGCCGCCCTCCGGCGCGACGATCTTGACCTCGGTGTCGAACACCGGCACCCCGACGCTGCCCGGTTTCCGCACGGCGGAACGGAAGGCGGGATTCGCGGTGGCCCCCATGGTGACCTCGGTGAGCCCGTACCCCTCGGAGATGACGGCGTCCGGGAACCGCCGCCGCAGCGCCTTGATCATCTCGTGCGGCATCGGCGCCGCCCCCGACGACAGGCTCCGCACGGACGAAAGGTCCCGCGTCGCGAAGTCGGGGCAGGCGAGCAACGCGGCATAGAGCGCGGGCGCGCCGCCGAGCTGCGTGACGCGCAGGCGCTCGGCGTCGGCGAGGTAGCGGACGGGGTCGAAGCCGTCCTGCAGCACGATCGTGCCGCCGGTGAGCATGGGCACGTTGAGCCCGCCGATGGTGCCCATCGCGTGGAACCACGGGGTGAGGTTGATGGCGACGCCCGTGCCGAGGCGGCTCGGCCACTCGTCCTCGCTGCCGACCTGGTCCAGGCCGAGGCGCTCGCCGTCTTCGAGCACCGGCACCGACCCGCTGCCCCAGCACGCGTACTGCAGGGAGTTCACCACGACGTTGCGGTGCGGCAGGCGCACGCCCTTCGAGCGCCCGGTCGTGCCGCCGGTGTAGGCCAGGTGGGCGAGGGCGGTGCGGGGATCGATCGCCACTTCCGGCGGGGTTTCCGGTTGCCCGGCGTGGAAGCGCTCGAACTCCGTCCGTCCCGGCCCCGACTCGCCGTCCACCACGACGACCAGGCGCACGGCGGTCCGGTCCTGGACGCCGGCGAGCACCTCGGCGGCGGGGCCGGTGCTGATGGCGGCGACCGCGCCCGAGTCGGCCAGCTGTGCCGCCAGGTCGGCGGGCGGCAGCAGCGGGTTCGCCGGGGTGAAAGTCGCCCCGGCGAGCAGGATTCCGTAGTAGGCCACCGGATAGGCCAGGCAGTTCGGCAGGTGGACGGCGACCGTGTCGCCGGTGCCGACGCCGTGGGCCCGCAACGCGTTCGCGAACCGGCAGGCGGCCCCGTAGACCTGGGAAAAGCCGAGCGCACGGTCGTTGTGCAGGTAGGCCGTCCGGTCGCCGTACCGGGCGGCGGCGCCGGCCAGGATCGCACCCACCGGTACTTCCGGATAGTCCAGCGAAGTGGGCATTTCGGGAGGCATCGTGATCCGCATCACTTCACCTTAGGGCGAGAGTGCGGCCGAGAACACAAGGAAGCCCTAGTAAACGAGCACTAACATCGAAGAAGAACAAGCCATTCGAGGAGGGTGACGCCGGTGTCTGACGGTCCCGGGCTGTACCAGTTGGCCGAGGAGCACGAGGAGCTGCGGGCCGCCGTCCGCGCGCTGGCGGAGAAGGAGATCGCGCCGCACGCGGCCGAGGTCGACGAGCAGGAGCGCTACCCCGTCGAGGCCCGCGACGCGCTGATCAAGGCCGGTTTCCAGGCCGTCCACATCCCCGACGAGTACGAGGGCCAGGGCGCGGACGCCATCGCCGCCTGCATCGTGATCGAAGAAGTCGCCCGGGTCGACGCCTCCGCGTCGCTGATCCCCGCGGTGAACAAGCTGGGCACCCAGCCGATCCTGCTGTCGGCCTCGGAGGAGCTGAAGAAGCTCGTCCTGCCGTCCATCGCCTCCGGTGAGGCTTCGGCCTCCTACGCGCTGTCCGAGCGCGAGGCCGGTTCCGACACCGCTTCCATGCGTACCCGTGCCCGGCTCGAGGGTGACTCCTGGGTGCTCAACGGCACCAAGTGCTGGATCACCAACGCCGGCGAGTCCACCTGGTACACCGTCATGGCCGTCACCGACCCCGACGCGGAGAAGAAGTCCAACGGCATCTCCGCCTTCGTGGTGCACAAGGACGACCCGGGCTTCTCGGTCGGGCCGAAGGAGCGCAAGCTCGGCATCAAGGGCTCGCCGACCCGCGAGATCTACTTCGAGAACTGCACCATCCCCGCGGACCGCATCATCGGCGAGCCGGGCTCCGGCCTGAAGACCGCGCTGCGCACCCTCGACCACACCCGCCCGACGATCGGCGCCCAGGCGCTGGGCATCGCGCAGGGCGCGCTGGACGCGGCCGTGGCCTACGTCAAGGACCGCAAGCAGTTCGGCAAGGCGATCGGTGAGTTCCAGGGCGTGCAGTTCATGCTCGCCGACATGGGCACCAAGATCGAGGCCGCCCGCCACCTGGTCTACGCCTCCGCCGCCGCCTCCGAGCGCGGCGACGCGCGCGCGGGATTCATGGCCAGCGCCGCCAAGGCCTACGCCTCCGACGTCGCGATGGAGGTCACCACCGACGCCGTCCAGCTCTTCGGTGGCGCGGGCTACACCCGCGACTTCCCGGTCGAGCGCATGATGCGCGACGCCAAGATCACCCAGATCTACGAGGGCACCAACCAGATCCAGCGCATGGTGATGGCCCGCGCCCTGCTCAAGGGCTGATTCGATCATCGTCCGGTAGTTCGGGCGGCCCTGGATTTTCATGATCAGGCCGCCTCCAGGCCGTCAGAGGACTCAGGCCGCCCGAACACCGCGTCGATCGCCTGCCGCGCCCGTTCGTGGCTGGACGCCACCAGGTGCGTGTACGTCCGAAGCGTGAACCCGGCATCGGCGTACGACTGGTAGTCATTGGCCGCTATGATTGGCCCGATCACGCCCGAAGCGCCCTGCTCGGGACGCCCTCTAGGAGGGCGGGAGAGCGCGTCTGTTCGACGGTTGATCTCGGGCATGCCCCTTTCCGCATGCCCTGGAGGTTTTTCGTGGAAGCCGTCGTTAGTTCTTTTCTCTTGTTGCTGGCCTTCGGGGTCCAGCAGAGCGCACGAGTGGTCATAGTCCACAAAGCGCTCGAGCGTTGCCGACCGGAAGATGTGCCGAAGGTGGTTGCTGCCGTGAACACCACCGGCGTCCGACGGTCTAAGTAAGTTGGCTCGGGCGGCCTGTGCCTTCCTGATTACGCCACCTCCAGGCCATCGAAAGACCCAGGCCGCCCGAACACCGCGTCGATCGCCTGCCGCGCCCGTTCATGGCTCGACGCCACGAGGTGCGTGTAGGTCCGCAGCGTGAACCCAGCGTCCGCGTGCCCCAGGTACTCGGCCAGCTCCTTGATCGACACGCCCCGGGACAGCAGCGTCGAGGCGTAGAAGTGCCTCAGCGCGTGCATGCCATCCGCCCGGCCGCGATAGTCGAGTTCGGCCGCCCGGAATGCCGCATGCCACACCACCTTCGTGAACAGGTCCCCGCTGTAGAGGCGGCCCTCCTCACCCGTGATCAGCAGCCGGGCCGTGACCCGCTCACCGTCCGGCACCCGCCAAGGGAGCGTTACCGGCGTCGGCGGGTACCGGTCTGCGTGATCGTCGAGTTCCGCGAGCACAGCGGGGGACACCGGGACCGTGCGCGTCTTCCCGCCTTTCGGTGCCGCGAACATCATCACGCCCTTCACGGTCTTGATCTGCCGCTGAACACGCACGACCATTGCGTCACGGTCGATGTCGTCGGGGGAGAAGCCCAGGATCTCGCCTTGCCGCAGGCCGAGACCCGAGCCGAGCGGCACGAGGATCGAAAACCGGTCGGCCAGGCCGCCGCGGACCTTGTGCACACGCTCTTCCGGCCAGACCTCCACCTGTGGGCTCTTCCCGACCGGGCGCCGCACGGTTTTCGCCTTGCAGGGGTTCTCCCGAATCAGTTTGTCGTCTATGGCCGAGTCCAGCACGGCCGAGACCAGCGTGAACAGGACGACCTTGTAGTTCTCCGCGTGCTGCTTCTCCTCCAGGTCCCCAAGCCAGTCCCGGATGGTCGCTGGCTTGATCTGGCCGAGCTTCATTCCGCCGAAGCGCGGATAGATCTGGCTGTCAAGACGGCTGCGGAGGATCTCACGGGTGGCAGGGTCGGGTGACTGTGCCTTGAGCCAGTTCTCTGCCTGCTGCCGGAAGGTCTTCGACGACGAGCGAGGGTCGACGTACTTGCCCTCGCGCTTGTCCGACTCGACCTCGATCAGGAAGTCTTCCGCGCGCCTCTTCTGCTTGTCCGGGAACGACTTCGAGCGCTCCTCGTTGTCCGGGTCGAGGTAGCGCACCTTGTAGCGCATGCCGATCCCGTACAGCTCGGTTTTTTCGAGCACCGGCTTGCCCTTGGCGTTGAGCATGATCTCGCCCGTCTCGGGGGCGCGCTTGGGCCGGTACCAGCGGTCTTGGATGTGCCCCATCAGGCCGCCGCCTCCTCGTTGTCGAGCCAGGCGCGGAGCTTGGCGGGGTCGTAGCGCAGGTGCCGTCCGACTTTGCGGACCGGTGGCCCTTCGCCACGCCATTTCCACTGGTAGAGCGTCTTCACAGGGACGCCGAGGTAGGCCGAGACGTCCTCGACGGTCCAGAGTCTGTCGATGCTTCGCAGGTTGTCCATGTGTTCCCCCATCAGGCCGCGAGCGGAGTTGCCGAAGTTTCTGGACCGCTCATCGGTGGCCCCGCCGCGAGTAGTGCCCGGTCGTATTCGGCTTTCCAGGTGATCCGTTCGGCGATAGCGCGCATCAGCAGGTGCGCCCGTGGTGGTGCGTCCCGGTCGCCCGGGTCGACCTTGCGCCAGATGAGCCGGGTGGTGTCCTGTTCCGGTTTGACGATGCCGACGGCGGCGAGCATGTCGCGCACGAACGCCTTGCGGTCGGCCTTGTGGTCGGCGAGGGTCTTGCCCGACCACTTCCGCGAGACCAGAACCCGCCGCCCCGGCAGGCCGAGGGTGGTCCACCGGTGTGCCCGGCCCTTGCAGTGCCCGGGAGTCGTCCGGGATGTGGCCCCGAGGGGTTGGATGCCGTAGAGCAGCCACACCGGGCACCGCGGCGAACACGGCGTGATCGAGAGCTCGGCGTGGAGCCGATCATGGTGCTCCCGCTGTCGCGCCGAGGTCGCCTCGATCACTTCCCCCGTGGACTTGGTCAGGTATTTGGTGAGGTAGCCGATGTGGCGTCCGGCTTCGTCGGTGCCGCCGAGGATGCCCTTGGAGTGCACCTGCCGCCCAAACGTCACCACGTGCGCGGGTTCCTCCACCGCCTCCACCGCCTCCACCGCCTCACCCCAGGCCGTCAGTGGGTTCCGCGTCTCGGGGTCTACAAAGGACTCGGCTTGTGCGTCCCACACGGGCAGCCGGTCCCCGCGGTAGACGAGCT